>VGYC01000010.1 GCA_016873095.1 Planctomycetota bacterium | reverse complement strand
CCACGTGTGTGTCTGCGAACTGAAACATTGGCTCCGTGGGCTTGGCAGCCTGAGCGGGCGCTGGCACTTCGCCTACAGGCAGGGCAACTGGAACGACAGAGCCAAGAGTAAACGGTTCCAGCACCTGGGCGACGATGGCTGGAGACTGATAGCGCTCCTCAGGATTCTTGGCCATCATGCGCTGAATGACGGCCGTCAAGGTTGGCGGAATCCCGGGTCGCAACTGGTCCACTGCTTCAACCGGGTCAAGCTGATGATGCATGATCTTCTGCACGTAGGTGACGCCTCCGAAGGGAGGCCGGCCGATCAGCGCGAAGAAGAGTGTGCAGCCCAAGCTGTAGATGTCGCCGCGGATATCAGTCGCATGGCTATTACGCGCTTGTTCGGGAGCCATGTAATCCGGCGTCCCCATCATCGTGCCCGATTGTGTCAACGCGCTCTCGGCGTTGTTGGTGTCAAGTGACAAGCGTGTTAGCCCCAGGTCAACAATCTTGACCAGGTGTGTCTTGACCTTCGTCAATACACCGCTTTCCCCCTTGCCCGATGCCCCCTTACCTGACGCCTGTTTGTCGGTGACGATGAGCAGGTTGCTCGGCTTGATGTCGCGATGGACCATGCCGTGATCGGCGATGTGCTGCAACCCCCGGGCGGCTTGCCGCATGTAGTCGCAAGCATGGATCACGTCGAGCGGCCCGTTTTGTCGAACCAGCTTGGCCAGATCGATGCCAGGGACGAATTGCATCGCGAAGTAATGCATGTCGCCGGCGGCGTCGGCGTCGAACGCCCAGACGATATTTGGATGCGAAAGCTTGGCTACTGCCTGGATCTCGCGGAGAAAGCGATCGACAGCGGTCCTGTTCGCCAGGCGTTCCGGATGAATGACCTTCAGTGCAACAACGCGATGCAGTTTGCGGTCGCGGGCCTTGTATACCTTGCCCATGCCGCCTTCGCCGAGGCGATCCAGGACCAGATAGCGGCCGACGCTGAGAGTCGCGGCCTTGCCTGTGAAAATCTGATTGGCCTGGAATGGAGTCAGAATCTCGCGCTGCAACAGCTGCTTGGCGAGGGCGCGCGGTTCAGGTGTCGCCCGCGCCAGACCTTCCACCGTTCGAAGGGTTTCAGGCTCATCGGCGCCGACAATTCCCAGGCTGCGCATGTGGGCGAGCAGGTCCATGACGGGCTCGGCAAGATTTTGGGCACACGACCGTTGCGTTCGCTCCGCGGACATCTATTGTATTACCTGTCCTGGCGATTGCAACTATTTAAATGCTTGGTGGCCGACGATGCGTGCCGTGGTGCAGCGAGTCAGCGAGGCCAGTGTTGAGATCGGCGGCGAGGTCGTGGGCCGGGTGGGATGTGGATTGCTCATCCTGCTCGGCATCAAGATCGGCGATCGCGTCGCCGACGCTCGCTGGCTTGCGGAAAAGGTCGTTGGTCTGCGAATCTTCGCCGATGAGCACGGCAAGATGAACCGTGACGTGACCGAGGCGAAGGGAGACGTGCTGGTGGTCAGCCAGTTCACGCTGTACGGCGATTGCCGCAAGGGCCGCCGCCCCAGCTTCATCGACTCCGCTCCCCCGGAGACGGCGATCCCGCTGTACGAGGCGTTCATCGACGCTATCCGCGCCCTGGGCATCCCGACTGCGACAGGGAAGTTCGGCGCCGACATGCAAGTCAATCTGGTAAACGACGGCCCGGTGACACTTATTGTCGATAGCAAGAATGGTTAGCAATGGCGAGTCATCTCAAGGCAAGCGGCTCGCTTGACCAGACGTCCAGACAAGCGAGCCGCTTGTCCTACGAGAAAGTAGGTCGAACTTGAGCCAGCTTTTCGCGAAGAAGAAGTTGAAGGACCTCCTGGACGAGATGGCCGGCGACCACCGCCTGAAGCGCGTGCTGGGTCCGGTGACGTTGACAAGCCTGGGGGTGGGCGCGGTAATTGGCGCGGGTATTTTTGTCGCCACGGGCGCAGCCGCGAAGTCCGTTGCGGGACCGGCGCTCATGATTTCCTATGTCGTGGCTGGGGTGACGTGCATTTTCGCGGCTCTATGTTACGCGGAATTTGCCTCGATGGCCCCGGTGGCTGGTAGCGCTTACACCTATGCTTACACGACCCTTGGGGAACTTTTCGCCTGGATCATCGGCTGGGACCTGGTGCTGGAGTATGCTGTGGGAGCGGCTACCGTCGCCAACGGCTGGTCGGGGTATTTCCAGAGTGTCCTGTTGAAGTTCGGGATTGTCGTTCCAGTAGCATTCTCGGGAGCCCCCTACAAGTACGACGAAGGACATTTTCTGCCCAGTGTTCTTGCCAGGCACCAGGGTGATTCCGTTACCCAGAAGGTTGTCCGGGTACCGACCGGAAAGAAGAATGCCGACGGAAGCGCACAGAAGAAAGACGAGATTCACTGGGTGCGCACCAGCGATGGCACGTCCGTGGGCAAGGTTGGCGATCAGGCCGTCGAGGCGAGGCTGCAAGATCGGCAACAGACGATCATCAACCTGCCAGCCATCATGATCGTCTTCGTCGTGACCATCATCCTGGTCAAGGGCATATCGGAAAGCGCCGGTTTCAATGCCTTGATGGTTTTCATCAAGGTGGCTGCCGTGCTGTTCGTGATCCTGGTAGGAGCCTTCTACATCAATCCAGACAACTGGCAGCCATTCGCACCTTTCGGCTGGACCGGTGTGAGCTTCTTCGGCATCCCGGTGCTTGGCGAGACCAATGCGGGCGGCGAACCGGTGGGAATGCTCGCGGGTGCAGCCATCATCTTCTTTGCCTACATCGGCTTCGATTCCGTTTCGACCCACGCGGAGGAAGCGATCCATCCGCAGCGCGACGTTCCTATTGGCATCATTGCATCCTTGCTCATCTGCACGTTGCTGTACATCGCCGTTGTCGCCGTCCTGACTGGCATGGTTTCATATCAGGACTTGAGCAAGGACGCTGGGGTTTCCGACGCCTTTCAGCGAGTCAACCTGCCGTGGGCGGAATTCATCATCGCCGCGGCGGGCGTGGCCGGCATCACCTCCGTCCTGCTGGTCATGATGCTCAGTGCCCCGCGCGTTTTCCTGGCGATGGCTCGCGACGGCCTGGTGCCCACCAAGTTTTTCGCCGATGTGCACCCCCGCTTCCGTACCCCATGGAAGAGCACGATCCTGATCGGGTCGTTCGTGTCTGTCCTCGCGGGGTTCCTGCCCATCGACGCTTTGCTGCACTTGACGAACATCGGCACCTTGTTCGCTTTCGTCATCGTCTGCGCCGCCGTGCTTCTCATGCGGCGCATCGCTCCCGAGGCAGCACGACCGTTCCGTTGCCCTTTCGTTCCCGTTGTGCCGTTGCTGGGGATGGCGACGTGCCTGGTGCTGATGCTATCTCTGCCGGCGGACAACTGGTATCGTCTGTTCGGCTGGCTGGCCCTGGGCATGGTGATCTACTTCTTCTACGGGCGTCACAATAGCACCCTCGGCAAGGAACTCCGCGGCGAGATCAGCACGCACGGCGCCTCGCCGGGCGGCATGCTGAAGAACGGAAGCAAGGATGGAGCAAGCGGCGCATGAGCAGCAATCCATTTGCCGCCCCAGGCAGTGACGCCGACGCCGGCTTTCAACGGCGCATCGGCCTGTTCGATGCCACCATGCTCATCGTCGGCACGATGATCGGTTCGGGCATCTTCGTCGTGTCGCGTTCGATCTGCCAGGAAGTGGGCACGGCGGGCTGGCTGATGGCGGTGTGGGTGCTGGCCGGGGCCATGACCATCATGGGCGCGCTCAGCTATGCCGAGCTGGCCGCCATGATGCCGCATGCCGGCGGGCAATACGTCTTTCTCCGCGAGGCCTATAGCCCGCTGTGGGGCTTCCTGTACGGCTGGACCTGCTTCCTCGTCATCCAGACCGGCTCGATCGCGGCGGTGGCCGTCGTCTTCGCCCGCTTCCTCGGCGTGCTGGTGCCGTTCCTGGGCACGAGCAACATCATTCTGAGAATCGAAGGCGTCAACCTGCAGCTGTCGCTGCCGTGGATCGAGGACCCGATTTTCGCGATGAAGGACTTCACGATCTCGATGGGGCAACTCGTGGGAGTCATCGTCATCATCTTCCTCACGGCGCTCAATTGCAGGGGCGTGCAGGAAGGCAAGGTCGTGCAGAACCTGTTCACTGTCGCCAAGACGGCGGCGCTGATCGGTCTCATCATCGTCGGCCTGTTCCTGGTTCACAGCGCCGTGGCCTGGCAGGCGAACACGGCCGACTTGTGGGATGGCATCGAAGAAACACCCGCCTTTCAGAAGGTTTCCAGCCGGATGAACGTCGGCTGGCTGGCAGCCGCTCTCATGGTCATGGGCGGCGCCATGGTCGGCGCCCTCTTCTCTTCCGATGCCTGGAACAACATCACCTTCACCGCGGGCGAGATCCGCAATCCGCGCCGCAATCTTGCGTTGTCGCTCATCCTTGGGCCCGGCATCGTCATCGTGCTCTATCTGCTCGCCAATCTGGCGTACCTGTCCGCGCTGCCCGTACGCGGCGATCGCGACCTGAACCGGCAGGTGATCGCGCTCGAGGCGCAGATCGACCAGCTCAAGGACTCGGGCCAGCCAGAGGCCGCCAAGGAAGCCGCAGCGAAGCTCGAGGCCGTGCTGAAAGATGCGACCGTACTGGAGCGCGGCATCGCCCATGCCCGGGACGAGCGCGTCGCCACCGCCGTCATGGAGCTGTGGCGGCCGAACTATGGACCGTTCTTGATGGCCATCGCCGTCATGATCTCGACGTTTGGCTCGATCAACGGCATGGTGCTGATGGGCGCCCGGCTCTACTACGTGATGGCCCGCGACAACCTCTTCTTTCAACGCGTCGGTGTCCTGAACCACCGGGGTGTGCCGGCCGTCGGATTGTGTCTCCAGGGGATCTGGTCCATCTTGCTCGTCTTTTCGGGTACCTATGACGACCTGCTGGACTTCGTCATTTTCGCGGTGCTGGTTTTTTACGTGCTGACGGTTGCCGGGCTGTTTATCCTGCGGCACAAGTTGCCCGACGCCGAACGGCCCTACCGCGCGTTCGCCTATCCTTACATGCCGGCGCTCTACGTAATCCTGTGCGCGGCGATCATGGTGGACTTGCTGCTGGTGAAGCCGAAATTCACCTGGCCGGGATTGATTATCGTGCTGACGGGTATTCCGGTGTACTTCGTTTGGAGCAGTCGCGGACGTACACGGCCGGCTGGCGAGCCGGCAGCTGGCGGACATTGACAGTTGCGACGTGCCTGCCAGCCGCGATCCGGCTCTTCGCTTGACTTGTCCGCATCACAGGATGAACTTGCTCAAATCCTCGTGCTCGATGATCGCATCGAGCTGACTGCGGACGTAGGCGGCGTCGATCGTGACCTTCTTCTTCTTGAGGTCGGGGCCCTCGAAGCTGATTTCCTCGACGACACGCTCCAGGATGGTGTGTAGCCGGCGGGCGCCGATGTTCTGGCTGGTGCGATTGACCTCGAAGGCAATGTCGGCGAGCGCCTCGATGCCGTCGGACGTGTACTCGAGAGTCACCCCCTCCGTCGCCAGCAGTTCGGAGTATTGCTTTGTCAGTGCGTGCTTGGGCTCAGTGAGGATGCGCAGGAAATCCTCCTTCTTGAGGTCGGTCAGCTCGACGCGAATGGGAAAGCGGCCCTGCAGCTCCGGCATCAGGTCCGCTGGCTTCGATGTGTGAAACGCGCCCGCAGCGATGAAGAGGATGTGATCGGACCGCACCGCGCCGTAGCGCGTGTTGACGGTCGTCCCCTCGACGACCGGCAGCAAGTCACGCTGGACGCCCTGGCGCGAAACGTCCGGTCCGTGCGATGATTGCGGGCCGCAAATCTTGTCGAGTTCATCGAGGAAGATCATCCCCTGGTTCTCGACCAGCTCGACTGCCTTCTCGCTGACGACCTGGCGATCGATGAGGGCCTCGGTCTCCTGCTCCAGCAGGGCGCGGCGGGCTTCCTTGATGGGCAGCTGCCGTTGCTGGCTCTGTCGCGGCATGATGCGCTCGAACATGCTCTGGAAGTCGACGTCCATCTGCTCCATGCCGAGATTGGAGAAGATCTGCACCGGGACGGCCTTCTGATCGACATTGAGCTCGACCATCTTGTCTTCCAGCTCGCCGGCCTCCAGGCGGGCGCGGAGTTTCTCGCGGGTGCGCTTGATGCGTTCGGCGTCCTCTTCTCCGTCAGGAGTATCGGCGTCGAGGTTGGCCGAGCCAGGGACGAGGAGATCGAGCAGCCGTTCGTTGACGCGCTCCTTGGCCTTGATCTCGACGACTTGCCGTTGCTCCTGGCGGACCATGCCGATGGCGACTTCGGTTAGGTCGCGGATCATGCTCTCGACATCACGACCATGGTAGCCGACCTCGGTGTACTTGGTGGCTTCGACCTTGAGGAATGGAGCGCCGACCAGTTGCGCCAGCCGGCGGGCGATTTCCGTCTTACCCACGCCGGTCGGGCCGATCATGATGATGTTCTTGGGCGTGACATCCTTGCGCATCTCCGGCGTCAGCTGCTGGCGTCGCCAGCGATTGCGGATGGCGATGGCCACGGCACGCTTGGCCGCGTCCTGCCCCACGATGTATCGATCCAGCTCCGCCACGATCTGGCGCGGCGTCAGGTTGTCTGCCACGGGTAATCCTCTTGTTGAATCAGCGCAAACCGGCGTCTTTCAAGATTCTATTCGCCCAGGCGGCTTCGCGCGGCGACAGGGCAACGTCGGGAGCAGCACGCGTCAGAAACGGGTCTATTCATGGAAACGGCCGCATGGCGACTCCTCCCAACAGTCCGCAAGGTCAAATCTCCTCGACCTCGATGTTGCGATTGGTGTAAATGCACAGATCGGCAGCGATCCCAAGGGCGGCACGGACGATGTCCATGGCGCGAAGGGACGAATGGAGGGCCAGCGCGCGGGCCGCAGCTTGTGCGTAAGCCCCCCCCGAGCCGATGGCCGCTATGCCGTCGGTCGGCTGAATCACATCGCCGTTGCCGCTCAGCAACAGCAGGTGCTCCTTGTCGGCAACCACGAGCATGGCTTCCAGCCGGCGCAGGCTGCGGTCCATGCGCCAGTCCTTGGCCAGCTCGGTGGCGGCGCGCGGCACGCTGCCCTGGTGGTCCTTGAGCTTCGCCTCGAAACGCTCCAGAAGCGCGAAGGCGTCGGCCGAGGCGCCGGCGAAACCGGTGATGACCTTGCCACCGTGCAACCGGCGAATCTTGTGGGCATCGCTCTTCATGACAACAGTGCCGAGCGTGACCTGTCCGTCGCCGCCGATGGCTGTCTTGTCCTTGTGCCGCACCGCCAGGATGGTCGTTGAATGAATGGACATTTCCATCGAAGTACCTTTCAGGCGGGATCTCGCGCTCCAGGCTGAACCTGGGAATGCACGGTCCGTGAGGCTCTGGCGCGGACACTGTCAGACTGAAAGCTGAGCCACCCAGGCAGTGCATTCCCGGGCAGAGCCTGGAACGAGTTGAAAAACATAGGACAATCCGTATTCCCGCCCTCGTCGACCCCTTTCCAAGCGGGGCGGAATCGCGGATAATTAGGACAAGGTCGGGTAACCCCTGTCTATCTTAGGAGAAGTACTCCATGAGGCGGAAGAGCTGCTATGCACTGGTGTGCTGCACACTGTCGGTGCTGGCGGGACTGGCAACCGCCGGCTCGGCCATGGCCCGCGTCTACACGGTGCGCGATCAGGCGGACTTGATCAAGGATAAGGCCGTTCTGGATAAGATCAACGCCACGATCCGCGAGATCGACCAGCGTTTTGGCAAGGAAGTGTTGATTGAGACGTTTTCATCCGTGCCGCCCGCAGACGTGGCCCGGGTCAAGTCCATGAGCCCGGACGAGCGTAAGCGATATTTCTTTGAACGAGCCAGAGGGCAAGCGAAGAGCAATCGCGTGAATGGCTTCTATATCTTTGCGAATAAATCGCCGTTTACATCACTGGAAGTTCTGGAAGACAACAAGACGGATCGCGCCTTGCCGATCGAGACAAAGGTGCGTGATGCCATGTGGGCGCATTTCAAGAAGGACGATTTTGCCGGCGGATTCCTCAAGGGCGTCACGATAATCCGCGACGAGCTTGTGGCCAATCCAGCAGCGGCCCGCAATTCTCCCGCCGCACCGGCGCTTCCCGGTCGCGGCGGCGCTGGCGGCAAGCCGGAGGTGAACTGGGGCGGCATCATCTGCATCGGCCTCGCGGTCATTCTGGTCATCTGGCTGATCGTCGGATTGATTCGCGGCATGTCCGGACGCGGGGCGGCCGGCGCCGGAGCAGGGATGGGTGGCGGCGGTGGGGGAGGATTCATGACCGGCTTGCTCGGCGGCTTGTTTGGCGCCATGGCTGGCAACTGGCTCTATCACAACATGTTCGGCGGCGGTTCCGGCGGGGGATCCCAAGCCTATGGCGATAGCGGTGGCACCGGCGCGGGCGACACCGACTACACGGGTGCCGGTGGCGATTGGGACAACGCCGGCGGTGGCGGCGGCGATGCCGGCGGAGACTGGGGCGGTGGCGGTGGCGACTGGGGTGGCGGTGGTGGCGACTGGGGTGGCGGCGGCGGCGGCGACTGGTAGCATTGCAACAACCAGCCTTACCTTGGAGTCGGCCGGTGACGGATAACCAGCCCGAACCATGCTACTTTTGCGATAAGCTGGCGCGTCTCGACGACTTGCCGGATGAGGAAGTTGTCTGGATTTTTCCCCATTCGGTAGCCCTGCTTGGTCCCTGGCAATACTATCAGGGATATTGCATCTTGATCGCCCGACGTCACGTGACCGAGCTCAGTCAGCTTGGGCACGCCGAAAGGCATGCATACTTCGAGGAAATGTGCGTGCTGGCGCGCGCGATCGAAGCGGCGTTCAAGCCGCGGAAAATGAATTACGAACTCCTGGGTAACCAGGTTCCCCATCTGCACTGGCACCTCTTCCCGCGCCGGTCCGATGATCCGGACATGCTCAAACCGGTCTGGCTGTCGCTGGAACACGCGGAACGAGACGAGGCATGGCGACACAGGCTGCAAGGACGCAGCCAGGCGACGGAAACGACGGCCCGAATCAGGGAAGCCGTCGTCTTCCCCGGCACTTGACGCTGCCGATTTCCGGGTTAAATAAAGGGATTCGCCCCGCGTCGAGCGTGACGCTCGACAGACGCACGGGAATTGACCATGCCGTTCGCCGCCTCGGTATTCCTCGAGTTCAATCTGCCCAACGGAACGACGTGGTTTTACTTCTCGTTTCTGCTGGCGATCGCATTATTCTTCAAGTTCGGGCGCGTGCTGAGCTTCCGCAATCTCGATGTCATTCTGATGTTCTTGCTGGTTCCGGGATTCTTGCTGCTGCTGGAAGCCAAGCCAAACGTGGTGTTACCGGAGCGCGAGCCGGCGCTGGCGGCGGCACGACTGGTCGCAGTCAGCGCCGGCACCAGTTTCGATGGCGGGGCATCGGCCGCGGTCGCCAGCACGTTCGCCGCCGATCCGCTGCTCTTCGCTTCCAGCTGGTTGTGGTGGGGCTATCTGTGGTTGCTGGCCGGATCCGCGATTCTCATGATCCGCTGTCTGGTTGACCTGGCGCTCGTCAGCCGGCCGGCGTTGACGCCAAACCTCACTCTTGGCGGACTGGCATGGTTTGCCGGAGCGCTGTTCGTCTGCCTGATGGCGGTTGCTTTTCGCCCCGAGCGAACGCAAGGGGGCAGTGTGCCGCCGCCCCACAAGTCCGTCGTTGAAAAGCAAGCGAAGCCGATTGGACCGGAGACGACGGCGCTGGCCCTGGCCCAGGGATCGCTGGAATCTGCCCTGCGCTACTGGTCCACGCGCTCGCTCGCCGTCCTTTGTCACCTGGCCGTGGTAATCGGTCTGGTCGTCATCGGCTACCGGCATTTTCAGGACGCATCCGCCGGCATGGCGGCGGCCACATTCTATCTCATGTTGCCCTACACAGGCATGCACGTCGGCCAGGCGCATCACGTCTGGCCCATGGCGCTGGTCGTCTGGGCCATCGCCGCCTACCGCATGCCGCGGCTATCAGGCATGTTGCTCGGCCTGGCGAGCGTGACTGCGTATGTGCCGGCGCTGCTGTTGCCGATCTGGATCAGCTTCTACTGGCGTCGCGGGGTCCTCCGCTTTCTGAGTGGCTATCTCTTCACCGTAGGCCTGGGGCTCGCAGCCATCGCACTGGTCATCTTTTCAATGGAGGACCTCTCACGCATCCTGCGAGAGGGTCTGTCGCTGGCGGGCTGGCAACCGTGGCGCGTGCCGACAACGGAAGGCTTCTGGACGGGAGTGCACTGGGCCTATCGAATTCCCATCTTCATCGCCTATCTGGCCTTCGTCATCACGACAGCGTTCTGGCCGGCGCCCAAGAGTCTCGCGCATGTCATCGCGCTTTCGGCCGCCGTGCTCATCGGTATTCAGTTCTGGTACGCGGACCAAGGGGGTGTTTATGTCCTCTGGTATCTGCCGCTGCTGATGTTGATGGTTTTCCGGCCGAACCTGTCGGATCGTCGACCGGCGCTCTTGCAGACGGACGCGGACTGGTTCGGACGCACACGGCGATTGATCGGCAAGCTGACCGGACGCCTTGCAAAGCCGTCGGACATGCCCATCAAAGCGGCGTAAGAACGGCATTCTGCTGTGGCACACGGGCTCTGCTTCACGGCGCTGCCAAGGCGCTGCGACCCAGGATGGCTGTTGACGACTCCAGGCGGCGATGCAAGCGTCCCTGTCCTTGCGGCGCAGCCGGCGACTTGTTTTGCAATAGATCCTCCATGATCTTGAGGATCTCGTTGTTGAAGAAGTTGCGGCGGAACTTGTAGACTCCCTTTTCGCCGTCGTCATCTTTCTTGGGTTGATCCGGGTCGTCCTCCTTGCCCATCTGCTCTTTCAGTTCCTGCTCGCTCAAGGGCATCTTCTTACGGTCGCGGAGCATCTTGACGCGGTCGATGTCGCGTGCCAGCTTGGCGAATTCCTTGGAAGCCTGCACACGGGCGGCAGAACGTGCCTTCAAGTTCGCCTTCAACTCGGCGGAGATCATGTTCGCCGACTTGAACGTGGCCGGCTTTACCTGGTCGAAAGCCAGGGCATTTTCCATGTCCTTTTCCGGCGTGGACAGATGCTCGGTGAGCGAGGGCAAGACGATATCCGAGGCGACGCCGCGATTCTGTGTGCTGTCACCGTTGACGCGATAGAACTGCTGCAAGGTCAAGCGCAGGGCGCCGAGCTTGGGGGAATTCGGTACCTGTTCGCCAAGGTCGATAACGGCCTGAACGGTCCCCTTGCCATGCGTGGCCGGGTCGCCGACGACGATGGCCCGACCGTAATCTTGCAGGGCGGCCGCTACAATTTCCGAAGCGCTCGCGCTCGACCGACTGGTCAACACCATCAGCGGGCCGTCGTAGACCATGCCCGCTTCCGGATCGTCATGCCGCTGAATGCTCTGCTGCGGGTCCTTGACCTGCACGATCGGGCCCTTGTCGATGAACAGCCCGGCCAGGGCGACGGCCTCGGCAAGGAATCCTCCCGGGTTGCGGCGCATGTCCAGGATCACGCCGTCTACCTTCTTGGTGCTCATTTCCTTCAAGATTCGGCGGATATCCTTGCTGGCACTCTTGACTTCACTCACGTCCTTGGCGGGATTGGCGTAAAACGACGGCAGATCAATGACGCCGATGCGATAGGGCGTGCCGTCCGGCTTCTTGCCGTCCTCGACGATATCGTAGCGAGCAGCCTGCGACTTGATCTCGATCTTTTGCCGGGTGAGGGCATAGATCGTCGGCTCGATCTTACCGGCCGGGACAACCTTGAGTTCGACCTTGGTTCCCTTGGCGCCGCGAATCTGCTTGACGACGTCGCGCAGCTTCATGTCGACGACGTCCACGAACTTACCGTCGGACTGGGCGACGCCGATGATCTTGTCGTTGGCCTTGAGCCGGCCATCCTTGGCGGCCGCCCCGCCGGGCACCACTTCCACCACGATGGTGTTGCCTCCCTCCTCGCGCAGCACGGCCCCGATGCCTTCAAGCTGAAGGCGCATCGAGATCGTGAAATCCTCAAGCGTGGTGGGCGACAAGTATGACGAATGCGGATCGAGGCTGGCTGCGAAGGCGGACAGGTACATCTCCATGAGATCGTAATTGTCGAGTTGACGGACGCGCTTGGCGAAGTTGCGATAGCGGTCGCGAACCTTCTTGCGGGCCTCGTCATCGGGCACTGGCTTGGTCCCCAGCCGCTGCAAGAGCAGATCGAGCTTGATTCGCTTGCGACAGCGCTCGCTGGCCTCCTTGGCGTCGGCCGGATATTCCAGCTTGGCCGAATCCGTGTCCATGTATTCCTTGACGCCGAAATCGTGCTTCATCCCAAGGAATTCGTCCACCAGCTTGAGCCTTTCGTCGATGCGCTCGACGAAGCGCTCGTAGACCTTGTAAGCGAAACTGAGGTCGCCCTTTAAGAGCATGTCGTCCAGTTCGGTCTCGCTCTTCTTGAACTCATCGATATCGCTCTTCTGAAAGTAGAGCTTGCCGGGGTCGAGGTCCTTGAGAAAACGCTTGAACAGCCGCATGGAGACCTCGTCGCCGATCTTGGGACGGGTGACGTGGCCGCGCTGAAAGAACTCGCAGACGATCTGCGTCAGCAGCCGGTCATTCTTGCCAGGGATGGGCTGGGCCGACAGCCAGAGTGGAAGGAGCAGCAAGCCGAGCAACGCCGCGCTGGAAACGAATCGCCGGGTCATGTTCGCAGAGCCTCACTTTCGCTGGGATGGCGAGAAGCCGAGCCGCAGCGCGAAACGCGCTCGAAGCGGGATCGGTTTGAGTTGATGATACCGTGATCGGCTTGACGAAGCAATCGCGTCTCGACCTGGGACCTGGAGCAGGACTCTGATTCGGCCCGACCCAAAAATGCTCATGTGCGTGAAACCGCCAAGCGAGCGACATTGACGCTTGCCTGTGCGATCCGGCCGCGCGCCCCTATTGTAGCTGCACATCAAGGAGTTTCTCCATGCGCATCGCCGTTGCCGGGCTCATGCACGAGTCCAACACATTCAATCCCATCAAGACCGACCGCAAGGCTTTTGAGGCGCAGAGTCTGCTGTTCGGGCCGGCGCTGGTGGAGGAATGGCGCGCGGCGCACCACGAGATGGGTGGCTTCATCGAGGGAGTGGCCAGGCTAGGCCATGAATTGCTGCCGCTGGTCATGGGCTGGGCAACGCCGTCCGGCCCGGTGGCCGACGCCGTCATCGACGAAATCTGCGACCACATCGTCCGCGAAATCAAGAAGCAACAAGCCGACGGCCTGCTGCTCGGACAGCACGGCGCCATGGTCGTCGAATCGTTTCCGGACGGCGACGGCGAGTTCATTGCGCGGCTCCGCAAGGGACTCGGGCCCGAATTTCCCATCGTCGTCACACTCGATCTGCACGGCAACATCTCGGAGCGAGTGACCGACAATAGCACGGCCGCCATCGCCTACCGGACCTGTCCGCACGTGGACCAGCGTGCCCGCGGCGTGCAGGCGGCGGAGTTGTTGTCGCGCATCCTCAACAAGGAAGTGCGCCCCGTGCAGGCGCTGGCTCGGCCGCCGGTCATCGTCAACATCATGACGCACGACTCCTCCGAGGAGCCGCTGAGCGGTTTCATGGCGGAGGCCCGGGCGATGGAGAAGAAGCCCGGCGTTCTCGCTGTCAGCTTTCTGCCGGGTTTCCCTTATGCCGATGTGCCGCAGATGGGACCCGCTATCATCGTGGTCGCTGATGGCAACATCGAGCTTGCCCGCGCCGAGGCCGAGCGGTTTGGCAAGTTGATCTGGGAGTCACGCGCGAAGCTGGCCGCGGACTTGCCCGATCCCGCGACTGCTGTCGCCAGCGCGCTGAAGGCAGAAAGGCTGCCCGTCGTGCTGGTCGATACCGGGGACAACGTCGGCGGCGGCTCGGCAGGCGACGGCACCTTCATCCTCGCCGAGATGCTCCGCCAGGGCGCCACCGGAGGCGTCGTCTGTCTGTATGCCCCTGATGAGGTGAAACAATGTCTCGCAGCCGGGCCCGGCCATGAAGTACGCCTCACTGTCGGCGGCAAGGTGGATCGCGCCCATGGCGACCCCCTCACCGTCAGCGGCAAGGTGCGACTGCTGCACGATGGCTGCTATGTCGAGGCGCAAGTACGGCACGGCGGCCGGCGCACCAACCACATGGGGCTCACGGCGCTCGTCGAGTTACCTGGCCAGAACCTGCTGGTCCTGAACTCGCAGCGACACCCACCATTTAGCCTCGGGCAATTGACGTGTCTGGGCATTCAACCGGCCAGGCAACGAATCCTGGTGGTCAAGGCAGCCATCGCCTACAAGGCGGCCTACAAGCCGATCGCCGGCACCATCATTGCGGTGGACACGCCGGGTCAAACCGCTGTCAATCCGCGCCGCTTCAGTTATCGCCACATCCGGCCGATGTATCCACTGGTGCAGTAGATGCCACGGCCCGCCGGCCTGGTCCAATCTGCGGGAGAACTGGGACACAGGTCGAAACGCGCCCGTTCGGAGCCGGAGTTGCCAGCCAAACAACCCACCTCCACCTCCATGTGGCCGGCAACTCGTCGTCGCCATCTGTTGCTTGTGAATCAGTTACGGCACGCACTCGGGTTGTCGGCCAAATTGTGCGCGTGTCAGCAGCGCGATTTGCCAATGCGTGGTTCGTTGTGCTACGGTCTACGTTATCCTTGGGATAAACCCACCTGGCGATTGTCAGAAAACGGCGAATCGATTAGACTGATCTTATCCCGCCGTGACCTCCTCCTGAAGTGAGGATCTTTTGATGCAGCATTCCCATGCACACGCTTTCGGCAGGCTCAATCCGCTGGTCCGTGAGGGCCTCGTGGCGTCAACACGCCGCAACTTCCTCAAGGCCAGCATTGCAGGACTGGCGGGACTGTCCTTTCCCGAACTGCTTCGCCACCGAGCATCAGCAGCCGAAACTGGCCACTCCGTCGCATCTGGCAAGAGTGTCATCCTCTTGTGGATGACCGGCGGGCCCAGCCATATTGACACCTGGGACATGAAACCGGATCGGCCGCTGGTCAACCGCGGGCCATTCGCACCGATCAGCACTCGCCTGCCTGGCGTACAGATCTGCGAGCACCTGCCGCGCATGGCCACCATGCTCGACCGCTTCACGCTCATCCGTTCCGTGGATGCGCGGCACAGCAACCATGAGCCGAACGCGGTCTTTCAGACCGGTAATACCGAAGCGGCCCCGCGCGTCAACCGTCTGGGGCACCTGTACCCGGGTATTGGCTCGGTGATTGCCAGGATGCACGGTCCCAACCACGCAGGCATGCCGCCTTATGTGGCGTTCATGAAGTCGCGGTCGCACCTCGCCTGGGGCGGCTACCTGGGTAAGCAGTATGACCCGTTCATCGCCGACCAGGCAACTCGGTTACCGCTCTACACCGACGTCGGCGTGGACACCGGCCGCATGACCGAGGCCAACCTCTTCCAGATGCCCGTGGGCGTGACCAGCGGACGCATCGACGAACGCCGCACCTTGCTCAGCCAGTTCGACCGCATGCGCAACGATCTGGACCGCTCCGGCACGATGGAGGCGATGGACCGTTACGGCCAGCAGGCGGTGGACATCCTCGCCGGTCGACGCGCTCGCGCCGCCTTTGATCTCGAACGGGAACCGGTCGCGCTGCGCGATCGCTACGGGCGACATCTGTGGTGTCAGCAGGCGCTCGTGGCCCGTCGCCTGGTCGAGGCAGGGGCCGCCTTCGTCACGCTGGACCTGAGCTATCACAGCGCGTCGGGCACCTGGGATACGCACGGCGACAATATCCCGCCGTATGGCGGCATCAGCCGTGGACTGGGGCCGCTGCTGCCGTTGTTCGACCATCTCATCACTACGCTGGTCGGCGATCTCGAGCAGCGCGGCCTGCTCGACGATGTGCTCGTGCTGGCGATGGGGGAATTCGGCCGCACGCCTTTGATGGGGACACAGGACAGCACCGACGGCCGCAACCACTGGCCAGTGATCATGTCGATGGCCCTCGCCGGCGGTGGTCTGCGGCATGGGCAGGTGATCGGCGCCAGTGAACGCGACGGCGGCAACATCAAGGAACGTCCCGTCACGCCCGGCGACCTCGCTGCCACCATCTATCGCCACATGCGGATGCCGCTGGATGCCACCTATCTCGACCACCAGGGACGACCTCGCTACGTCGTGGAAAACGGCCGCCCGATTGCGGAATTGTTTTGACGTACCGCACCTTGACCCCTCTTGACGCACCTTGACTGGCGAGACGTGCTTCTCACGCGGCGATGGGATCGTTGTTGATCGGCTCGCCGACGCTTGCGGGACTGGCATCGATGCCGACGTGCTCACTCGCGGAGGGCACAAAACGGCGGATCGATTCGATCAGGAATAGCGGCCGCTGCCGGCTATTCTCGTGCAACCGGCCGAGGTACTCGCCGACGATCCCCAGACCAAGCAATTGCACACCGCCCAGCACGGCCAGAAACGCGAATAGCCCGAGCCAGAGTGCCCCTTCGCCACCCGCAACCCAGGTGATGAGCGTGGCGAGCAATAGGCCGACGCCCCCCAGGATCGACAGCAGGCCGAGAACTCCGGCGGCTTGCAACGGCTTGACGGAAAACGCCGTCACGGCGTCCACTCCCAGGTTCCACATCTTGCGAAGCGGATACTTCGTTTCGCCGGCATAGCGCGGATCGCGGTCGTAATGCAGCGGCTCCTGACGAAAGCCGATCCAGCTCACCATGCCGCGAATGAAGCGATGCCGTTCCGGCATGTTCAAGAGGATGTCAAGGACGCGGCGCGACATCAAACGAAAGTCGCCGGTGTCAGCCGGGATTGGCACGGACGTCAACTGCCCCAGAACACGGTAAAAAAGTGCGGCGCTGGCTCGCTTGAAGAGCGACTCGCCGGCGCGGCGGCGGCGCTGGCCGTAGACGACGTCGATGCCATCGTCCATGACACGCAGCATCTCCGGCAACAGCTCCGGCGGATCTTGCAGATCGGCGTCGATGACCAGGATGCGCTCGCCGCGGCACACGCTCAGGCCGGCAGATAGCGCCAGTTGATGCCCATGATTGCGCGACAGATTCACGCACACCAGGCACGGATCCAGCCGCGCAAGCGCCTGCATCAATTCCCAGGTCCGATCGCGTGAGCCGTCGTTGACCAGGACGATTTCATAGGGGAGATTGAGTGCGACACAGGTCTTCGTAGTGCGGCGATAGAATTCCGGCAGCGACTCTTCCTCGTTGTAGCACGGAGCGACAATGGAAAGAACCGGCGTCGCCGTCGCCGGTGTTGCCATTGCCGGTGCCTCCGTTGCCGGCACGTTGATCGCCGGATTCGTTGCGTTGCCACCGCCCCTCTCCATGTCGGCGGCGACCGGCCCGCGCCGCGACCATTGCCGCAAGTGATGATCGAGTGAAGACTTGCTGAGCATGGCCATGTATCCGTTTTCGTTGCCGGGGTGATGGATTGTTTGCGCAGGAAGCTACCATTTAACCTGCTTTCTTGCCAGGCGTGTCCGCAAGGTGCTGGCAATCAGGCAGATGCGCTTCGAGAAAGTACGCCGGCCTGGCGCGGGTCTGGTCAAAGACGCGCCACAGGTACGAGCCGGCCACCGCCAGCGCGAACATCTGCGCGGCTCCCACAGCCAGCACCGCGAGTACCACCCAAGCCCAGCCAGCTATCAAGCCTCCCGCAGCCGCGTAGACCCCCAGGATGACCAGCATCGCCACGACCGTCAGCCCCATCGAAATGGCCAACCCATGCAGCACGCGCAGCGGCAGCGTCGAGAACGACAGCAGCGAGTCGATGAACAGCTTGATCTTCTTCGACAGCGTCCACTTGGACACGCCGGACAGCCGAGCCTTCTTGACGTACTCGACATGCGCTTGGCGAACGCCGATGTAGTGCGTCAGCCCCAGGATGCTGGTGTTCCGCTCCGGGATGCTCAGCAGGGCCTGGACGACGCGCTGATCGAGCAGGAAGAAATCAGCTCCACCCGGCGGCATGTTCGGCAAGGCGTAGCGCCGCATCAGGCCGTAGTAGATGCTCGCCGTCAACCGCGTGCTCCAGGGGATTTGCTCGCGGCCGGCGCGGACGGCCCAGACGACATCGTTGCCCTCTCGCCACTTGTCCAGCAGCTCAGGGACCAGTTCCGGCGGATCCTGGAGATCGGCGGCGAGCAGGACCGCGCAGTCGCCGCTCGCCTGCGCCAGCCCGGCCAGGAACGCCGTATGTGATCCCGAGTTGCGCGACAGCCGCACATAGCAGACGCGCGGATCCGCCTCCCGCCAGGCCGTGGCAATTGCGGCACTCTTGTCGCTGGAATGGTCGTCCACCAGCACGAACTGGCAGGAAAAGTCGGGAGCCAGGCTCGCCGCCAGCGCCGTCAATCGCTTGCGCAGCACCGGCAAGTTGTCTTCCTCGTTCAGAAACGCCGTGATGACCGATAGCCTGGGCACGGTTCACCCTCCTGGTTCCATTTGTTGAATCAACAGCCCGTCACGCTGCCTGCTTCGCGTGCCATTGCACGTTAACCGGCGGCGGGGCCGCGCGCCTGCGAACGGCGACAACCACAACCATCAGCCAACCTGCGACCAGGCAGCACCCGCCCATCGCGAGCCCCGCCTGGTGCAGCACCGGACGAAAGCGAAACTCCACCTGGTGCGTTCCCGGCGGGATGAAAACGCCCATGAACGGCCCATCGACGGCGTGGATCGGCGTCGGCTGCCCGTCCACGCTGGCCGTCCAGCCGCGGCAACGCGTCACGCTCAGGACAAGGAATGATTGCCCCGGCGTGTCGGCCGTCAGCCTCAGCAAGTCCGGGGCGTATGTCTTGCAAGTGACCTTGCCGGCGGTTAGCGCCGCCGCCGGCTGACCGACGACGTGAGCCACCTCGGCAACCGGCGATCCCGGTTTGCGCGCCTGGCGGGACGCGTCCAGATCCGAATCCGCCCGCTGGATTTCCTTGACCAGCGTCGCCAAGGGCCGTGCGCCCGGCAGCTCATAGATACGCACGCCGTCGCAGGTCTCATGTCGTAGCGGGAACGGCCAGCTCTCTCGCGATGCTAGCAGTTCGGCGAGCCTGGCCGGAGGCAACGCCCGCGCCTGGGGCGCGAAGGCCTCGGTCATCTTCCAGATGCGGACTCGCGGCGCTTGCAACGGCGGCCGGTCCGGCAACACGTTGACGTCAACGAGCGGGTCGCCCTCCAGTGCAAGAACCAGCAAGAATCGCTGTGTGCCGCCCGAAAAGTCTTCAGGCCCGATGTTGCTCTCGGCCAGGACCCTGACACCCTCGCGGCTGGAGGTTTCGGCTCGAACCTTGCCTGGAATCGGCAGCGCGCAGGCGAACGACCCCTCGACAAGATAGACGCCCGCCTTGGTGACCCGATCCACGACGCTCGCCAGGCCCGGGGCGATGGTGGGCGGCGTCTTGCTGCTCAGGAAGTATCGCGTTCCTGCGGCGGACAGCCCGCGTTCTTCCGCCAGCGCTTCGCCCAGGTCGGAGAAACCATGACGGTTCAAGCGCAGCAGATCGACGAGGCTGCGCGGCAGGCTCTGGTTGTAGCCGTTCATCGAGGCGATGCACCAGGCCGAGCTGAACGCGGATTGCGTCCACCAGCCCTGCCCCGGCCCCGGCAACCATTCGCTTGCCAGCAAGCAGCGCGGCGGGCCGACGTCGTGCCAGTTTTCATGCAGCCATTGAATCGCTTCCGGCCAGTGGGCCGCCTGCGTCAACGATGCCGGCGACGTCGGCTGAATGTCCACATCCGCCAGTGACCAGCGCAGCTCGAGAAACGCCAGCGCGGGCAGGACGACGACCAGCCAGCGAAGCTTCAGCACCGCGAGCCGCATCAACACAAGGCTCGCGACCGCGCTACCAACCGGGACAAGGAACCCCCAGTAATACCAGGGCGGGCGCTGCGGCCAGCTTTTCATCGTGGCAAGAATGACCACGGCCGCGACGGCGCTGCCGGCCAGAATCAGCGCCGCCTGCCGCAACCAGCGCGCGCACCTGTCGCGCTCCGCGAGCCGATCCAGCCCGTAGCCGGCGAACATCGCCAGCGCCAGTCCCACGAAGCAGATGTGCCGTGCGCTGACATGGAAGAGGTTGTACACCGGCACGTGGTACAGGAGCGCGTCCAGCTCGATGCCCTTGCCGAGCATGAGCAGCACATTGACTATGAGGACCGCCATCCAAAAGCCCAGCGTCGGCTGCGCGTCGACTTCGTGGCGACAAGCTGCTGGCCTATTAGCCTTTGCTGTATCGCAAAGCTGTTGCCCGAAATCTGCAGGCCGGCAACTCGCGTCCATACTGGGACGCCCTCGCCGCGAACGATACGCGACCATTCCGAAGATCGCCAGGCACAAGGGCAGCATGCCATAGAAGATGCCAAACTCGCCCGGGCTGTAGCCGCCGGGGACCGGCACACCCTCGGATCCGCCCAGGATCCACCGGCCGAGAAGTCCAACCAGGAAGCGCACCTTCAGGCAGCCGTCGCCAAAGAAGGAACGACTGGTGGCGTTGTACCCGCTCCAGCCGGAGACCTCGAGCATCGGCAAGTTCTGCGGCACGCTGCCTGCCGCGCCTAGCAGGCACGCGACGATGACGCCGGCGGCGAATCTCCATCGGCCACAGGCCGGCCCCGGCCCGACGATCAGAAAATAGCCGAGGAACGTGAGCCACAGGACGCCGGAGTAGACGACCATTTGCAGATGGCCGGCCAGTGCCTGCACCGCCATCAATGTGCCTGCGAGAACCATCCGCGGCATACTCCCGCGCTGGCGATAGCACTCCAGCGCCAGCAGCACCCAGGGAACCCAGGCGGCGACCTG
Organism: Planctomycetota bacterium; assembly: GCA_016873095.1. Taxonomy (GTDB): domain Bacteria; phylum Planctomycetota; class Planctomycetia; order Gemmatales; family Gemmataceae; genus VGYC01. The sequence goes on along the minus strand of VGYC01000010.1, from coordinate 54,958 downwards.
CATCATCGGCACATGACAGCGATGCCAGACGACGAAGCCGCCGAAGCCAAAAACGATGCCCGCCAGCGACGCCGCCATCCGGCTCAGGAGCCAGCAGCGTGCCAGCAGATACGCGCCCACAGCCGCCAGCGCATGGTGCCAGATCAGGCTCAGCGACATCGCCAGTCCCGCCGGCAATAGTCCGTACAGCAGCATGGTCGGCGGGTAATAGGTGCCGAAGGGATGATGACTTTCCGGTAAGCCGGTGAACGTCGTGGCGTCCCAGGGACCGATGAGATGCTCTCGCGCCGGCTGAAAGGCGCGGACCATGAGCGGGAAGTAGCCCTGCACGGCGTCGCCGCCCGACGTGAACATCGCCGGCGACAGCCCCGCCGGATAACAGGCGACGAGGCTCAGCAGCAAGAAGCCAAGCGCCGTGACAACGGCTTCGCGCCTGGAGACAACAGGCATGAACGAGTCCTTGGTAAAGTCCGGGCGATGATCGCTGGCGGCGCAGCCGGCGTGGCCCGCAATCACGCCGCCTCGCGTGCGCCCTGCCACTTCTCGATATCGCCTTGCAATTCGCGAATGACGCGTCCGGGCACGCCGACGACCAGCGAGTACGGCGGGATCACGCTGTTTTCCAGCACCACCGCGCCCGCGCCGATGACGGAGTGATGGCCGATGTGGCTGCCCATCAGCACCACGGCGTTGGTCCCAACGAAAACATGGTCTTCGAGCACCGTCGGCCGCCGATCCACCTTGTCGTAGCCACGTTCCGTCAGGCAGCGGCGGACAGTGGAATGGGTCAGGATCTGGGCGCCGCTGCTGATGTCGCAGCCGCGGCCAATCTTCAGCCCGCCCTGCCCGTCGATCAGCGTGAAGGCGCCGATCCAGGTACCGGCGCCAATCTCCGGTTCGCCCGTGATCCAGCAATGGGGATTGAAGCGATTGCGCGGCAAGCCGTGTTCGGGCCAGCGCATCACATCCGCACTGTCAAAGCTTTCAGGCGACGCGCCGTGCGGCATGGCTCTCCTCCAGTGCGGCAACGACGCGGTCTTGCTCTGCCTCCGTCATCGTCGGATAGAGCGGCAGCAGCAGGCTTTGATCGGAAGCACGCTCGGTGATTGGCAAGCGTCGACCCTGGTGCTGGTAGGCCAGTTCGCGATGGCTGGTCATGATGCCGCGCCGGGCCGCAATGCCGCGCCGCAGCAGAAACTCCATGAGGTCGTTGCGGCTGAGCGGAAAACCGTCGGCGAGCCGGACGGCGTACGACTGATAGTTGGGCGTCGCATACTCCGGCACAAACGGCGGTTCGATGCCCGGTATGCCCGCAAGCCGGCGCGTGTAACGCTCGGCCAGGTGTCGGCGACGGACCAGAATGCCGTCGAGTCGTTTCATCTGCTCGATGCCGACAGCCGCCTGCAGGTCCGTCATGCGATAGTTGAAACCGACTTCCGGATATTCTTCGATGAGCACCTTGTCGGACGCGTGGCGGTGCTGATCGCTCAGCGACATGGCGTGCTGGCGCAGCAGCCGTAGACGCGCGGCCAGGCCGTCGTCGCACGTCGTGATCATGCCGCCCTCGCCGGTGGTGATCACCTTGCGCGGATGGAACGAGAAGCACGCAAGCGCACGTTCGCCCCCGATGCGCTGGCCATGATGCGCTGCGCCGATGGCACAGGCAGCGTCCTCGAGCAGCAGCAAACCGTGCCTGGCGCAGAGCGATCGGAAACCATCAAGGTCCGCCGGCAGGCCGATCTGATGGACGACCAGGATGGCGCGTGTCCGCGGCGTGATCGCCTCGGCGGCGGCAACCGGATCGAGATTGAACGTGCGCGCCTCCACGTCGGCGAAGACGGGTGTCGCGCCCACGTAACGAATGCTGTTCGCACTGGCGATGAAACTCATGGACGGGACGATGACCTCGTCCCCCGGGCCGATGCCGCTGGCGTGCAAGGCCAGATGCAGGGCCGTCGTGCACGACGAGCATGCGATGGCGTGCCTGGCCCCCACGTAGTCGGCGACGGCCCGTTCGAATGCTGCCACACGGTTGCCCTGCGTGAGCCAGCCTGAGCGCAAGGCCTCGACAACGGCGTCACACTCCTCCTCGCCCAGCAGCGGCCTGGTGATCGGGATCGCGCCATCCATGGCCTTGTTCTCCTTGATCGATTCTTCCGTGCCCAGGCTTTCCCAGGCGGAGCGTGGGGAACGCGGGTCAAGCAGCCATTGTCCTGGAACCGCGCCGCCACTCGAGCAAGCGCCGCAAACCTTCTGCCAGACCGACATCCGCCGTGAAGCCGAGCAGCGTTCGCGCCTTGCTGATGTCCGCGAGCCGGCGCGGCACGGGGTTCACCTTCCGTTCCGGCAAGAACTCCGGCGCCAGCGCTCCTTCCAGGCGAACGCCAGCGGCGTCGGCGAGACCTTGCAGCAATTCCAGCAACGACGTCTCGGTGCCACTGGCGACGTTGACCGCCTCGTCGGACGCTGCCGCTGTCATGGCGAGCAGGTTCGACCGCGCCACATCGCCGACGTACACGAAGTCCATGGTTTGCCGGCCCGCGCCGAACACCTTGGGCGCGATGCCCTGGTCAAAGCAGTCGAGCCAGCGGATCAGGACCTCGGTGTACTTGCCGTGCATATCCATGCGCGGGCCATAGACGTTGAAATATCGCAGGGCGACGTACGGCAAGCCGTACATGTCGTTGAAGCTGCGCAGCATGCCCTCGAGGGCAACCTTGGCCGCGCCGTACCAGGTGCGATTGTTGTAGGGAGCATGGCTTTCCGCCGTGGGAAACGAATCAGCCAGGCCGTAAACCGAAGCCGACGATGCCGCCACGACCTTGCTTACGCCTTGGGCCACGCAGCATTCCAGCACGTTGAACGAGCCGTTGATGAGCACGTCGAGACATTCGCGCGGCGCCTCGGCGCAGCGCGTGATGCGGATGGCCGCCTGGTGAAAAACGCCGTCGATGTCTGCGAACAGGGGCAATATCGCCTTCGGATCGCGAATGTCGATCTGGTGAAACTCGACAGCCTTGTGGCCGAGGACGCTGCCGAGATTGGCGAGCGTGCCGCGGCTGAGATTGTCGAGCACGACAACTCTGCGCGCGCCGGCTCCGAGCAACTGCTCGACAATGTGTGAACCGATCAGCCCGGCGCCGCCGGTGACCAGGAACGATTTGCCCGTGATGGGTATGCTCGTCATCGGAATGCTGGTCATGCTCTTGCCTCGGGAATCACGCCGCGGCCCGGTCATGAAGTTTGGCCCAGGCGCGTACGGCGTCGATGGTCTGAGTCACCTCGGCGTCACTCAGTTCGGGGAACATCGGCAGGGTCACCTGCGTCGCACAGAGCTTTTCCGCGTGCGGGAAGTCACCCGGGCGATGGCCCAGGTACTGGTAGGCGGGCTGCAGGTGCACCGGTGTGGGATAGTGGACGGCGGTCTGCACGTCGCGACGCGTCAGCTCATCGCGCAGACTTTCGCGATTATCGCAGCACAGCGGATAAATGTGGCGATTGAAGCGGACGCCGCGCGGCTCACGCATCAGCCGAAACTGCGACAGGTCGCCGAACGCGGCATCGTAGCGGGCACCGATGGCCCGGCGGCGTTCGGTCCACGCGCCCAGATGCGGCAGTTTGACGCCAAGCACCGCTCCCTGCACGCCTTCCATGCGCATGTTGTAGCCGATCTCGACGTGATGGTGCCGGGCGGCCTGGGCGTGATCGCGCAATTGCCGCACACGCCTGGCGATGGCGTCGTCGTCGGTCACCAGGGCGCCGGCCTCGCCGAAGGCGCCGAGGTTTTTCCCCGGGTAGAAGCTGAAGCAGCCGGCAGCGCCAAAGGTCCCAAGGTGCTTGCCGGCGAAGGTGGCCGCGTGCGCCTGGCACGCGTCCTCGATCAGCGGCAGGTCATGTCGGACTGCCACGGAGCACAGGCCCGCGATGTCGGCCGCCTGACCATACAGATGCACCGGCAGGATGGCTCTGGTCCGCGACGTGATGGCATGCTCGACACGATCGGCATCCAGTCCACACGTCTGTGGATCGATGTCTACGAAGACGGGTTTGGCGCCGACATAGGAGATCGCCCAGCATGTTGAGATCCAGGTCGCCGGCGTGGTGATGACCTCGTCGCCGCGCTCGACGCCGCAGGCCAGCAGCGCCAGATGCAGCGCCGACGTGCCGGAGTTCAGCCCGATGCAATGCTTGCTGCCGACGAACCTGGCAAAGTCGGCCTCGAAGGTATCGACGTACGGCCCCAGGATGAAGCTGCTCCGGGACATCAGGTCGTCCAGCGTACGCGTCAGCTCGCCGCGCAGTTGCTGATATTGCCTCGTCAAGTCCAGCCAGGGGACCATCGTCGCTTCCTCCAGATTGCGCGTTAGGCCAGATTGCGCGTTAGGCCAGATTGCGCGTTAGGCCAGATTGCGCTTTAGGCCAGATTGCGCTTTAGGCCGCCAGTGGCAGCCGTGGCGCCTCCACTGTGTTCAGGAACGGGACTGCCTGACCCGCCAGTCCCAGACTGCGGTCGGTTGCCTCCAGCATCTGCACGATTCGCAAACCGGCGACGCCGTCGGACAGCGGCGTTCTGTCGTGGAGTGCGCACTCGGCGAAGTGCTGTACCACGGCTTGCAGCGGTTCGCCGGTGCCGACATACGGACTCCACATGTCGCCCAGGCGATAGTCGAAGAGCACACGATGCTTGTCCTCGGGATCGGCGGAGCACTCGATCTGCCGGTCGTAGACGCGAATCTTCTCGGTCGGCTCGTTGTCGTTGTAGACAACGCTGCGCCGCGAGCCGCCCAGAACGGTTTGCCGGATCTTGACCGGTGACAGCCAGTTGACATGCAGGCCGGCGAACAGTCGCTTGTCGTAATCGAGCGTTACCAGAGCCACGTCTTCCTGGTTGTTGACGTGGGACTTGCCGCTGGCGGCGATGCGGGCCGGCACCTGCACCAGCCAGTAGTCGATGATCGACAGGTCGTGGGGGGCCAGGTCCCAGATGACGTTGATGTCGCGCTGCACCAGGCCGAGATTGATGCGCACGCTGTCCACGAAGAAGATGTCGCCGAGATCGCCGGATTCCACCATCTGCTTGATGCGTCGCACGGCCGGCGAGAAGAGAAACGTGTGATCGACCATGAGAACCTTGCCGGCTCGCTGGGCCCGCGCCACCAGGTCGGCGCCCTCCGCGGAGGTCCGCGTCAGCGGCTTCTCGATAAGCAAGTGCTTGCCAGCGTCCAGGCAACGCAGCGCGATCGGATAATGCGTCGACACCGGCGTGGCTATGACGACAGCGTCCACCCCGGCTTGCAGGGCGGCATCGAGCTGTGTGTGCGTTTCCACAAAGGGAAAGAGGCCACGCGCCTTGGCGAGACGGCGGACGTCGGCGTCACACACCGCCGTCACCTGCGTGAGCGGACAGTGGACCAGGTTGCGGACCAGGTTTGGCCCCCAGTATCCGTAACCGACCACCAGCACGCGCAATCTGGCTTTGTCCATGTGCCTCTTCCGTTAAGCTGCGGAGCGTTTGTACGGGTGATCGGTCAGGTCCACGGGACAGCCCAGGTCGTAGATGGAGCGGATAACCCGCGCGGGATTGCCGGCCACCACCGTTTCGGCTGGCACGTCCTTGGTCACGACGCTGCCGGCGCCGACCAGCGCCCGCCGGCCGATGGTCACGAACGGCAAGATCGTCACGCCGGCGCCGATCTGGGCGCCGGCCTGGATCGTGGGTCCACGCATGCACTTCTTCGAGAATTCGCAGCCCGGATGCGGGTCGTTGGCAATGCTCACGCCCGGCGCGAGAAACACGTCGTCTTCCAGCACGGTGAACTGCGCGATGTAGCCGTTGCAATGAATCTTGACGCGCTGGCCGATGCGGCAGCCATAGTCGATCGTGGTGTTGTTCCAGATCTTGACGTCGTCGCCGAGTTCATTGTCCTCGCGGATAATGACGTAATGGCCCGTCTCCAGCCGGGCACCGATGCGGCTGCCGGCATAAATGATGGTGCCGGCACGCAGCTTCGCTCCCGGCCCCAGGAGCAAGCGCGGCTCGGCCGGCGTCCGCCCCGGCTTGTGCCCGAGGACGACGCCCGCTTCCAGTTCCAGCGGTTCTCCAATCAGATGCTGACTATCCATGTATTCCTCTTTGTTGCTGGCTCGTATTTCGGGAGGGCGAGGCTCTTGCCGAGCCGGGAACCCACCCTGTGCTTGTCGCTCACGACCTGGCAGGAGCCTCGCTTTTCGCGTTATCCGCGGCCCACGGTGGCTCACGCCGCCAGGCGAATCTGCTGCCCAAGAAAGTCAGCGCACGCTCGCAAGGTCCGCTGTTGCTGGTCGATGGTCAGGTCGGGGAACATGGGCAACGCCAGCACGCAGCGGGCGGCTTCCTCGCTGACCGGGAAGTCGCCCGAGTGATAGTCCAGGTAGGCGAGGCACTCCTGCAGGTGCAGCGGGATCGGATAGTAGATTTCGCAGCCGATCTTTTGCGCGCGCAGATGCCGCACGAGATCGTCGCGCTGGCCGAAGGCAACGCGGACGACGTACTGGTTGAACACGTGTCGCCGATTCGGCAACTCGACCGGCCGCTGCAGGAAATGCTCGAGACCCATGTCGGCGATCAGGGCGTCGTAGCGGTGTGCGGCCGCTTGCCGGCCCTGGGTCCAGCGGTCGAGGTGCGGCAGCTTGACGCGCAGGATGGCCGCCTGGATCGCATCCAGCCGGGCATTCCAGCCCAGCAGCTTGTGGTGATATTTCGGCTCCATGCCGTGCGTGCGCAGCCAGGTCATCCGCGCCGCCCACTCGGGATCGCCGGTGACGACCATGCCGGCGTCGCCCATGGCGCCGAGGTTCTTTGACGGATAGAAGCTCAGGCAGGCGGCGGCGCCGAGCGTGCCGCTGCGCTTGCCGTGGTACTCCGAACCGATGGCCTGGGCCGAATCCTCGATGATGTAGAGATCGTGTGCTTCCGCGATGCGCCACAACGGCTCCATGTCGGCGCACTGGCCAAAGAGATGCACCGGCAGGATCGCCTTGGTTCGCTCGGTGATCTTGCTCTCGACCTGTTCCGGGTCAATGTTGAAGGACACCGGATCGATGTCGGCGAACACGGGCCTGGCGCCGGCGCGACAAACGGCGCTGGCGGTGGCGAAGAATGTGAACGGCGGCACGATGACCTCATCGCCGGGGCCGATCTCGAGCGCTTCCAGCGCCAGCCATAGCGCATCCGACCCGGACGCACAACCGATACCGTGGCTGGTGCCGCAATAACGCGCGACCTCCTCTTCCAGGGCCGCAACTTCGGGCCCGAGGATGACCTGGCCGGATGCCAGCACGCGATTGACCGCCTCGCGGATCGGCTCCGCCAGTTCGCGAAACTGCGCCTGAATGTCGCATAGCGGGACGCTTGAGTTCATGCCGTCTCCTTGTGCTGTTCCGGTGCATGTGAGCCGTTGCCCCATGTCGCGACCGGGAAAAGTAAGGTGGATGCGCCCGGGTGTCAATTGCACTTTGCAACAGGTTTCCCGCCTTCTCTGGTTAGCCGCAATGCGCAGCTTACAAAGCGAAGCGCGCGGAGAATCCACTATTGCGGCACGACGCCAAGGCGCTGGAAGCGGCCAATGCTGCGCTCCGAAGTCTTGGCGTGGCGGCTGACCAAACGGCTCTCATTCACCTTGACTTGCCTTCACATTTGCGTCAGCATTCCGCCGCCCGGGAAACCTGGGCCCGATCCAGGCCGACGGGATCCTTACAATGGCAAGAGCCGTAACCTTGCGAAACTGGGTGTTTCTGGCGCTGCCGCGAGCGCCGGTCGCTCCCCCTCCGGCCATCGAACTGGATAGCCGAACGAACAAAGCGGTTGGCCCGGCACGAAACGCCATGCGTCGCATCACCGTCTCCATCGTCATTCCCGTCTACAACGAGAAACGCTGGTTGAAGGAACTTGTGCGACGCGTCGAGGCGACGGCCATCGACAGCATCGACAAGGAACTCATCCTCGTTGACGACGGCAGCACCGACGGCACGCATGAGGTGCTGCGCGAAATGGAGCAGCGCGGGCATCGCGTGCTCTATCAACCGGCCAATCGCGGCAAGGGGGCGGCGCTTCGACTTGGTTTTCAGCAGGCGCGTGGCGACATCATCCTTGTGCAGGACGCCGATCTCGAATACGACCCGGCCGACTATCCAACGCTGCTGCGACCCCTCCTCGACGGCACTGCCGATGTCGTCTATGGTTCGCGCTTCCTGGGCACTCATGGCCGGCAAGCGCGGCATGTCGTCCATTACCTGGCCAACCGGCTCATCACCCTGTTCTCGAACATCTTCACCGGGCTTCAGCTCACGGACATGGAAACCTGCTACAAGGCATTTCGCCGCCAGACGCTGGACGGCGTGGCGCTCACGTCGGATCGCTTCGGTTTCGAGCCGGAGGTGACCGCGAAGATCGCCGCACGCAAGCCGCGCTGGCGAATCCGCGAGGTGCCGATTGGCTACACTGGCCGCTCCTACGAGGACGGCAAGAAGATTCGCTTCCGGGATGCACTTCAAGCCTTGTACTGCGTGGTTCGCTTTGGACTGTTCGAGTGACCCTGGTTGCCAGGCTCAGCCTGTCAACGAGCTTCACCGATCTCAGGAGACCCTGCATGCACTTCAATCGTTGGCTGCTCGTCGCCGGCCTGTCGTTGATCTGCGCGGCGAGCGTTCGCGCCACCGAACCCACCTTTGCCGAAGACGCGGCGCTGCGGGCCGTGCAGTTCGTCGATGACAAGGAAGGCTGGGCTGTGGGTGATGAAGGCGTCGTCTGGCACACCATCGACGGCGGCCGCGCCTGGGAGCGACAGGCGTCCGGTACGCGGGCTTCATTACGCGATCTGCACTTTGTCAATCCGTTTCTCGGCTGGATTGCCGGCCGGGAAGAATTGCCCCAAGGACAGGGCAGCGTCGGCGTGCTGCTATTCACGCGCGACGGCGGGCTCTCCTGGCAAAAGATCCTGGCCAACGCCATGCCGGGTCTCAATCGTGTCCGCTTTACGGATCCACGTACCGGCCTGGTGTTCGGCGACGGCAGCGATCAGTTTCCTACGGGCGTCTTCCAGACCAAGGACGGCGGCAAGACCTGGGAACCCGTTGCCGGCCCGCGCTGCACGACCTGGTACGCCGGCAGCTTTCTCAAGGGCGAGAATGAGCCGGCCGGCATCCTGGCCGGCGCCTGGAACGCGCTGGCGACCTATCGCGATGGCCGTTTCTCCAAGGCGGAAGTGGACGATCTCGGCGGCCGCAATCTGCTTGGGACTTACCTGAACCCGCAGCGCGCCTATGCTGTCGGTCAGGGCGGGCTGGTGCTGGTCAGCAAGACGCAGGGCGCCCGCTATGCCTACGCCGATCTCAAATGTACCTCCGACGTGCGTGCCTCTCTCGATTTCCACGGCGTCCACGGACACGGCGATCATGTCTGGGTCGTCGGCAAGCCGGGCTCCGTTGTCTGGCACAGCAGTGACCAGGGGGCATCCTGGAAGATGCAGAAAACCGGTTCGCCATTGCCCTTGCACAGCGTGCACTTCGTCGATGAGGCACGTGGCTGGGCGGTCGGCGAAATGGGCGTGATCCTCGCCACGCTCGACGGCGGCAATACATGGAAGGTGCAACGACAGGCCGGCAAACGCGCAGCCCTCCTGTTCGTGCATGCCCGCGTCGGCGACGTGCCGCTGGAAGCGCTGGCTCGCCTTGGCAGGGAGGACGGCTATCTCGGCGCGGTCATGCAAGTGCTGGCGCCGGACCCGGAGTCAGCAGCGCCCCGGCACGCCGCCGATGGCCCGCGGCTGGCCCTGGCCGTGCGCCGCGCCGGCGGCTGCGCTAGCGACCTGCTCTGGCAATTTCCTCTCCCGCAGCACCTGGCCAGCGCCGACAAGCGTGCGCTCCTCACCGCCTGGAATGCCCAGCATGACAACCAGGCCGACAAGCAGTTCCTGCGGCAACTGGTGCTGGGTCTGCGCATGTGGCGGCCCAGCGTCGTCGTCACGGATCATCCCGACGCACAAAAAACCAGGAACCCGGGCGGCACACTCGTCGCCGAGGCTCTCACAGAGGCAATCACGCTGGCCGCCGATCCGAAGGCGTTTCCCGAGCACATCGAGTCACTGGGACTGCAGCCGTGGCGCGTGGTGCGGCTGTTCACCTCGTGGGACAACCGCCAGCAAGCTCACGTCGTTCTGGACGGCAACGAGACCCGGCCAGCCTTGTTGGGCAGCGCCTGCGAATGCGCCGCACCGGCCTTTGACCTGCTGAACGATGCGCCGCGCGAGCTGCCGCGTCAGCGCTACTTCCGCCTGGCAAGCCGGGAGCGTGAGCGACCGGAGGAAGCAAAGATCAATCCGGACAACCTCATGCATGGCGTGCCGCTGCAACCCGGCGGCGAAGCACGCCGGACCTTGCTGGAGGTCAAGGAACCCAGCCCCGAAGTGCAGAAGGCGTTCCGCGCCCGACGGGCGCTGGAGGCGCTGGCCGGCAACCCCAAGGACGCAGCCCGGTCGTTGACGCAGCTGCAAGGGATGCTGGCCGGCTTGCCGCCCGACCAGGGGGCGGCCGCCGCCTTCGCGCTCGCTCATCAGTATGCCCGCACAGGACAATGGACGCTGGCCCGCGAGACGTTTCTCATGATGGTCGATCATTATCCAGCGCATCCGCTGTCGGCCGGCGCCTATCGCTGGCTGATCCAGCACATCAGCAGCAGCGAGGCACGCCGCCGGCATGAGAAAGAGCAGTTCTTGATGGTCAATCAGGTCAGCTTCACGCCGCCGGCCGCCAAGAAACGCGGCGAAGATGGCGATGGCGACATCCAGGTGACCGGCGGCGAAGCGCTCGAGTCCACGGGTCTGGCATATCTGAGCAACAGCAAACAGGCGCGCAACTGGTATGCGGGCAGCATGGAGTTCGCCATCCGCCTCGGCAGTTTCGGCCCGCTGTATGCCTCCGACCCGAGCGTGCAGTTCTGCCTGCAATCGGCCCGGCGCAACCTGGGCAAGATCAACGAGGTTCGCGACTGGCATGAGAAGCTCCAGAACTTCCTGCCGCGCGGCACGTGGCACGATGCCGCCGCCGCCGAACTCTGGCTCGAGAACCGCCAGGGCCCGCCGCCCAAGGCCTTCATGATGTCCCGTGAAACCATGACCAAGCCCTACCTCGACGGCAAGCTCGACGATGCCTGCTGGAAGTCGACCGTGCCGATCGTACTCAAGAACGCCGTCGGCAAGACGGCCGCGAGTGACGATAAGGACAAGGGGACGGGCAAGTACGTCACCGAGGCCCGCTTCACGCACGACGACCGCTATCTCTATCTCGCTCTGCGCTGTACGCACCCGGCGGGGCAGCGCGTGCCGCCGGTCAAGCCGCGGCCGCGCGACGCCGATCTGAAGCCGTACGATCGTGTCAGCATCCTGCTCGATCTCGACCGCGACTACTGCACGTATTTCAACCTGGAGGTGGATCAGCGTGGCTGCGTGCGCGAGGACTGCTGGGGCGACAAGACCTGGAACCCACGCTGGTTCGTGGCCGTGCACAGCACCGACGACTGCTGGCAAATCGAGGCCGCCATCCCGCTCAACGAACTGACCAGCGACCGCGTTCGCCCCGGCGCCGCCTGGGCCTGCAACGTCGTTCGCATCCTCCCCGGCCGCGGCGTGCAAGCACTGTCGCTACCCGCCGACCTCGAGCCGAGACCGGAGGGCATGGGACTGCTGCTCTTCGCCGCGCAGGGCAAATGAGTCCCGCAGGGAGCCAGCAGGGCAACCGTGCCCCTTCGTCGCCCAGCGGCCGTAGGCGACGCTGCTAGCGTCTCCCTGATTGCGGAAATGCAGCGACGCAGCGGTCAGTAGAGGGAGGGCGAGGCTCCTGCCGAGCCGTGGAGCGACAAGAACCATGCGGGTTCACGACTCGGCAAGAGTTTCGCCCCTCCCGAAATTCGCTCAGGGACTTTTTTAATTCTAACACGTCGCCACTGCCCGCGAGGCTCTGCCTCGCCGCGGCAATGATTGATAATCGGCGACCCTCGAAAGCAAAGACGCCATTTCCTTCTTCGCCCTCCCTTCGTGCGCTCAGCGCCGCGATGCCGGATTCCAGGGCGCACTTCTTGTGCATAGAATAACAACACGCTCCTTCCGACGCGTAACATCTCCAACCGCGGGAGGAAAATATGCAGACCGCGTTACTCTTGTGGGCAGTATGGATGAGCTGGCCCGCAAGTGCTGCCCCGCCCAAGGACGCCGGTGACGTCGCACAAGCAATCCTCGCCGTCGAAAAGCTGGGCGGCACGGTTCGCCACGATGAAAACCGGCCTGGGCGACCCGTTGTCGCGCTCGAGCTGCCTGGTTGTTCTGTGAGCGACGAATTTCTCAAGATCGTGCAGCGCTTTCCTCACCTGGAATGGCTCGATCTGTGAGGCAGCACGACCACCGACGCCAGTCTGGCGCAATTGAAGGGCATGACCCAGCTCAAAGGCCTCAGCATTGAAACCTGTGCGATCAGCGATGCCGGACTCGCCCATGTTCGCGGCCTCGTTAACTTGCGAACGCTCCGCATTGGCCTGACGCCGGTCACAGACAAGGGCTTCGCACATCTGAAAGACATGACGGAACTGCGGTCGCTCGATGCGTGGTCCACAAGGATCACCAACGCGGGCCTCGGCCACGTGAAGAAATTATCTCGCCTGGAACGCCTTGATCTCACCGACACCGCAATCACGGACGCCGGTTTACCGGCGCTGTACGGCTTGCGGCACCTGAAGCGAATCTTTCTGAAGAGCACAAAGGTTACCAAGTCGGGGGTGAAGCAACTGAAGAAGGCACTTCCCGGCCTCGAAATTGACTACTGACGCCGCATGAGCTTTACCTTTCCCCATCTGGCGATATGGTGACAGTAGCTGCCCAGCGCCATGCCACCTTTCCAACCCCGGGTATTCCATGTCTGCAATCGCATTAGCCGACCTCGCCGTGCACCTGCGGCCGGAGGACAACGTAGCCGTCGCCGCCCGGCGGATCGATGCCGGCGTCAGCGTCCAGGTCAATGGCTCGACGATCAGCGTCGCGAGGACGATCGGCATGGGGCACAAGATGGCTCTCAAGCCGATCCGGGCCGGTGAGGCGATCTACAAGTACGGGCAGATCATCGGCTTCGCCGGCCGGGACATCGCCGCCGGCGAGCACGTGCATGTCCATAACGTCAAGGCGGATGCGTTCGAGCGCGACTACGCGTTTTGCCGGGATTGCCCGCCGCCGCCAGCGCAGGCCGAGCCGCGCTACTTCCAGGGCTACGACCGCGGCGACGGCCGGTTTGGCACGCGCAATTACGTCGCCATCATCAGCACTGTCAACTGCTCCGCCAGCACCAGCAAGTATGTCTCGGACCGGATCCGCGCTTCAGGCCTGCTCCAGCAGTTTCCCAACGTGGACGGCGTGGTGGCGATCACGCACAAGGCCGGCTGCGCCATGCAGTACGACGGCTCGGACCATCGCCAGCTCGACCGCACCCTGGCCGGCTTCGCGCGGCATCCCAATGTCGCCGCCTACATCCTCATCGGCCTGGGTTGCGAGACCGGCCAGGCGATGCACCTCATCGAAGGCGAAGGCCTCATCCAGCTCGACGGCTCGAAAAAGAAGCCGCTGGTGCTGTCGATCCAGGAGTCAGGCGGCATTGGCAAGACGGTGGAGGCCGGGGTGAAGGCCGTCGCTGGTCTCCTGCCGCAGGTCAACGACATCAAGCGAACGAAGCTGCCGGCAAGCAAGATCATCCTCGGCACCAACTGCGGCGGCTCGGACGGCAACAGCGGTGTCACCGCCAATCCGGCCCTCGGCATTGCCAGCGACCTGCTCGTCGCCCAGGGAGGCGCCAGCATCCTGGGCGAGACGCCCGAGATTTACGGGGCCGAGCACCTGCTCACGCGCCGGGCCGTCAGCCGGGCCGTCGGCGAGAAGCTGGTCGAGCGCATCAAGTGGTGGGAATGGTACACGGGCATCTTCGGCGCCGAGATCAACAACAACCCTTCTCCCGGCAACAAGGACGGCGGCCTCACGACGATCTACGAGAAGTCACTGGGCGCCATCGCCAAGGGCGGTTCCACGGCACTGGTGGACGTCGTCCATTACGCGGAACCGGTCCAGGCCAAAGGCTTGGTGGTCATGGACACGCCGGGCTACGATCCGGTGAGCATGACCGGCATCGTCGCCGGCGGAGCCAATGTCCTGGTCTTCACCACGGGCCGGGGTTCCGTGTTCGGCTGCAAGCCGGCGCCATCGATCAAGGTCGCCACCAACTCGCCGCTCTATCAGCACATGTCGGACGACATGGACATCAACGCCGGCGCCATCCTGGAAGGCACGCCGGTCGAAGCTGTGGGCCGGCAAATCTTCGAGGAAATCCTCGCCGTCGCCAGCGGCAAGAAGACCAAGAGCGAGCAGAACGGCGTCGGCGAGGAGGAATTTGCGCCGTGGAGCATCGGCCCGACGCTTTAGCCGCAGAGCGGAGCGAGCGCCATTAACTTGCGCGGCACGGACTGGTACAATGTGCTGATGGAGGGCAAGATCATGGTGAAAATCGTGCTGACTGACGAACAGTTGCAACTCCTGCGGCAATCCAAGGTTCCCGTGCCGGTTTGCGACAACAACGGCATCGTGCTCGGCTCTGCCGATCCTGCCATGACTCCCGAGTTCATCGCGGAGATGAAGCGGCGCGCCGCCGCTCCTGGGCCACGCTATACCGCTGAGCAGGTTCGGCGGCACCTGCAAACACTGAATGAGACCTGGGAGAACGAAGGCGGAATTGATGAAGCACGCGTGCGGCAAATCCTCAAGGAGTTTCGCGAACGAGAGAGCGCATGAGTGCGTTCAAGCTAAACTTCACCGACGACGCACTTGACAGCTTGACTTGGACTTGGCTCGGCGCGAAAGATCGCAAGGCTGCGACCGCGGCGCAATTCAAGATTGAGCAAGCTCTCTCCCGCGATCCAGCCAATTCAGGGCAGGCTATCGGCGAAGGGCTTTGGCGAATTGTCGTCGCGCCGCTGGTGGCCCATTATGAGATAGATGACGACACAAAGACCGTGACCGTCACGGGCTTTTCGCTTCTGAGCTAGGCCACTCCAGGAACCGCCAAGTTTTTGAAACGAGCGGCGCTGACTTACGAGACCGGTCAGTAGTACGTTGATTTCACCAGCAGTTTCCCAAGTGAATCAAACATGTCAAAGGACCGCAATCGACTT
This sequence comes from Planctomycetota bacterium, assembly GCA_016873095.1. GTDB lineage: Bacteria > Planctomycetota > Planctomycetia > Gemmatales > Gemmataceae > VGYC01. The sequence goes on along the minus strand of VGYC01000010.1, from coordinate 39,726 downwards.
CAGAGATGGTTTCGGCTCTTGGGAGGTCCAAATTGGGAAGGCCCCGAAGGCAGGGACCGAGCCCTTGCTGAGATGACAAATGCCGGAGTTGACGATGTGATGCCGTTGCTGGTTGCCAAACTTTCGGACAGGGATTTGGAGACCAGGTGTGCGGCAATCGAAACCATGAGCTTGCTCGACCTCGAACGCGCCACTCCTTTGCTCGTGCCCTTGCTCCGCGATCCAGACGAAACAGTGCGATTGACAGTTTGCGAGTACCTTGCGTCGCCACGGGCCCAAGCGGCGGTTGAGCCCCTCATCGCGGTTTTGCGGTCGGACCCTGATGTCCAGGTTCGTGGCTACGCCGCCTGCGCATTGGGAGTCATCGCAAGCCCAGCGGCAATTCCCGCATTGCTTGACGCGCTTGCGAATGACCATGAATTAGATTGTCTCGGTCACTCCGCATCTAGTACTTCGGCTCACGCCTTGGATGACATTCTCGGTACAGAATTCACGCGCATCCGCATCTCTGATGCCACACGCAAGATGCGCCCCGGGCCTCCAGACCTAGAAAGTCTCGCGCGCGAAGCTGAACTGGTATACCGAACGTGGTCGCGGTCGGGCGAACCCACTGACGACACCGCTGCGGCCCATTAACTCGCACGATGCGAAATGGTAGAATGAACCAATGGAGACGAAGTCCAACGACCCCACTTTCGAACGTTACAGCCGTCAAATGCGTTTCCCCGGCATCGGCGAGGCGGGGCAGAAGCGGCTCGGCAATAGCCACGTGACCCTGTGCGGTTGCGGGGCGCTCGGCACGGTGCTGGCCAATGCGCTGGTCCGCGCCGGCGTTGGGCATCTGCGCCTCATCGATCGCGACTTCATCGAGACGCACAACCTCCAGCGGCAGGTGCTGTTCGACGAACACGACGTGGCCGAGAACCTACCCAAGGCCGAGGCGGCCGCCCGCAAGCTCGGCGCCGTCAACTCCTCGGTGCACATCGAGCCGGTGGTGACGGACATCGACCGCACCAACATCCTCGACCTCGTCAGGGACGCGGACCTGATCCTCGACGGCACGGACAACTTCGAGATCCGCTACCTCATCAACGATGCGGCCGTGAAGCTGAATAAGCCGTGGGTCTACGGCGGCTGCATCGGCAGCCACGGGCAGACCATGACCATCCTGCCGGGGCAGACGCCGTGCCTGCGTTGCGTCTTCGAGGCGGCGCCGAACCCCGGCGAGGCGGGGACCTGCGAGACGGCGGGCGTGCTCTCCCCGATCGTAAACATCGTGGCCAGCTACCAGGCGGCCGAGGCGCTGAAGATCCTGGCCGGCAAGCTCGACAAGGTCAACCGCGAGCTCATCTATCTCGACGTGTGGGACAATATCCAGCGGCGCATCAAGATCGCGCCGCTGCTGGGCAAGGTTGACTGTCCGTGCTGCCGGCATCGCCGCTTTGATTGGCTGGAAGGCGATCACGGGGCGCACACGACGAGCCTGTGCGGCCGCAATGCCGTGCAGGTCGCGCATCGGACCCCGTCGTCGCTCAACTTCGAGGACATGGCCCGGCACCTGGAGAAGCTCGGCAGCGTCAGCTACAATCGCTTCCTGCTCAAGTTCCAGGTGGATGGCTACGAGTTCACCGTCTTTCCCGACGGCCGGGCCATCATCAAGGGCACCAACGACGTGGACAAGGCGCGAACGCTGTACGCGAAGTACATCGGGCACTAATAGCAGGAGAGATGCTGCGTTTACGATTCGCGCTCGCGCGACGCTGTTCCTCAACTGTTTCCCGCGAGCGCGAAACGTAAACCAAGAAGATGGGCATGATCTACCTCGACAATGCTGCCACGAGTTTTCCGAAACCGGAGGCCGTCTACCAGGCCCTGGACCGCTTCGCGCGCACGGACCTGGCCAATCCAGGCCGGGCGGGACACAAGATGGCGCTCGCCGCCGAGCGTGCTCTCGACGATGCCCGCCATCTGCTCAATCAATTATTTGCCGGCGAGGCGCCCGAGCGTTTCATCTTCACCCTCAATTGCACCGACGCGCTCAACATGGCGTTCAAGGGCGTGCTTTCGGCAGGCGATCACGTCATCACCACGGACCTGGAGCACAACAGCGTCAGCCGGCCGTTGCGCGCCATGGAACTCACCGGTAAGATCGCCCTGACACGCATCAAGGCGGACGCCACCGGATCGGTTGATCCGGACGCGTTCCGCAAGGCGATCACGCCGAAAACACGGCTCATCGCCATGACGCACGCCAGCAACGTGCTGGGCACGGTGCAGCCGATCGCCGACGTCGGTCGGATTGCCCGCGAGCACGAGGTTCTCTTCCTGGTCGACGCCGCCCAGACTGCCGGAGTGCTGCCCATTCGTGTGCAGGAGATGCTGATCGATCTGCTGGCGTTTCCGGGGCACAAGTCGCTGCTCGGTCCAACGGGGACCGGAGCGCTCTACGTCGGGCCGCGCGCCAAGGTGGCCGTCTGGCGCGAGGGCGGCACCGGCGGCGATTCGTCCAGCGAAACACAGCCGCGTGAACTGCCGTCTTTCCTCGAAGGCGGCACACCCAATGTCCTCGGCGTGGCCGGCCTCGCCGCCGGCATCAAGTACTTCCGGGAGCACGGCATGCTCCGCATCCATGCGCATGAGACGGCGTTGATCGAGCGGCTCTGGCAACGGCTCGACGAGCTTCCAGGCGTCACGGTCTTTGGCCATCGCGACTTGTCCCGCCGTGTCGGCACGCTGAGCTTCGTCAGCGAGGCTTTGCCTGCCGCCGAGATTGGCGGCATCCTCGACCAGGCCTTCGACATCGCCATCCGCCCCGGCCTGCACTGTGCTCCCTACATCCACCGCAACATCGGCACGTTCCCCGACGGCGCCGTCCGCGTCAGCCCGGGGGCATTCAGCACCGAGGAGGACATCGACAGGCTAGCGTCCGCACTGGCAGAGATTCACGCATGATTCGTGCATGCATGCTGGCTTGACAGGAGATCACTTCGGCTATTCGCCGCCTCGACTCCTTGAAGCGTTTGACATCCTTTTCTTGCTGGTTAGAATTAGGAAGGCGTCCGCGACGCGAACCTCTGAGGCAGCGCATGAAGCTACTCACGGCCATCCCCGTCTACAACGAAGAGCGGCACCTGGAGAGCGTGCTGGCGGAGGTGACCCGCCATTCGCCGAAAATCCTGGTCGTCAATGACGGCTCCACGGATCGCACCGGCGAGTTGCTGGCCCGGCATCCAGAAGTCGAAGTCATCACGCATTCGCGCAACTTGGGATACGGTGCGGCCCTCATCTCGGCCTTCGACCACGCCCGCAACCAGGACATCGATGTGCTGGTGACGATGGATTGCGATGGCCAGCACGAGCCGGGAAGGATTTCCGTGCTCGTCGAGGCGATTCATGACGCCGACATTGTCAGCGGCAGCCGGTATCTTCGCGACTTTCGACAGGACACCCTGGCGACGCCGCCGGACCGTCAGAAAATCAATGCCCAGATCACCCGCGAATTGAACGACCAGCTTGGCTTGCGGTTGACAGACGCCTTCTGCGGCTTCAAGGCCTATCGCCGCTGTGCCCTGCTGAAACTCAACCCGACGGAGACAGGCTGGGGCATGCCGCTGCAGGTGTGGGTACAGGCGGCACAACGCGGACTCAAGATCAAGGAAGTGGGCGTGCCGCGGCTATACCTCGATCCCAACCGGGCGTTCGGCGGCGTGCTCAACAATCCCACGGAACGGCTTGCCTATTATCGAGGCGTGATCGCTGCCGCTCTGGCGGACGGCACGCCCGCTCAGCGCGGGGAATTGCTCAGCGGCTGTTGCCGGGGGACCCGTTCGTGAGCATTGGCCCGCCTCGTCTCACGGCCTCCGCGAAAAACGGCGCGATTCTGGCCGAGCCGCCCCTCATCGACATTGAACCAGTCTTGCAAAGCAACCGCCGTCTGTTCCAGCACGGCACGGTCGCCATTCTCGGCCGATCGCTTGCGGAGATGCGGGACCAGGCGCGCGCGGAAGCCGTGGCAACAGCCCGGGAGTACTTGAGCGAGGCCGGCCAGGGCGTATCGGATCATGGAACGCAGCTGCTACTCCTCGGCGGCCACCAACCAGAACTCTTTCATCCGGGAGTCTGGCTCAAGAACTTTGCCCTCGCCGGACTGGCAAGAACAGTGCGCGGCACGGCGCTCAACCTCGTCGTGGACAACGACATCGCCAAATCGACAACGCTGCGGGTGCCGGCTCGTTCCATCGCCGCCAACATGGGCGTCCTCGTAGCGGAGCGCGATCAGCCCTGGTTGCTACGCTTGCCATTCGACGCCTGGAATGGCGATGCTCCCTATGAAGAGCGTCCCGTTCGCGATGAGACACTGTTCGCAACCCTCGCCGAGCGCGCGGAGAGCTGGACGCGCGACTGGAACTTTGCGCCGCTGTTGCCGAGATTCTGGGCCGAAGCCCGGAAGCAGGCGGTGCGGACTTCATTGCTGGGCGAGCGCTTCGCGGCAGCGCGGCGGGCCATCGAACACGTCTGGGGCTGTCGTAATCTGGAGGCGCCGATCAGCCGGCTGTGCCGCGGCGCGACGTTCGCCTGGTTCGCCGCCGATGTCCTTTGCAATTTGCCGAGCTTCCACGACGTTTTCAATCGCGCCATCCGCGACTATCGCAAGCAACACGGCATCCGCAGCCGTAATCATCCGATGCCTGAGCTGGTTCGTGACGACGACTGGCTGGAAGCGCCCTTCTGGGCCTGGCAAGCTGGCGGGCGCCGCGGCCGGTTGTTTGTGCAAGCGCAGAAATCTGCGCTGCACCTTCGCGCCGGCACCGATGTTCGAGCGTCGCTGGACAGCTCAAGTCCTTCAGTTCTGGTACGCGATTTTCAGGCCATTCAAGGGACCGGCGTACGCATTCGCACGCGTGCCCTGACGACGACGCTCTTCGCCCGGATGCTCGTCGCCGACGTATTCATGCACGGTCTGGGCGGCGGGCTGTACGATGTTGTCACCAATGAGGTGATTCGCGGCTACTACGGCATGACGCCGCCGCATTTCATGATTCTCACGGGCACGCTGCGCCTGCCATTCAAGGAAGCGGGCGGCGACTTCCGCAGGGGCTGCAATGCGGAGCGCCAGCTTCGCGAATTGCTGTACAATCCCCAGTCGCACGCGCTGGCATTGCAGCACGCCAAGCTTGTCGAGGAGAAAGGCGATTGGATTGCCCGCCAACCGGACAGCCGTGATGAACGGCGTCAGCGCGCCCGGGCCATTCGCACTCTGAACCGCCGGCTGAGGGCGCTTCTCGAGGAGCCATGGCAACGCGGCCTGCAAGAAAAGTCACGTTGCCGGCGCGAGCAACAGGCTCAGAAGATTCTCGGCAGGCGCGATTTCGCGTTCTGTCTGTATCCGGAAGCGGAGCTGCGCGCATTTGTAAACAGCGTCTAGCGCCAGGCCGCAAGCGGCCGGTCAGTTCCGCGACGATACCCGCGCCGGCCAGCGGACCGGGTCGGACACGATCGGATCGACCGGATCACCCTCCAGGGCCCGCAGGAAGTTGGCCACGTCCTTGTGTTCCTGCTTGGTCAGCTTCAGGTCCAGAGGCACGATGGGAGTGTTGTCCGGGCCGAAGAGCTTGACCGGCGGGCCCTTGTAGCCGGTATTGTTGAGCCGGCTGGCGAGGAAGTTCTTTTCCGCGTCGAGGTCGCGCAGCTTGGTGGACAGGAAGCGGTTGGCGTTGCCGCCGCGGTCGTAGAATTCGACGACCTTCTCCAGCGTGTCTTCACTGCCGTCGTGCATGTATGGGGCCGTGCTGACGAGGCCGCGAAGCGTGGGCGTCTTGAAGGCGCCCATCATCTCGGCGTTCTTGTGGCCGACCGGCAGGCGGGCAAAGCGTCCCAGGCCGTCGGCCGGCAGCCTGCCATCCTTGACGCCGACTCCAAGATTATGAAACTGCCCGTCGCTGAAGTTCTCGCCGACGTGGCAATTGGCGCAGCGTGCCTTGCCAAAGAAGAGCACCTTGCCGTTGCTGAGGCTCCTGGAAAGCTCGGCAACCTTGCCTTTGTCCCTGGCGGGGTCAAGACCAAGCGCCTTGAGGGCATGCCTGTCCTTGGCCGCGAAGGCTTCGTTCAGCACCTTTTCGTAATCCTTGGGGAGGATGTCGAGCTTGGTCCCTCCTTCATCCTCGACACGCAGGCGCATGGCACGCTCGGCACGATCGTGAATGCTGTTGCCTGAAAACACGGTGCGTTCGTAGGTGGCTATGGCCTTGGCGATGGTGTCGCGAGTCGGCTCCGTGCCAAAAGCTTCCAGAAAGCGCTCGCGATAGTCCCCCTTCTTGCGGATGCGCTCGACGACCTTGTGCCAGGCGTTGCCGGCGCCGTCGAACATCTCGACAGGATTCTGCGGTGGCCCCTGCGCCTGGTCTTCCAGCGAGAGAGCCCGGCCATCCCAGAACTGCAGCGAATTGTAAGACGCATTGAGCACGGTCGGCGCGCTGACGCCCCCCTTCAAACCGCCGATGCCGGACGACACCGGCATCTGATCGGTGTAACCCTTGCGCGGATCGTGGCAGGTGGCGCACGACACCCTGGCGTCCGACGAGATCGCGGTGTCGAAATAGAGCCGCTTGCCCAGCGCCCAGCGTGGTACGGTCATCGGGTTCTCGACCGGCACCTTTGGCGCAACCGCAATGCCCAGCGGCAGCTTCAGCTTGACCGTCTTGCGTTCGACGACCGCGCCTGTAACCGGATCAGTCGCCTTCTCAGTCGTCTCGTTCCAGAACGACGGCAGCTTTTGCCACTCCGCCGGATTCTGCGTCGAGACGAAAGAGATGGGTTGCTCCTTTTCGAAAGGCAACATCACGCTGGTTCGCGGCAATTGCCAGTCGAGCGCTTCGGTGCTGGCGGACCCCTTGCCGTTTTGCGCCGGGGTTGAATCCCACGAGGCAGCGATGACGGCGACAGCGATAACAACAACGCTGGCGATTCGCACGAGTTGTCGATTCACGTGAGTCTCCACGATGGCAAGAGAGTCAATGACTGGGCGCGTGGCGGGAGAACGTTATTCTATGGACGAATCGGCGAAAGGACATGCGTGGAACGATAAACGGCCTGCGCTTGCGGTCACGCGCGCTACGAAGGTCGTCGGGCGCGAAACCGCAAGCGAGTGGGCCGTGTCACGGCAAGGACCATCGACTAGAACTCGCGCCGCGTGTTGATGCCCGGTTGCGGCACGGCGTACTTGCCGTTGTTGTCGGCGCGGAGCGGGGCGGCGGAGTCCATGGCCAGGCGATCGACCTGCGGCGCGAACTCGTGGTCGCAGTTGAGCATCTGATCGCGAGTGATGACCACACCGGTGTGGGCGGCCATGCGGCCCATGGCGGTGACCAGACTGGCCTCGGCGCCTCGGCGTGCTTCATTGTGCCGGCGATCGCGGCGGATCGCATCAATGAGGTGGTCCCATTCCAGCTGGTAGGGATTGGGCTCCTGCTGGGGGGCGCGCCAGGCGACGTCGCGCGTGTTGGTGATGACGTTGTTCTGTCCGCGGAAGATGCGGGCTCGCGAGGGCGTGTGCCCGGACCAGGAGATGATGGCCGAGCCGCGCGTGCCGTGCGCCAGGCTGGAGAACTGCTGATGCGCTCCCTCGATGCAACGGCCCTCGAGGAACATCTTGGCGCCGTCGGCGAACGTGTACTCCACGGAGTAGCTGTCGAAGTTCTGATCGACATTGTTGCCGCGGTAGTGGCGGCCGCCGGAGGCCTGCGCCTGTGTCGGCCAGGCGTCCTTCATCCAGCAGCACTCGTCGATGTTGTGGATGTAGAAGTCGCTGAAGCAGCCGCCCGAGGCCCACAGAAAGGCGTGAAACTCCTGTACCTGGTAGAGCAACTCGCTGATTCCCGCCGGCTTCGGGCCGACGAAGGCGTGGCCCACCGGGCCGTGCTGGCGGTAACAACGCAGCAGGTTGATGTCGCCCATCTGTCCGTCGCGGATACGGTTGAACAGCTCGCCGCGGGCCGTGCAGTGACGGCACATGAGGCCAACGCCGACCTTCAGGTTGGCCCGTTCCGATTGCTCGGCAAGCTGGAACATGCGGCGCGTGCTCGGGCCGTCCACGGTCGTCGGCTTTTCCATGAAGACGTTGATGCCGCGCTCGATGGCGTAGGTGAAGTGCGGCCAGCGGAACGCGGGCGGCGTGGTCAGGATGACGACGTCATTACGGCGCAAGCAATCCATGGCCCGGCGATAGCCGTCGAAGCCGATGAAACGGCGACTCTCGGGCACGTCCATTTGCGCGGCAAAGGAGCGATGCAGGCTGTTGTAGCTACCGCTGAGCCGCGCCGGAAAAACATCCGCCATGGCGACGAGACGGATCGGCCCGTTGCGAACGGAAAGGGCATTTTCGGCCGCCCCGGTGCCACGGCTGCCGCAGCCCACCAGCGCCACCTGGATGGTGTTGTTCTCGCCGGCATGAACCTGCGGCAACACGACCCCCGCCAGCGCCGATGCCGCCGCCACCTTGCCCGAGGTCTTCATCAAATCGCGGCGCGACATGCCGCTACGCCTGGTCTCGCTCATGAGAGGAACTCCTGGCCATGATTGCGTGATTGTTACCTCACGTCATCATTACCGACCTGGAGGCAATGCTCAAGGAAAATCTGGCAAGAAACCGGATTTATGGCACGGATCTCCAAATCCGTGCGGCTGGCGCGCACGCAACGGGCGTTCCGTGCTGCTTCCATCACAAGGCGCCGCAGGTGAAACTTAGCGGGCCACGATCGTCAGCCCGTAGCGATCAGCCAGAGAGATGGTTTCCTCGGCGTCGAGGAGGATGGTCTTACCGGCCTCGATGGCGAGCACGCGGGCGCCGGCCCGGCGCAGCGATTCGATCGTCGTCGTGCCGACGGTGGGGACGTCGAAGCGCATGTCCTGCTGCGGCTTGGCGACCTTGATGACGGTGAAGTCCCCCTTGGGACACAGTTCGCCGGCGCGCTGGATGGCGCGGTCCGTGCCCTCGATGGCCTCGACGGCAAGTACCGCTTTTTCCTTGACGGCCACGCTTTGACCCACGTCCAGTCGGCCCATCTCCTTGGCCAGCTCCCAGCCGAAGGCAATGTCCGCTTCTTCCGAACGAGATGGCCGGCGTTTCGTCAGGATTCCCGCGTTCACGAGCAACTCCGGGCAAAGGTCCAGGGCCGACTCGAACGTGATGCCGTCGGCCGCGAATTCGTCGATGATCCCCAGCAACAAACTATCGTCGCGATTATCCTTGCGGTTACGGAAGAACCAGAAGCGGATGGTGCGCAGGTCCGGTATCAGCCGCAGCCACCGCCAGGACGAGTGCATGGTCGATTTCTTGACCTTGCCCGCCATGACGACGCGGCGGACGCCCTCGCGGCGAAAACAGCGGATCATCCGGCCCAGCTTGGCAATGCCGGTCCAGTAAAAGCGATCCACCATGTCAACGAGTTCAGGCGGCGCGGCGTCGTGGATGCCGACGCACACCACAGGCAACCCAAGCGATCTTGCCTTGGCCGCGAAGGTGATCGGAAACCGGCCGGCGCCGGCGAGCAGACCGATCTTCTCATGGTGGCGGGTTGTGATCTCTGGCATGACCTCACCCTGCTTGCTCCCGTTTTGCGTTCGCATGGCGCCATGCCGGCGCGAAACGTGAACACGGGGGACCTAACTGTCGTCTCGCACTGTTTCGGCGATCTGCAGGTGTTGCTTGATGCGGCGCAGATCCTTGCGAAACTCGGGCAGCTTTTCCAGGGACATCAGCATGCGCTTCTGCTCGCGTTCGGGCGTTGCGGGGCTGCCGAGGCAGCGTTGCCCGGCCGGCACGTCCTTGGTCACGCCGGCCTGGGCGCCGATGATGGCGCCGGCGCCGATATGGACGTGCCCGACAATACCCGCTTGTCCGGCCGCGACGACGTAATCTCCCGTGCTCGACGAGCCGGCGATGCCCACCTGGCTCACCAGTAGGTTGTGCCGGCCGATCTGGCAGTTATGGGCCACCATCACCTGGTTGTCGATCTTGGTGCCCGCGCCGATGCGCGTGGCCTGGAACGTGCCGCGATCGATGGTCGAGCAGGCGCCGATCTCGACATCGTCGGCAATCTCGACATGGCCAAGCTGCGGGACCTTCACGTGCTTGCCGTGCTGAAAGCGATAGCCGAAGCCATCGGCGCCTATCACGGAACTGGCATGTACGCTCACACGGTGGCCGAGCACCGTGCCGTCGTAAAGGACGCAGTTCGGATACAGGGTCACATCGTCGCCGAGCTTGCAGTTGCGGCCGATGACGACGCCGCTGTGAATGCGGCAGCGCGCTCCGATGACCGTCCCCTCGCCGATGACGGCGAACGGGAAGACACTGGCATCCGGACCGAGCGTCGCCGTGGGATGAACCGCGGCGAGTCGATCCACGCCGTGCACCGGCGCTTCGCCCTGGCCCTGCAGGTGACGTACGATGGCGACGAAGGCGGCCAGCGGATCGTCCACGCGGATAAGCGCCTTGCCGTTCGTGGGAGCGCTTCGAGAGACCACGGCAGCCGACGCGGCACACTTTTCCAGGGCGGGGAACTGCCTGTCATTCTCCAGAAAGGTGATGTCCCCGGGCTGGGCCTCACGCAAGACTCGAGCGTGCGCGACGGCCTGGCCGGCATCGCCCACCACCTCGCCGTTCACCAGCTCCGCCAGTTGCCGGACGGTAGTCACGCCGTGTCCTTTCATTCATGTATGGGCAGACCTCGTGTCCACCTCGTGGAATGCCCGCGAATATATCCCAACCTCGCGAATGGAAACAATGGGAAATCCACGCAAAGCCAGGCAACCTGCGCAAGCGCAGGAAAGTGCACCTCAGACATGCGTCCGAATCACCGCTCGGCGGTTTCGCGGACATCATCCCTGGCTATGACAGAATCCCGTCGATCACGTGCCCGTGCACGTCCGTCAACCGGCGGTCGATGCCGTTGTGCCGGAACGTCAGCCGGCGATGGTCGATGCCGAGCAGGTGCAGCACGGTGGCGTGCAGATCATAACACGTCGTCGGATGCTCGACGGCTCGGAAGGACCACTCATCGCTGGCGCCATGGGTGACGCCGCCTCGGACGCCGCCGCCGGCCAGCCAGGACGTGAACGCGTGCGGGTTATGGTCGCGGCCCAGGCTCCCCTGGCTGCACGGCATCCGGCCGAATTCCGTCGTCCAGACGACGATGGTGTCGTCGAGCAACCCGCGCGACCTGAGGTCATGGATGAGGGCCGCGGCCGGCCGATCCATGCTCTTGCCCATGATGCCGTGGTCGCGGGCCAGATCCTCGTGCGAGTCCCAGTTGCGGCGCGGGAAACCGTTGTCCGCGCCGCTCCACACCTGCACGAAACGCACACCGCGCTCAAGCAAGCGCCGGGCGATCAGGCAATTCCGGCCGAAGTCCTCGGTGATCTCCTGGTCGAGGCCGTAAAGCCGGCGCGTGGCCGGAGTCTCGTGGCTGATGTCGAGGACTTCAGGTGCGGAGAGCTGCAAGCGGGCGGCGAGTTCATACGAGGTGATGCGGGCATCGAGCCGGCTATCGCCGGGCCGGGCCGCCTCATGGCGGCGGTTGAGTTGCCGCAGCACGTCCTGGCCGTCCGCCTCGCTTTGCCGTGTGATGAAGTCGGCGGCCGGCGGATTGAGGTCGAAGATCGGGTTCGGGTCGCCGGGCCGGATCATGGTTCCCTGGCTGGAGGCAGGCAGGAAACCGGCGCTCCAGTTGGCCGGGCCGTTCGGGGCGTAGCCGCGTGAATCGGGCAGCACGACGAACGCGGGCAGGTTGCGGTTCATGCTCCCCAGACCGTAGTTGATCCACGCCCCCATGCTCGGAAAGCCGGGCAAGACGAAGCCGGTGTTTTGCTGAAAAGTCGCCGGCCCGTGCACGTTGGAGCGCGACACCATCGCGGGCAGAAAGGCGATGTCGTCCACGCACTGGGCAAGGTCAGGCAGCAGGCTGCTGATCCACTTGCCCGATTGTCCGTACTGTCGCCAGGCCCACGGGCTCTTCATGCAGGCGCCCGGGCTGCTCTGGAACAGCTCGACCCGGCCGCCCGGATCGAACGGCTGGCCATGCCGGCGAATCAACTCCGGCTTGTAGTCAAAGGTATCGCACTGGCTGGCCGCCCCGGACATGAAGAGCTGCACGACCCGCCGGGCGCGGGCGCGATGGTGCAAGCCACCGTTGAGGTCCGACGTCGGCGTCTTTTCGTCGGCGAGCAAACCGTCGTTGCCAAGGAGCCAGGCCAGCGCAATGCCGCCGAGTCCGCCGCCCGATTGCCAGAGAAAGTCGCGACGCTGCATGATATCTCTCAGGTCGTTGAATCTTCCGCGTCGGGCTTACGCCCCGACGCGCGCCTTCAATCCACGAACACAAACTCGTTGGCATTGAGCAGCACCCGGCAGGCGTTGGCGAGGCCATGCCGTCGGGCGTAGCCGGCGAGCAGGTCGCGCTCGCCATTGCGAGGCGGACGACCGAAGGCCAGACGATACGCCAGCTCGATTTGTTGCGACAACTCGCCGCCGGACGTTCGCACGCGCTCGGCGCAGTGCTCCGCCTGCTTCACGACAAACGGGTTATTGAGTAGCGCCAGCGCCTGCAACGCCGTCAGCGTCGTGTTACGGACCGGGACGTTGATGTTCGGGTCGGCGCAGTCGAGCGAATCCAGAAACGGATTGGGCACGCTGCGGACCACGAAGCGGTACACCGTCCGCCGCCAGTTCTTCGGGTCGTTGATGTGCTCCAGGGCGAGATGATCGTAGATCGGCGAGTGATCGTCCTTGAAGCGGAACAGCTCGAAGCCCGGGCCGTGCATGGCATCGCGCAACTGACCGCTGACGGCCAGCATGCTGTCGCGAATCGATTCGGCGTCGAGGCGCTGCCGGTTCATCCGCCACAGGTAGCGATTGTCGGCGTCGATCTTGGCATGCTCCGGTTCATGCCGCGACGACTGCCGATAGGCGGCACTCGTGAGAATGAGGCGATGCAGCTTCTTGAACGACTGGCCGCCGTCGCGGAACTCGACCGCCAGCCAGTCGAGCAATTCAGGATGACTGGGCCGGCTGCCGTTCTTGCCGAAGTCGCTGGGCGTGTCCACGATGCCGCGGCCAAAGTGATACTGCCAGACACGGTTGACGATAGACCGCCAGGTCAGCACGTTGCGCGAATCGACGATCCAGTCGGCCAGGGCGGCCCGGCGCTCGCCTTCCTGGTCGACATTCTTGATGGCGAAGACGGGGTCGATGCCAGGCAACAGTGAAAGCGCGCCTGGTTTTGCGAGGGCCCCCTTGCGGAGCACGTCGCCGCGCTGCAAGAGATGGATGGGCCGCGGCGGCTGCGGCACCACCGCATACGCCCTGGCCGAATCCTTGGGCGACTCGAGCTCCTTGCCGAGACGCGACAGCTCATCGTCGATCCCCTTCAGTTGCGACCCCTCATTACTGGCGAGCAAGCGCTGGAGCCTGTCTTGCTCTTGCCCGAGCGCGGCCTCCGTCTCGAGCCGTTGCTTGCCCTCCGGCTCGGCGATGACGGCGAGCTGATGTCGGCTGTCGAAATGATCGACCAGGTATTTACGGCTCCAGCGACCGGCCTCGATGGAGTCGAGCGATGTCACCGGCTTGCCGAGGGCGACATTCGTGCCGCCGGAGAACGCTTGTAGCTCGGCCAGCGCGAAGATGTAATCGTTGGTCCGCAGCCAGAGACGGTCGGCCGCCACGCGGAGGTACCGTGCCTTCTTGCCGTCGGCAGCCAGCGTCACGGGCTGGTCGCCTGGGTTCGGGAAGCCGCCGTCCGAGCGATCAAGGATGGTCGTGGACCGGGCAAACGTCGGCTCATCGCTCAGCAACACGCGGAAGCGCGGCGGAAAGCCGAAGCCAGGCGTGTCGGGGAAATCGGTCGGTCGGGCCGGCAGCAGCCGGATGTAGTCCAGCGGCAGGCTCTTGCCGAGATCGACCTGCACCCACTTGGCGACCTCTGGCTTCGCTTCGATGGCGCTGTGGTAGCCGTTGCTCGGGCTGGGGCGTGGCGATGGCTTTGCCGTGCGGTCCAGCCACTGCTGCAGCTTCTTCACCCGCCTGTCCTGCGCGCGGTATTCCGGGCTGGCGGCAAGCTCCTTCAGTAGGTTGGCGCGGCGTTCCGTCAGGACTGTCCGCTGCTGTTGCAGCCGGGTCCGGCGGGCCAGTACCTCCGGCGTACCAACTTCGCGGTCGCCACGCTCGACGCCGGCGAACACGGCCTGGAGACGATAGTAATCCTTCTGCGGGATCGGATCGAACTTGTGATCGTGGCAGCGGGCACAGTGCACCGTCATGCTGGTGAACGTGGACATGGTGTTGGCCAGCATGTCGTCGCGGTCCAGGCTGCGTGTCTTGTCCTTCTCCACCGTGCCCTCGCGCAGCTCGACATGGCCTACGAAGTCCCACGGGCCGGCCACCACGAAGCCGGTGGCGATGATGCCGTCGGGATCTTCAGGAAAACACGCGTCTCCCGCAAGTTGATAGCGCACGAAGCGGCGATACGGCATGTCCTGGTTCAAGGCGCGGATGACCCAGTCGCGAAACAGCCAGGCCCACAGGCGGCGCTTGTCCTTGTCGAAACCGTGCGTGTCGGCGTAATGCACGATGTCCAGCCAGTGCCGGCCCCAGCGCTCGCCGTAGCGCGGCGACGCCAGCAGCCGGTCGATCAGCTTCTCGAAGGCGTCCGGCGACATGTCGTTGACGAAGGCGTCGATTTCGGCCGGCGTGGGCGGCAGGCCATGCAGATCGAAGGTCGCACGGCGAATGAAGCCGGCACGGTCGACGGGCGGCGCCGGCGTCAGTCCCTTTGACTCCAGCATGGCGAGGACGAAGTGGTCGATCTCGTTGCGTGGCCAGGCGGTGTCTTTGATCTTCGGCAGCAGCGTGCGCACCAGCGGCTGAAAGGCCCACCAGCTGTCCATCTTGCGGTCGTTCTTGTCCACGAGTGAGACGTTGTCCGGCCAGGAAGCGCCGTCATCGATCCATTGCTTGATGTCGCGCAGCTGCAATTCTGCGAGCGCCTTGCCCTTGCGCGGCATCTTGCCGCCTTGCACCAGCTTGTAGAGCAGGCTGTCGCCCGGCTTGCCGGGAACAACGGCAGGACCGGTGGCGCCGCCTTCCAGGAAGGCCGATCGACTGCTGAGGTCCAGCCCGCCGCGCGAGCGCTGCGGATTGTGACACTCGAGGCAGCGCGACTTCAAGAGCGGCGCGATACGGTCCTTGAAGTGGGCCTCGCGCCTGGCGGCGGGCGGCTGGGCGGCAAGCGCTGACAGGAACAGGGCGATCGCAACCGGCAGCACGGCAGCTTGCCAGCGCCAGGCAAGTGAGCGAAGCCGATTCGGTGGACAGCGCGAGTGCATGCTGGTATTCCTTGCGTTCTTGTTAGAATAAGCCACGACGACGGCGTTCCGCAATCCTCAATCCGAGATCTGCATGGCGCAATCCGATCTCGTATCGCGCGTGGCCGATCGCCTCGAACGGGCGATCCTGTCGGGCGAGTTCGCGCCGGGCGATCCGTTGCCTGCGGAACGCGAGATCAGCGCCCGGATGCGCGTCAGTCGCAGCGTCGTGCGCGAGGCCATCGGCCGGTTGGTGAGCCTGGGACTCGTCAAGAGCGTGCACGGCTCGGGCACGCGCGTGCAGGAGCCGACGAGCAAACCGATCGTGCTTGGCTACAGACGGTTGTTGCACGGCGCCGGACTGGAGAACCTGAGCGCCGTCCGCTTGCCGCTGGAGACGACCATCGCTGCCCTGGCCGCCACGACCCGTACCGCCGATCAACTCGAGCGGCTGGAGAAGACGCAAGCGGTGCTGGCCAATCCGCGCGTCTCGCTGGAGGCACACGTGAAGGCGGACATGGAGTTTCACGCCATCCTGGCCGAGGCCACGGGCAATCCGCTCTTCCAGCTGGTGCTGGCGCCGATCCAGGAATTGCTGATCGAGAGCCGGCGACGAACGCTCGGTCGCTACGGTTCGAAGCTGGCTCATGGCCATCATGCCCGGATCCTCGAGGCGATTCGCGGCGGCGATGCCGCTGCCGCCGAGGCCGCCATGTGCGAACACTTGCGGGCCAACGTCTCGCACCTGAGCGGCCTGGGTCAAGCAAGCGCCAGCGCTGCCGCGCCACGCGCGCGGCCGAAAAGTGGTCAGACCAATTCAGTCTAGCGAGCGGCGACGCCTGCGTCAACGATCCAGGAGGCAATGGTGGGCTTCTGGGACTGGTTATCCGGCAAGTTGAAACCGGTCGAGGCGGCCGACGTGATCTGGCTCACGCCGAACG
This sequence comes from Planctomycetota bacterium, assembly GCA_016873095.1. Lineage (GTDB taxonomy): Bacteria > Planctomycetota > Planctomycetia > Gemmatales > Gemmataceae > VGYC01. The sequence continues at coordinate 23,428 of VGYC01000010.1, read as the reverse complement.
CCAGGCGCGGCGGAGTTCTGGCGGCCCTGCAACAGGAACTCGACCGCGCGCCGCTGGTGCTGGCCCTGGCCCATTTCCCGGCCACGCTCGTGCGCCTCGCTGAGGACTGTGACGGCGCGGCCCTGCCGCATTTCTTTCATCAAGCCACGTTGACCGCCGGCGACCTGGCGCGACTGGCCAGGACGGGGCCAGCGCGCATCTTGCTGACACTCGCGGAGACTCTGGCACCGGAACCAACGCCTGCCGACGTCGACGCAGCCGCGGCGGCGCTGCCGATCATCGTCGTGGAACGCCATTTTCTGCGCGCGCATGACGACCAGGTTTGCAGGTTCGCTGCCGGCCTGGGGCGTCAGTGCCGCGTGTCCTTTCATCTTTCGCTCGGCGATCCGTTGATGCGGCGCTTCTCGGGCGACTGGGTCCAAGGCGTGCTCGCGCGTCTGGGCATGAAGGAGTCGGACGCCCTCGAGAGCCCCATGGTCGCGCGCCGAGTCAAGGCTGCTCAGGACCAGTTCGCCAGGCTCGTGACGCACGAACAATCGGCAGAGGGGCCGGAAGAATGGCTGCGTCTCAATGTCCCTGAATGACAGACACCAATGGACGGGCTGGGCGCCTGCCGAGCCGAATGCAAGCGCCAGCCGTCGAAAGTTCATCGGGCAAGCCTTCGCGACGACGTTTCCACTTGCTCGCAAGACGGCGTTTCTTAGAATACATTGTCGTCCACGGTAACATTCACAGCGAGCCGGCCATGAAGAAAGACATCCACCCCAAGTATGAAGAGACGACCGTGACCTGCGGTTGCGGCAACAAGTTCACGACGCGCAGCACCAAGAAGAACATCAACGTCGAAATCTGCTCGGCGTGCCACCCGTTCTTCACGGGCAAGATGAAGTATGTCGATACAGCCGGCCGCGTCGAGAAGTTCCAGCGCAAGTACAACTGGGACAAGCGCAAGAAGGCCGGCGAGACCGCCGAGGCCGCGCCCGCCGACGCCGCCCAGCCCAAGTAGTCGCGCCAGTATTCCAAAGGCAAGGGGAAGGTCCGCACACCTTCCCCTTGCCTTTTTCATTGCCCTCCCTCCAGGAGAGGGGCCGGGGGTAAGGGCGGACAGCATGTTGACTGGATTGCCCTCACTCTGGATGATGTACCCTCACCCCCAACCCCTCTCCCGGGGGGCCCGGGGGGAGAGGGGAGCAAAACCATGTACGCTGCCTTTGACCAGGCTCTGAAGAGATATCACGAAGTCGAGTCGCTCCTGTCCGACCCGGCGGTGATCGGCGACCGCGCCAGGTACACTCGCCTGGCCAAGGAGCATGGCTCGCTGGGCAAGATGGTCAAGCCTTATCAGGAATACCAGAAGGTAACGAGCGACATCACGCAATCGGAAGCGCTGCTCGCAAGCGAAAAAGACGCCGACATGCGACTGATGATCGAGGAGGAACTGACGGCGCTGCGGCCGCGGCTTACGGCATTGCAGAGCCGGCTCGAGGACTTGCTGCTGGTCGAGGGAGAGGACTATGGCAGCGTGATCGTGGAAATCCGCGCCGGCACCGGCGGCGACGAGGCGGCCCTGTTCGCCGGCGATCTCTACGACATGTACACGCACTATGCCCGCGACCAGGGCTGGAAGGTCGAGGACATCTCGTTCAGCCCGGGGGAGCATGGCGGTTACAAGGAAGTCGTCTTCAGCGTAACCGGTGATGACGTCTATCAACACCTGCGCTACGAGAGCGGCGGCCATCGTGTGCAGCGCGTGCCCAAGACCGAGCAGCAGGGTCGGATTCACACCTCGGCCGCCACCGTCGCTGTGCTGCCAGAGCCGGACGAGGTGCAGGTGGAAGTCAAGGACCAGGATATCGAATGGGAGACGATGCGTGCCGGCGGCGCCGGCGGCCAGCACGTCAACAAGACCGAGAGCGCCGTCCGCATCTGGTACAAGCGCGGCACGCCCGACGAGATGGAAGTGAAGTGCCAGGACGAGCGCAGCCAGCACAAGAATTTCGAGCGGGCCATGCGCATCCTCCGCAGCCGCATCTACGAGCACCAGCAGCAGACCCTGCACAAGAAACGGGCCGAGCAGCGCCGCACGCAGATCGGCTCCGGCGACCGCAGCGAGCGCATCCGCACTTATAACTTTCCACAAAACCGCATGACCGACCACCGCATCAATCTCACCCTGTACAAGCTCGATGCCATCATCGCCGGGCACTTGCAGGATGTGGTCGGCGCCCTCAAGGAGTTCGACAAGAAGCAACGTTTGGGCCAGGCGGCCATGCCTGAAAAGGACAAGAACGACGAGTGAACACCGTCTTGCGGCGGTCCGTGCCCTCACGCAATTCACGCGGCTTGTTCCCGCACGCAGAACCGATCTCATGAAGGAGATGCAATGGACGTCACCCAGCTACCCTTCAACCGGTTGATCGGCCTCGAGGCGCCGGCTGGCGACGAGTTCCTGGTTTCGCTGCCGGAAGGTCCGCAGTATGGCAACCATCTGGGAACGGTGCATGCTGGCGCGCTGCTGGCAGTGGCCGAGGCAGCGTCCGGGGCTTTTCTGGTCAAGCACTTCGGCAGCGGCGCCGGCTTTGTGCCGGTGGTCCGCCGGCTGGAGGCAAAGTTTCGCAAGCCGGCCAATGGGCGCGTCGCCGCCCGCAGCACGGTCCCAGCCGAGGAAGTGGCGCGCTGGTCCGCGGATCTGGCTGCCCGCGGCCGGCTGTCCGCCCCGGTCAACATCGAGGTCGTCGATGGCTCGGGTGTGATCGTGCTAACGGCGACCGTGGAATGGTTTGTCACGCGAGCATGAAGGACGTCAAAGCGCCTGTCGGAATTCCGCGGGCAATCGACTTGACTCAATGGCCAGCTGCGAGAGAATTCAAGTAACGGAAGCCGGAACGAGAACCGAAAAGATTGCCACATGACCGAGCCGTTGATCGATACGTTTGGCCGCGTGCACAACAACCTGCGCATCAGCGTGACGGATCGTTGCAATCTGCGCTGCACCTATTGCATGCCGGAAGAGGTCGTCTTCCTGGACCGGAGCCAGTTACTGACATTTGAAGAGATCGCACGTTTCGTCGCCGTTGCCGCGCCGCTGGGCATCGACAAGGTCCGGCTGACCGGCGGCGAGCCTTTGCTGCGCCGTGATCTGCCCCGGTTGGTGCGCATGCTCTGCGCCATTCCCGGTATCCGCGATGTGGGCCTGACGACAAACGGCATCCTGCTGGCCGACCAGGCAGCCACCCTTCACGATGCGGGTTTGCGGCGATTGAACGTCAGCCTCGACGCTCTCGATCCACAGCGCTTCCGGCAGCTCACGCGCCGGGACGGTCTGGAGCGCGTCGTTGCCGGCATCCTGGCCGCCAAGCGAGCCGGCTTCGAGCCCGTCAAGGTCAACGCCGTCAGCATCCGCGGCGTCACCGAGCATGAAGTCGTGCCACTCGCGCTGTTTGCGAGGCAGCACGGTCTGGAGATGCGCTTCATCGAATACATGCCCATCGGCGCCGATCAATGGGAGCGCGACAAGGTCTTTCTTGCCCACGCGATCCTGGAGATGCTGGAACGCGAGGTGGCGCCGCTCGTGCCGGTGGACAATTACGACCCGCGGGCGCCGGCCATGGAGTTTCGCTACACCGACGGCGGCGGCAAGGTCGGTATCATCGCCTCTGTGTCGCGCCCCTTCTGTCTCCGCTGCAATCGCGTCCGCCTCACCGCCGAGGGCAAGCTCCGCAACTGTCTGTTCGCGCTCGACGAGGTAGACGTGAAGCCGCTACTGCGCGGCGGCGCCGCCACGGAAGAGATCGCCGCGGTCATCCGCAAGAACGTCATGGCCAAGTGGGAGGGCCACGAGATCAACACGGCGCGTTTCATCAAGCCGTTGCGCACCATGCATGCCATCGGGGGATGATGGGCGAAACCGCAAGCGGCAACCAGGAACTCAAGTCATGCGTGCGTTTATCGTTCTCGCCATCTTGATGGTTATCGCGGATGGCCCGGCGCCTGGCCAGGACGCGCCGGACGCCGCCGCAGACGTCCGCAAGGTGCTCGACGACCAGGTGGCCGCCTGGAACAAGGGAAACCTGTCCGGCTTCATGGCGGGCTACTGGAAGTCGCCGGAGTTGACTTTTTTCGCCGGCAAGGACATGACGCGCGGCTGGGACGCCCTATTCGATCGCTACCGCAAGAAGTACCAGGGCGAAGGCAAGCACATGGGCCGGCTGGCGTTCAGCGATCTGAGAATCGATGTGCTATCCCCCAGCCAGGCGCTGGTTCGCGGCCGCTGGCGTGTCGTGCTTCCCAAGGAAACCGCCAGCGGGCTGTTCACGCTCATTATGAAGAAAACGCGCGACGGCTGGCGCATCACGCATGACCATACTTCCGGGTAGGATCGGGAGAAAAGCTCGATGGCAAGCGCCAGAGACTGGATTGAGCAGCTGCAATTGACGCCGCACCCCGAAGGGGGCCACTATCGGCAGACCTATCGCGCCACCGAGTTGATCGAACACGCCAACCTGCCGGAGCGGTTCAACGGCGCTCGGGCGTTTTCCACCGCCATTTACTTCCTGCTGAACGGCGACGAGTTCTCCGCCCTGCATCGCATTCGCTCCGACGAGGTCTGGCATCATTATGACGGCGGGGCGCTGGACATTCACATCATCGATGCCGCCGGGCGATACCTGGCGATTCCACTCGGCAAGGACGTTACCAGGGGGGAGCGGCCGCAAGCGGTGGTTCCGGGCGGCGATCTCTTCGGCGCCAGCCTGCGCGACTCTGCCTCCTTCGCCCTGGTCGGCTGCACGGTGGCGCCCGGCTTCGATTTTGCCGATTTCGAGTTGCCGCCACGCGCCGAGTTGCTGCGCGAATACCCGCAGCATCGCGAAGTCATTGAGCGTCTGACCCGCTCGTAACGGCCAGCGTCAAGCGTTCGTTGTGCAGTCCCGGCTGCCCTTGCTCGCTCAAGGTAGCAGCGATAGCATTGCCAGGAGCCGATTATCGGCGGTGAATGGCTGCATCCACCTTTCGAAGATCATGAAAGCTAACCCGTGCTGACCCTGCGTGGCTGGTGGTTTCTCGTTGCAATCCTGCTGCTGGCGGGTCTGGGATTAACGGCTGGCAATCCATTGCTGTCGCTGGCGGGTTGCACATTGCTGGGTTGGTTCCTGGCGCAATGGTTCTGGTTTGCCGTCCGCCTGCGGCTGATCGACGGCAAGATTCGCATCGAACGGCTGGTCCGGTACAAGCATGGCATGGCCGAGAGTCTGTGGGCCAACCGCAGGTTCAACGTGCGCGTCCGCGCCATCAATACCAGTCCTTGGCGGTTGCCGTTTGTCCAGGCGGTGGATCGTGTGCCGCCACTTGCCGACGTCTTGCGCGGCAGCGCGGAGAAGGGCGGCCCGGTGCCCGGCGATCAGCCGCTCGAGATCAGCTACCTGGCTCGCTGCGGCGCCTGCGGCGTGGTCCGCTTTGATGGCGTCCGGCTGACGGTCAGCGATCTGCAGGGTTTCTTCGTGCACGTGATGTTCATTCGCGACGGCAGCACGTTGCGCGTGTTGCCGGCCCTTGCCGACGCGCGGGGCCGGCTTGCGGGCGTGAAGCGTCACAACCAATTGCCGCTCCTGGGGCATCACGCCCATCGTCGGCCGGGGACGGGAAGCGAGCTACTCGACTTGCGCGAGTATTTACCGGGCGATCCACCCAAGATGATTGCCTGGAAGGCGTCTGCGCGCCGCGACCGGCTCATGACCAAGGAGTTCGAGAGCGAAGTGCCGGTACGCTGCACGCTGTTCGTCGATCGCTCACATTCCGTGCGTGTGGGCGGACCGGGCAGCAACGGCCTGTCGCGGCTGGTAGACATTGCCTCCGCGGTCGCGCAGGCCAGCGCCGGCCGCAAGGACCTTACGGGGCTATGCCTGTTCGACGAGAAGAGTGTTCGCTATCTTCGCCCGGCACGCGGCGTGCGGCACATGGCGGAAGTCATGAATACCCTGGCGGAAGCAGCAGCCGAGATGCCGTCCGCCGACGATGTACCGGTTAGCCTGCTCTTGCCGCTGGCGTTCGGCGCGGTCCAGGATCTGTATCCGGAGTTTCTCGGCCCGGACAACAATGCCTTTCCGTTCTGGCTGCCGTGGTGGTCGCCGCACCCGGCCTATGCCCGGCGTCATTCGCGCTATTCCCGCGGCGTCCGCTGGTCGCGGCCGCTGCGCTCGCTGGCGTTGCGGTTGCTGGCTGGCCTGCGCGATCTGGCGGCGCGCTACTGGCCGCCGGACCATCAGAGTTACCGCCGGCGGAAGTTGCTCTCGGCGTTCTTCTCGGTACGCTACGGCCTGGCCCCCGGCGGGCTGGCGATGCTGCTCGAGGATGACGCCCTTTTCGCCTGCCAGGCGCAGCGCTTTCTGGCCGAGCATCAGATCTCGGCGCCGTTGACGTACTATGACACATGCGGTCGGTATCAATTCGCTGCTGCCGGCAAGCTCGACATTCTGGCCAGGACCTTGCTGCGCGCCGTCGGCCGCGGACGCGACAACGAGCTTTTCGTGCTGGCGGTCGATGTGCTGGAGCTTGATGATCAGCTCGGCAAGCTGCTGGCGGCGGTGAAAGTGGCGCTGGCCCGGCATCATCAGGTGCTGGTGGTGTGCCCGTGGCCGAGAGATTTTCCCTTGCCGCCGCGCGACATTCGTGCCGTCGTCGCCGAGGACCGGTTTCCAGGCGAGCTGGCCAGGTTCATGCGATCGACGACGGTGCAAGCCATGGCGCGCAAGGCGACCGTGCTGCGCCTGCACCGGGCGTTCGCCGGCGTGCGCCGCTCGTTCGGCAAGCTCGGCGTGCCGGTGCTGTGCGCGGCCGATGACGATGCCACGGCGCTGATTCTCGCACGCCTCGAGCGGCTCCGCACCCTGGAGCGAGGAGTGCCGACATGAGCGAGGCGGCTGCGGTCAAAGCTGCCAGGGCGTCGCCGGGCGCCCGCCAGTATCAGGCACTGTGCGGGCTCTTTCTGGGCGCCATGTTTCTCGCCGACCTGCAGCAAGGCGCGCTGATTCTCAGCTTGTTGCTGTTCCTGGTCGGCTCGCTGGGGGTGCTATCGCCCGGCCGGCTGCTGCCGATCCTGCTGCTGATTGCCATCGCCTGCTTGCAGCTTTTCAAGCAGTTCAGCGCGCGCCGGCTGGGCGTACCGTGGCTCGGCGACCGCGGCGGCATTCAGGCAGATGAGATCTTCTTCGCTCTGGCCGCGCTCGGCTATGTTGTGTGCCATTACCGCTGGCAAGGCCTGGTGCAGAACATCTTGCCGGTGGACCGCCGCCGCCGAGAATACGCGGAGAGATGGCCCAGGCGCTCCGGGCCGATCCTGCCCCAGCGCCGGCCCGCCGAGCAGGTGACGCGCCTGGAGATCACTCTCCTGGTGATCAGCTTGCCGATCTGGGCATTGTCGGCGCACCTGGCGTGGACGTGGCTGCGCTTCCCGCCGGACCTGCAAGGCTGGCGGCCGGGCCCGGCCCGCTTGCTGGTCGCCGTCTGGGCCGTCGGCACGGCGCTGCTGCTGACGCGAGCACTGCTGGCCTACTGGCGGCGACGACAAGATGCTCCCGCCATCGCCGGCCTGGTGCTGCAAGACATTCTCTGGAAGGAAACCCGCCGCGAGCAACGCCGTATCAGCCGCTGGCTGGCGTGGCGACGAATCAAGGATAGCAAGGGAGGCGGCACATGAGATTCTGGTTTCGCGAGCTGGCCGGCTGGGCGCTCGTTGTCCTCGGGCTGTTTGTTTTTTACCTCACGCTTGCACTGATGCTGTCCGACCGCATCATCCAGGCCGGGATGCTGTCGTTCATCGGCTTCATCATTTTCCGCGGCGGTATCCACCTGCTGAAAGTGGCGGTTGCGGCGCGGGTATGCATGATGGCGAACGTGGAGGCCACGACAGAGAGACGGCGAGGAAGCGAGTCCGCTGTCCAGACGGCGGCTCGGCGCGTTCCGGTCCGATAGCTGCGTCGCTACTTCTTTGGCACGACCACCGGTGTGTCCTCGGCGTTGCCCCATTCGGACCAGCCGCGGTAGTAGTTGGCGACGTTGCCGGCGCCCATGAGTTCCATGGCAAAGGCCATCACGGACGAACGGCCGCCCGACTGACAATGGGCGATTGCCGGCGCGGCCAGGTCGATGCCCGCTGTCTTGAAGATGCGGAGCAGTTCATCGGGTCCCTTGAAACGCTGCGTCTTCTTGTCAACGAGGTCGCTCCACTCCAGGTGGATGGCCCCCGGGATGCCGCCGCCTCTCCTGGCCAGCTTGGCAGCGCCGCAATGTTCTGCCGCCGAGCGGGCGTCGATTAGCTGCGTCTTCTTTTCCTTGAGCGCGTCCAGCACGGACTGCTTGGTCGCGAACAGGCGGCTGCGCGCCTTGCCCAGCTCGATCTTCAGCTTCGCCGGCGTCGCCGGCTCCTTGTCGACCGGCAACTCACGGTCGAGCCAGCCCGGCCAGCCGCCGTTGAGTAGGCGCACGTCCTCGCAACCCCAGTAGCGCAAGATCCACCAGATGCGGGCCGCATCCTTGGCAAGAGCGGCGTCATAAATGACGATGCGCTTGCCGGGGTCGATGCCCGCGCCGCCCAGCAACATGGCCCACTTGCCGGGATCCTGGTGCCTGGCAAATGACTGGCTCCAGAGTTCGGCATCGATCCAGACGGAATTGGGAATGTGGCCTTGAAGGTACCTGGGCTTCGCACGGACATCGAGGACCAGGAACTGTCCGGGCATCCTGGCCAGATCCGCCGGCTCGATCAACAATTCCTTGCGCGGATAGTCAGCCGTTCCCGTCAACGCCACCGACAAGAGCAGATGCATCAAGCACATCGCGAACCCCTTTCTTGACTCATGCTTCCTGATTCAATCAATCTTCCGCAATTCCCTTGGCAGGTCCAGACGATTTGTGAGGCGTGAGACCACGGGCAGAAGAATCACACCTGCCGTGGCCGACAGGATTCGGACCGGCAACAGGACGCTACCGTTGTTGTCATACCACTCGGCCGGGGAGCCGGGAAGCCAGGACGCGAGCAACTCCGGATACGGGATGAAGGCCGGCAGTCCGAACACCGGCTCGCCGCCGCCGAAGCGCAGGATCAACGACACGACGAAGGCCGTGATGGAGCCGATGCGATTGGCCTTCGGATCAAACAAAGCCATGAGCAGCTGCGGAAACAGCAGCACGAAGATCAGTTCGGCGCAGAAGAACCACAATCGCTGGACGCTGCCGACGCGCAGCGCCAGCACGACGGCGCCGAGGCTCCAGACGGCGATGGACAGACGGATGGCCCACTGCATGGCGCTGGGCGAGGCTTGCGGCGCCAGCAGGCGGCGATAGACGTTCCAGCTGAACATGCCGCCGGCGGAGAGGATGGACGCACTGTAGCTGGAGGTCACAGCCCCGACAACCGCTGCCATTCCCAGCATGCCGATGATGGTCGGAGTCATCTCGCGCAGGATCAGGGGTAACGTCAACGATGGTTGTCGATGCAGCAAAGCTTGTTGCTCCGCTGTCCACGGCAGGTTGAGCGAAGCCATGCCGAGCAGCAACGGCGGCAGCGTCAGTGCGATGGTCAGGACGCTGGCCAGGATGGAGTGCCAGCGCGCCTTGGTGGGGGTCTGGCAGGACAGAACGCGCTGGAAGTAGCAATTCCACGGAATGCCGCCGAGCATGAGCATGACGGAGAGATCCCACCAGGCAGAGCTCTTCGGCACCGTCCAGTAGGCATCGCGGCTGTCGATAGGTGGGATCAGCTGGGCGGCCAGTCCAAGTTTCTCCTGGTAGCCGGCAAAGCAACCTTCGAGACCGCCAACCAGCGGCAACGCAAACGGCAGCGCTGCCAGCATGCCGACCGGGATCATGGCGAGCTGAATCGCGTCCGTCCAGGCAACCGACCACATGCCGCCGATCACGGTGTAGGTCGTGACGACGATGGCAGAAACCAGGATGGCGGTGGCCTGATCGAGACCGAGAACGATCGCCAGCGTGGCGCCGATGGCAACCAGCAGCGACGCGCTCCAGATGACCTCGCCGAGCATGGCCGGCACAAACAGGACGGCGGCCCAGTGCTTGCCGAAGCGAACTTCGAACGGGTCGATCAACGTGGTGAATTCCAGACGGCGCATGGTCTTGGCAAAGAAGATGCCGCCCAGCATCAGGCTGATGCCGAAGCACAGTCCGCCCTGGATACCGCTGGCGAGGCTGGATCGCGTCCCCTCCACGGTGCCGAGCAGGTAGTCACCGTCCACCCATGTGGCGGTCATGGTGAGAGTGGCGATCCACAGGGGCATGTTTCGACCGGCGACCAGCATGTCGCTGGCGCTGCCTTGGCGCACCTTGCGCGACGCCAGCCAGCCAACGACGAGGAACAGGGCGAACAGGATCGCCACTGCCGCCACGCCGCCCCAGTAAACTTCGCCCATCACACTCCTCGACAAGATGCTCGGCCGCGACGCCGAACATTCGGACCGGAGCGCGGCCTGCACCAGAAAATCGTCTCACAACGGTCTCACAGCGGATACTTTTCCAGCAACAGGTACCCGGTTTGCTTGAACCCCAGGCGCAGGTAAACTTGCTGTGCGTTGCTATTGTCGTGGTCCACGTAGAGACGGATGCCGATGACGCTCGGCGTGCTTCGTGCCGCTTGCTCGACATGCCGCAAGAGCGTGCGAAACACGCCTTGCCTGCGCGATTGCCGGCGAACATACACGCTCTGCACCCACCAGAACCAACCGTTGCGCCAGTCGCTCCATTCGCGCGTGACCGCCATCTGGCCCACAACCGCGCCGTCTTCCTGGGCAAGGTAGTACGTCATCTTGTCCGCGTCGGCGAGACCGGCTTCGACACCGGCGCGCAGCACGGCGGCGTCCAGTTCCTTGCCCTCGGTCTCCTGAGCCATCCGGTAATTGAAGTCGGCGACGATATCCAGGTCCGCCGGCATCGCATGGCGCACCGTGATCATGGTGGATCCCTCTGCGTAACCCGAGTTGTCCGGCCAATTGCGAGTCCGTAATGATAAGCTGCATCATGGATCTCACCAAGTACATTCGTGACATTCCCGATTTTCCAAAGCCCGGCATACTTTTCAAGGACATCACGCCGTTGCTGGCCGCTCCGGAAGCGTTTCAACGGTCGCTGGATATCATCGCCGAGCACTATGCAGATGGGCTGCCCGATGCGGTGTCCGCTGCCGAGGCGCGTGGCTTTCTGCTCGCCGCGCCGCTGGCCCTGAAGTGGCGTGTGCCGCTGGTGCCATTGCGAAAGCCGGGCAAGTTGCCATTTCGTACCTTCTCGATGCGTTACGATCTGGAATACGGTAGCGCGGAGTTGCAGGTTCATGCCGACGGCTTCGCGCCCGGCGCCCGTGTCCTGGTCATCGACGACCTGCTCGCCACCGGCGGCACGCTCCGGGCCGGCTGCCAGCTTGTCGAGAAGGCGGGCGCACACGTGCTGGGCTGCGCGGTGCTGGTGGAACTGACCTTTCTCAACGGCCGCAAGCTGCTCGAACCGCACGAAATCTTCAGCGTCATACGCTATTGATCAGCGAACACGATTCCTACGGTGCCAGCTTCTTGCGCATCGAATCAAGGCAGTCGTCGCAGATGCCGTGCGACAACATGGGCAATTCCGTCGAATCGAACAGCCGGAGCCATGCAATGGCGTCGTCGATTTCGGCCCAGATGTCGCGGACGCGCAGGCGCTGACACCAATCGCAGATGGGCAGCAGGTTCGCTGGGTTTGCGTTGGCGGCCGGCAATGGGACGGGCTCGCGAGCTTCCTCCTTGAGTGTGCGCGTACGAAACTCGACAGTACCGCCGGGGCCGGGAATGATCGACATCTCCAGGAACCGGCGTTTGTCGGGGGCATCGCAGCGAAACATGAAATTGACCTGCCGAGCCGCACGGACGCGGGCCAGGAGTTCGCTATACAGTTGCCTGGTGGTCGGGTCGGCGATGAAGTCCCACAGCGACCGGCCCAGGACGTTTTCGGCAAGGCCGGCCGCGCCGTTGTCGATGGCGAACTTGTTCCAGGAATCGCTGACGAAAACAATCTCGTCCCTGGCGTTGATCTGGTACGTGATGCCTTGCACGGTTGTGTCAGGCATGGCCAGTACTGCCTACATCAAGGCTCCCCAGCGCGGGAACAGATCATGCTCGACGCCGAGCTGATCGCAGATGCGGCCGACGATGAATGCCACCATGTCGTCCAGCGATCTGGGGCGCGTGTAAAAGGCGGGCATGGCCGGCAGGACGACGGCACCTGCCTCGGCACAGGCCGCCAGGTTGCGAAGCTGGACAACGCCGAGCGGCGTTTCGCGCGGCACCAGCACGAGCTTGCGTCGCTCCTTCAGGTGCACTTCCGCGGCGCGATGGATCAGGTTTTGCGAGGCGCCGTGGGCGATGGCCGACGCCGTGCCCATGCTGCACGGACATACGACCATGCCGGCCGTCACAAAGGAGCCGCTGGCGATGCCGGCACGAAAGTCCATGTAGTGATGGTAATGGACCTGAGCGGCTTTCGCGCTGGCGGCGCTATCGCCGAGCAAGTCTCCCAGGGAGAAGCGGTCCAGACGGAGCTTCCGCTCGGTTTCCTGGGCCAGCACCTCTACCGCTGCCGGGCTGATCGTCAGGTGAACCGTCCTCCCGGCAGCAAGCAACACCTCCAGCAGGCGGGTCCCATAAGGAGAACCGCTCGCTCCGGTCATGGCCAGTACGAGATCGGACATTGCCATCTGGGTTCAAGGCGATGCGCGACGAAAAAGACATCAGGAATGGACGATGTCATATTTTCGGCAGCCGGCTTGAAAGGTCAAGCCTCAAGCGTGCTTCTTGTCGGAAACGGGCAGGGGGAAATGCGGCTTGGAAGTGCCGGCGGGGTGGCGGCGCCAGCGCGTTGACTTGCCGGCGGCGGCAGTGAACGGCAACATGACCGGCCCCTCGTCGAGGCGGTGCGGCGCCCGCTTGGCGTCCTGCTCGCTGCGCAGCCTTTGAAAGTGAAAATCACTCCAGAGCTTGCGAAAGCGGCTGTCGCGTGGATTGCGAAAGAGTGACAGGCGCAAGATCGCCAGCGCCTCGTGCGGGCGACATGCGCCCAGGCAGTCAAGGACCAGAAGGATGACGTCGGGATCGTCGGGGGCCATCTCGGCGGCGCGACGCAGCGCCTGGACGCCCTCCTCGTCCTTGCCGAGGTCGATGGCCAGCCGGCCGAAGGCGCCAAGGTAGATGGCCTGGCTGTCTTCTTGCTGCAACGCCCGGCGATAGTGCGCCAGCGCCTTGTCAAGGTTTCCCTTGGGATCCTCCTCGATCGCCTGGCCGAGGAGAAAATGATAGTGCGGGTTGTCCGGTTGATGCGCCAGCGCCGCGGCGAGATGCCGGCGTGCACGCGTGTGCCGTCCGCGTTCCAGTTGCATCTCGCCGAGCCGGCTATGTGCTTCTTCCGCCATGTCGGCAGGCAGCGATTTCATGTCGGCAAGCCGGCCCCAGAAACACACCGCCTCGCGCTGCAGGCCCAGTGCTTGCAAATGCCGGCCACGGTCCATGAGTCGATGGTGGAACGGGAGCGATGCGCTCATGATGCTGCCTCCTTGCATTCTCGCATATTTCGACCAACAAGCGTCGTGCTCATTGGCATGCAGCTGCCGAGCAAAAGACTATCATCTGCCTTTCCATTCCCGCAAGAGCAATCTCGCGCGAACCTTTTCCGGATTCGGGTATTGGCGGACAGTGGGGCCGGGATTCGGCTGACAGACTTGCTGACTCCAGCCTCTTGGCAGAATCGCTAGCCTGCCAGGATGTCCTGGACCGCCTGTGCCGGCACGCTTTCCCAGCTCGGCTTGTCGTGGACGGGGTGCTCCCAGAGCATGCCGACGAGAAGCAAGCCAGCCAGGAGGCTGACGGAGACGAGTCCATCGGCACGGTGCAGGGCCGCCACCGAACCGCAGATGCCCAGCCCGATCACGATGGCGACGAAGAGGCGTCGTCCCCAAGAGGCACGCGTGGGATTGGGGTGCGTTCGCGCCAGCACGATGCTCCAGGCGCCGAAGATCAGCCCTGCCAGAGCGAGCAAGGCCAGAAGTGTTTCGAGCAGGATCACGGGTTCCTCCTTGAACCGAGCGAAGGCGGTGGACCATAGCCCGCGCGTCCGGGAAAGTAAAGCACAAACGCCTTCTTTTTTCGCGTGTTGAATAATTGGGCCGTAGTTGGAGTGCACGGGAGATTTTCAGCCCGGACCGTTGACAACTTCGTCGCGACCGTGATAGTTTCATAAAATAGGAAGGCACGGCGGCAGGCACAGCCGCCAGCACGTGAACCTGTCTTGGGCAGATCGACCGGACGATTGCGCGATTGTCATTTCCGAGGAGATAGCAAGACCATGGCGCAGAAGAACATGGGAGTCTGGGGCATTGACCTGGGGCAATGTGCCTTGAAGGCCATTCGCCTGGAGGTGGTCGATGGCCAGGTGGCCTCGACCGCCTACGACTACATCGAGCATCCCAAGATTCTCAGTCAGCCGGACGCCGACCCGGATCAGCTCACGCGCGAGGCACTGGAGCAATTCCTGTCACGAAACAAGCTGCACGGCGACATGGTTGCCATCAGCGTGCCGGGGCAGAGCGGCCTGGCTCGTTTCGTCAAGCTGCCTCCCGTCGAGGAGAAGAAGATTGGCGACATCGTCCGCTTCGAGGCCAAGCAGCAGATTCCCTTCCCGCTGGAGGAGGTCGTCTGGGACTTCCAGAAGATCGGCGCCGGCATGGTGACCGACGGGTTCGCGCTGGAAACGGAAATCGGTCTGTTCGCCATCAAGCGCGACATGGTCAGCCGGTATTTGCAGCACTTCAAGGACGTGAACGTGGAGGTCCATCTGGTACAGATGGCGCCTCTGGCCCTGTGTAACTACGTCGCCTACGACCTGCTCAAGAAGGACAATGCGCCCCCCGCCGAGGGCGAAGGGGACAGCGGCAAGAAGGCCTGCGTGGTCGCGCTGGAGATCGGCACCGACAACTCGAACCTGGTCATCTGCGACGGCGAGAAGATCATCTGGCAGCGGCCCATCCCGCTGGGCGGCAATCACTTCACCCGTGCTCTGACCAAGGATCTCAAGCTCACCTTCGCCAAGGCCGAGCATCTCAAGCGCAATGCCGTCAAGTCGCCGGATCTCAAGAAGATCCTGGCTGCCTTGAAGACGGTGCTCAATGACTTCATGGGAGAGGTGCAGCGCTCGCTGGGCTATTTCACCAACACGCACCGCGACGCGCAAATCCAGTACATGGTGGGACTGGGCAACGCGTTCCGCTTGCCGGGCTTGCAAAAGTACTTGCAAGAGAAGCTGCAACTGGAGGTTCGCAAGCTGACGTCGTTCGAGCGGATGACCGGGGAAGAGGTTTCGCAGGCGCCGCAGTTCACCGAGAACGTCCTGAGCTTTGGCGTGGCCTATGGGCTGGCCCTGCAAGGATTGAAGCTGACGCGCTTGCAGACGAACCTGTTGCCGTACGAGATTCGCGTGGAGCGCATGGTGCGGGCCAAGAAGCCATGGGCGGTGGCGGCGGCCGCCTCGCTGTTGCTGGCCGTCGCGGGCCTGGCATTCGCCCGCAACATTGACTTCCGCGCCGTGGATCCCAAGAAGCCGGAAAATGAGGCAGCCACCAAGGCTGCCAAGGACGTGCTGGCTCGCAAGGCGGACTTCGAGGCCCGCTTCAACGCCGCCAAGGGCGACTACGACGAGAGCGTGCTGGCCATCCGCAAGATCGGCTCCGGCGTGCAGGAACGCTACAACTGGGACCTGCTCTACCGCTACATCAACATGGCCTTGCCCATGCCCAACGGCGATAAGGTTGCCAGGAAGGCGCCCACGAGCTTCGGTGTGCTTGCCTACAAGGAGTTCGTGACCGACAAGGCTGGCGCGGCGCACCGGGAAATCCTCAAAAAACGCTATGCCAGGGCGGGCGACCCGAAGTCCGGCGCCGACGTCGATGAGAAGCTCATCAAGCCCTACCTCATCCAGATCAATATCGAGGGCATCACGCATCGCTTCTTCGATGATCTGTCGCCTTATTTCGACGCGGTGCGCCAGAGGATTATTTCCGGTGGCCTGGAAGGATTGACCGGTATGGATCCCAACGACTTCGAGCGCATCAAGGCCAAGAAGGACCTGCCCAAGAAAGGCTGGGTAGTGGAGGTTCGCGGCTACACGCATCACAAGGAGAACAAGCGCTTCGTCATCAACACATTCCTGGAGAACCTGCTCAATCCCAAGGGCGTGGGCAACGTGCTGTCCAAGGACATGAAGGAAAAGGTCAAGGATCGCATGAGCTACCTGTGGGCACGCGAGCAGATCGTCAAGAATCCTGATCCGGGCCAGTTTGAGCTGATCAATACCAGCACGCTGGCGGCGCTGAGCTCCGGCGGGGGCGGCAAGGAATCGAAGGGCCCACCGGGCGGCCAGGGCATGCCTGACATGAAAGGCGGAGGTGGGGGAGGCGGCGGAGGCGGCGGCAAGGGCGGCGGCAAGGGGGCCGGCGCCAGTCGCTCCAGCTGGAAGCCCATCGGCGAGCGTGCGTCCGCGGTCATTGGCGGCGGGAGCGGCGCCAAGGATGGCAGCCTCATGGCCAACAACCCGAATTCCGGCAAGGCACGGCCGGCCGCCGCCGGCGCCCGCCAGCCGCGAACCGAGTTTGCCATCCTGTTCATCTGGCAAGAGCCGACGCTGGAGGACGCCAAGACGCAGTCGCGTCCGTAGGAGCATATCAGAGCATATTCATGGTTGAGGTGGTTTCATGAAGTTCGATAAAGATACAGCCATCAAGCATCACTTCTGGTTGCTGCTCGGGCTCGCCGTGCCCTTGACTCTCGTATGCTTGGTGGCGCTCCTGTTCGTCGTCAGCGCGCAGATTCGCAAGAACCGCGCCGACCTGGAGAACGCCCACAAGTCCGTGAATGCCGCCAGCGGCAGCTTCAAGAATCAGAAGTGGGTCGACGACATGCGCGCTGCCGCCGACGCCATGAAGAAGGAAGAAGAACTTGTCTGGGGAAAAGCCTACGATGCACAGGCGAAACTCTTCACCTGGCCGACGGAGTTCGAGAAGCGCTTTCACTTCCAGGATGGCTTCTTTCCACTGAGCATCAAGGTTTCTCGAAAAGTCCCGGCCGACAAGACCAGCGTCGACGACGCCAAGCCGCCGCAGCATCGCCTGCGCGGTGAAATCATCGAGAAAAAGGACGAGGACACCTTTGTCGTGGGCTATGCGATCAAGGCGGGCAAGAAGATCGTGCCCATGCCGCCCGCCACGTTCTATCGCACGCCGGAAATCACCAACAGTTCCTCCAAGAAGATCACCAGCGATGACGGCAAGGCCCTCAATTTTGTTGACTTGCAGGTCGGCGATTGGGTGGACGTCGTTTACGAGATCGGCAAGTACTTCGGCGATCCGCTGACCAACAAGGAGCAAGAGGAATTTGCCGTCACGTACCTGAGTCAGATCGAGCCGATCATCGCCCAGGTCAAGCCGGTGACGGCCAATGGTCAAGGCGTCGTGCAACTGCCGGGCTGGTTCTTCAAGCCAGGCGAGCCGCCGCCTGCCGGCGCCCGATTCTTCCGCTTCGTCTCCAAAGAATGGAACATCGCCAAGAACTTCTCCGACGAGGCGTGGATCGCCCAGGAGGATATCTGGATCCAGCGCGAACTCTATCGCCTGGTCCGGCTCGCCAACGACTATGTGAGCAAGTTCAAGGGCGAGACGGGCGGGGATCCGAAGCAATGGCAGACCTTCACCAACCCCTACTGGCAGATCGATCTCAAGCTGTCCGGTCCGACGAAGCTGTCGGTGAAGATCACCAACCTCTTGCCCGAGCGACAGAAACTCGACCTGCCCTTCTTGATCAACCTGCACGAGCCTTCAGCCAAGCAGCCACCCGAGCAGATCATCATCGGCGGCCGCGATCCGCTGAATCCGGGCGAATCGCACGACGCCAGCTTTAACCTCGACAAGCTGGACAGGCCGCCCACGGGGTTTTACGGCGTCGAACAGGTCATCAACTGGGAGACGGCCGCGATCAAGCGCATCGACCACATCAGCATCGGCTCGATGGACAGCGGCGATTGCAGCCACTCGGATCGTACCTATCCGGTCGGCGTCAAGACGTTCAAGAAAGCCCCGGCGGCCCGCGGCGCCCAGGGAGGTCAGCCGGGAGGCATGCCTGGCGGCCAGCCGGGAGGCCAGCCTGGCGGTATGCCCGGTGGCCAGCCTGGCGGGATGCCTGGGGGCCAGCCTGGCGGGATGCCTGGGGGCCAGCCCGGCGGCATGCCTGGTGGGCAGCCCGGCGGTGACGGGAAGGGTCAGAAAGGAAGCGAAGTCCTGCCGCACGGCATGCACGCCGCACGCTACAGCGACGTCACCAGGCAGTCCCGGCTGGTGCCGGTTGGCATCTCGCTGATTGTCGATCAGGACCATATCGACCGGGTCTTGCTGGCGTTCACCAATTCGCCGCTGCGTTTCCTGACGACGCAGGTCATCATGAATCGCTATCCGCGCAGCCTGCGGCCGTCCCTGAATCTGGGCACAGCCCGGGCCGGCGACGACAACAAGGAGGTCAATCCGGCAGAGAAATCCGGCATGAAGAAGGGCGGTTTCGGCGGCTTCGGTGGCCGGGGCGGCTTCGGCCAGGGCTTCTTCATGCCGGGCGGCGTTCGCGCCCAGAGCACGACCTCCGGTGGCGACAGCAGCGAGTCCGACATGGAACTGGTCATCTACGGTATCGTCACCCTTTACGAACGATACCCGCCGCGGAAATAGCGCAGGGTGGACATAGCGCAGGGCGCAAGAGCCTCACCTCCAGAGGATAACGATCATGGCCAAGAAAAGCTTGGATTTCAGCAAGATCAAGGAGTTGATGTTCGAGAAGGGCGAGCGGTTTGCGCTGATCGCCGTGGCCGTCATCACAGTGCTCATACTCTTTGCGGGCATTTTCGGGCCCATGGCGCCATCGACGAGGCCTCCCGCCAACGCAGGCGGCGTCACCTGGGATGCCGCCATCAAGAGCAAGGTCGCGGAAATGAACGGCCGCATCGATAGCAGCAGCCCCGGGGACCAGGACATTCCCAAGGCCAAGAAGCATCCGGATCCGCGTGCCATGGTGGCCGGCGCTGTCGCATTTCTCGGTCCGCGCACCGGCTGGGCGCAGTTCCTCGCCTTCGGCGCCCGGATTGCGGCCAGTCGCCCGGCGCCGCGCGACTCTGACTATGTCATCGTCAAGAATCCACAGTTCGCTCTCTGGGGTCCACTGTTCAACGCCAGAACCGACATCCCCAACGAACGCGTCAATCCCGCCATCCTCACGATGGGCACCAAGGACGACGGCACGATCCGCGAAGTCCAGATCGATTACTTCCCGGCTCCGGCCATCGTTCTGGACGCCGATCTGTCACGAATGACCTTCATGGCGATCAAGTCGGGCGACAAGATCACGCCGTCCATGCTCCTGGAACCCAAGCGCATGGTGGTGATCAGCATGACCTTTCCGATCAAGGAACAGCTCGAGTTCTATCGCGAGGCATTGCGCTATCCGACGGTCAAGCAGATGCTGGAAAAGGGCGAGGCGCCCCGTTTTCTCGGCCTGAACATCTGGAAACAGCAACTTCTCTCGGACGGCAAGGAAACCAAGCCCGAGCCGCTGTATCAGTATGACGAAAAAGAAGAGAAGATCATGGCGCGCTCCGAGGCGCTGGACAGCCTGTTCCGCCGCATGCGCATCGACGATGAGAACCCCAAGCAGCTGTCCGCTTACCTTGGCCCGAACATGGTGACGCCGGTGCCGGCGCTCGCGGCCGTGCAAAAGGGCGAGGCCAGCTATCCGCCGCCGCGCTTGACCGGTCTGCCTGTTCCTCCCGCCGACGATCCGGAGGCTCAGCCGGCCGATCCAAAAAAGGAGGGCGGATTCGGCCTCGGCAAGAAGCTGAACCCAAAAGAAGGCGGCCCGAAGGGGGGCAAGGAGATTACCGGAACATTCCTGCCCAGAAAGATCCAGGAACTGCCCGCCGACCTGCAGACGCGCCTGAACGGCAACTACAACGTCTTTGACCCGTACGGCGCTCCGATCAAGACTGCCAAGGAAGATGTGACAGACAAGAAGGGCCCGAATTACCTCAACGACATGCTGATGCAGAAAAAGAAAGGCAAGGACGGCGAGTCCAAGGGAGAAGAAGAAATCACCCGGTTGCTGGCCCGGTTCATCGACGTCGATGCCAAGGTGGGCAAGACCTATCGCTACTGGGTGCAGGTGCGCGTCGCTAGCCCCAACTTCGGCCGCACCGAGGACGTCGCCTACCTGGATGTCGGCAAGGCCGCCGAGCTGTACTCCGACTGGGTGTCAACTCCGTGGGTCACTGTCCCGGGCGAGACAAACTTCTTCGCCGTCGATCAGCTGGCGCTGCCGGAAAAGACGGATGCCACGCCAGCCAAGGGCGGAACCGGCGTGGACAAGGACAAGGTGGACTCCGACAAGACCGTTGTGCAGCTGCATCGCTGGATCGAGAAGGCCGGCGAGCGGCCGGTTGGCGACTGGGCCGTTGCCGAACGGCTGTCCATTCGCCGCGGCGATTTCATCGGCCGGACAAAGATTCGCGTCGAAGTGCCCGAATGGGATGCCAAGAAGGGCCGCTTCGAGCTGGGCTTCTACAGCGAGGGCAAGAGCAAGATCAAGCATCCCGGCATCCCGGTGGACTTCATTCTCGGAGACCCGGCACCTGTCCTCGTCGATTTCTCTGGAGGCAAGCATGATTACCGGATCGGCAAGTCGAACATCAAGGAGGACGCCGCCGTCGAGATGCTCGTGCTGACACCGGAAGGCAACCTGATTGTCCGCAATTCCCGCGTCGATAGCGATCCAACCACCGAGATTGGCCGCTTTCGTTCCATGCACTACTGGCGCTGGCGCAATCGCGTCCGCGCTGTCCGCGACCAGACGAGTGGCGGCGGCAGCGCTTTCCCCGGCAAGTGAGCGGGATGAACGTGGCGCAATGATCCGACCCACCGACCCGGCCGACACGCCTTTTCTGCTGGCACTGACCGAGCAGACGGGCGTGTTCCGGCCCATGGAGATTCAGGCGCTGCGCGAAGTGCTCGACGATTATCACGACCATAATCGCGCTGCCGGCCATCGCTGTGTCACGCACGCCAGCGGCGACAGGATTGCTGGCTTCGCCTATTACGCCCCGGCCGCCATGACCGTGCACACCTGGTACCTGTACTGGATTGCCATCCAGCGCGATCACCAGGCGCAAGGCATCGGCAGCGAACTGTTGCGCTTCGTCGAAGCCGACATCCGCATCCATCAGCCCGCCGCCGTCTTGCTCATCGAAACCAGCTCCATGCCCAGTTATGACCTCACGCGCGGCTTCTACAAGAAGCACGGTTACGAGATCGAGGCTGTCCTGCGCGACTACTACGCGCCTGGCGACGACATGATCGTGTTTCGCAAGTCACTCGATCGGGCGTGATGGAAGCAATGGACCCAAGGCAACGCTTGAGTCCCATCGTACAATCCGCTAACTTAATAGTTTCGTCCCCTCAGCGCACCGGAATCAATCATCCATGGCCGAGCAATACATCTTCACCATCGAGAACCTCACCAAGCTGTACGGCAAGCGTGAGGTGCTCAAGGACATCTGGCTGGCGTTTTACCCAGGGGCCAAGATCGGCGTCATCGGCAGCAACGGCGCGGGCAAGAGTTCGATCCTGCGCGTCATGGCCCTGGAGGACAAGGACATCCTGGGCACGGCCCGGCCGGCCGACGGCATTACCATCGGTTTCGTCCCGCAAGAACCGCGGCTGGATGAATCCACCGATGTCCGCGGCAACGTCGAGCAAGCCGTGGCCTCGACGCGGGCCTTGCTCACAAAACACGAGGATATCAGCAACAAGCTTTCCGAGCCGATGTCGCCGGAGAAGATGGAGAAGATGCTCGAAGAGCTGGGCCGCGTGCAGGAGGCCATCGACGCCGCCAATGCCTGGGAGCTGGATCGGCAGCTCGAGATTGCCATGGACGCCATGCGCTTGCCGCCCGGCGATGCCAGGCCAGCCACGCTTTCGGGAGGCGAGCGCCGCCGCGTCGCCCTGTGCAAGGTCCTGCTGCAGAAGCCCGACCTGCTGCTGCTCGATGAGCCGACCAACCACCTGGATGCCGAGTCGGTGGCCTGGCTGGAAAGGCACTTGCAGGAGTATCCCGGCACGGTGGTCTCGGTCACGCACGATCGCTACTTTCTCGACAATGTGGCCCAGTGGATCCTGGAGCTTGACCGCGGCCGGGGGCATCCGTTCAAGGGCAACTACTCGTCATGGCTGGAGCAGAAGCAGGCACGCCTGCAAAAGGAAGAGAAGCAGGAATCGGCCCGGCGCAAGGCGTTGACGCGCGAGCTGGAATGGGCACGGCTGGCGCCGCGGGCCCGCGTCGCCAAGAGCAAGGCGCGGTTGAGCCAGTACGAGAAGCTGGCGGCCCAGCAATACGAGGAGCGCGAGGACGAACTGGTGCTGCAGATCCCGCCGGGGCCGCACCTGGGCGATGTCGTCGTCCGGGCGCAAGGCGTGCGCAAGGGCTACGGCGACAACCTGCTGATGGAAGATCTGAACTTCGACCTGCCACGCGGCGGCATCGTGGGCATCATCGGGCCCAACGGCGCGGGCAAGACCACGCTCTTTCGCATGATCGTCGGCCAGGAGAAGCCGGACGCCGGCAGCCTGCGCGTCGGCGACACCGTCGTGCCGGCGCACGTCGATCAGAATCGCGACACGCTCGACGACAGCAAGTCGGTCTTCGAGGAGATCACGGGCGGCCTGGATCATCTGATGCTGGGCAACAACCGCGTGGCGTCGCGCGGCTACGTGGCCCGCTTCAACTTCAAGGGGCCGGACCAGCAACGCAAGGTCGGCGAACTGTCCGGCGGCGAGCGCAACCGCGTCCACCTTGCCAAGCTCCTCCGCCGCGGCGGCAACCTCCTGCTCCTCGACGAGCCGACCAACGATCTCGACGTGGACACCCTGCGCGCCCTCGAGGAGGCGCTCCTGAGCTTCGGCGGCTGCGCCGTGGTCATCAGCCACGACCGCTGGTTCCTCGACCGCATCGCCACCCACATCCTCGCCTTCGAGGGGGAAAGCAAGACCGTCTGGTGCGAGGGCAACTACCAGACCTATGAAGCGCAGCGCAAGCAACGTCTGGGACAGGAGGCGGACCAGCCGCACCGCATCCGCTACAAGAAGCTGGTGCACTAGTGCCGTTTCCAGTTCGCAAGTTTCGCGTTTTCTAAGTTCTCACTAAGGTTTTGCAAAGCTGCAGCTGGCCTTGTCAAAATGGGCAATTTCGTTCAAATTCCTGGTAATTTCACATGGCGCACGACGACCACGGAGGGTCCGGTCATGCCAGGGATTGTCGAGTTCCCC
>VGYC01000009.1 GCA_016873095.1 Planctomycetota bacterium | reverse complement strand
CCAACAATGCCGCCGAGCAAGCGCTGCGGCACGCGGTCATCTGGCGGAAGCTCTCGTTCGGCACGCAATCAGCGTCCGGCAGTCAGTTCGTCGAGCGACTGCTGACTGTCATCGAAACCTGCCGCCGCCAATCCTGCAACGTCTTCGACTGGCTTGTCGAGGCAGTCCAAGCCCACCACAATCAACAAAGGGCAATATCTCTATTGCCCGCGCCGTGAACCAATACCTCTCGTGGGTCTGACCACCATCACGCTGTCCACTTACATGATCCTGTACTCGCATCGGTTGTACGATTCTTGCGTGCCGTTGCTGGGACTCTTCGAACGCCGCAAGCCGTATCGAGAAATGGCGCTGGAACAGGTGCCCGCCTCGGCACGCCGGGTGGATGTCATCCTCTTCGGTATGGGCCGCTTCGGCAGCAACATTGCCCGCGAACTGGCCTCGCGCGGCGCCAGGGTCCTGGGCGTGGACTTTGACCCCCAGCTGGTACGTCATGGCCACCGGGGCAAGGTTCCGATCGTGTACGGAGACGCCGACGATGCCGACTTTCTCGCCTCGCTACCGCTGCTCGAGGCACGCTGGCTGGTAAGTTCGATGCCGCTGCTCTCGGCGAATCTTACCTTGCTGCATGGACTGAAGCATCATGATTTTCGCGGAAGGACCGCGGTCACGGCGCACCACGATCGGGACATGCCGAAGCTTCGAGATGCCGGCGCGGACGTGGTGCTGCTGCCGTTTGTCGATGCCGCCAAGGAAGCGGCAGATGTCCTGCTGGCGAATGTCGCCAGCGAGGATCTGCAGCCGGAACGGGAGAAGTCGGCACAGGAGAGATGAGATCCGGCGCCAGCCCGCTGTGCTGCTGGCGGCTTTTTGTTCAACAATGGCCATTTTCCCCACGCCGAGTCACTTTTCAGCAGCGCCCTGACAGCCGGCGGCCGCACGTCTAGCTCCGTAGTAGCGGCGTTTCTCCCCGAATCAGCTGGATCCGCGAGTTCGCGTGGCCGGTTTGCGCATTTCAACAGCCGAGCAACGCTCTGGCACACCAAATGCGTATTTGGTTATCGCGTCGAAGGCTGGCTGCCTTGCTGTCGGAAGGAGTATCCCATGACACCGATCCGGACGATTCTGCATCCAACCGATTTTTCTCAGCATTCGGAGCACGCATTTCAGCTGGCGTGTTCCCTGGCACGCGACCACGGCAGCCGCCTGATCGTATTGCACACCCAGGAACGGCCGGTGATGGCGTACGCGGGAATCGCGATGGCACCGCCCGCGCCTCCGCCATCGGCGGATGAGCGCCAGGCGCTCAAAAAACAACTCCGTGGCATGCACTGCACCGATTCCGCGGTTCGCGTCGAACACCTCCTGGTGGACGGCGACCCGGCCACGGCCATTCTGGAAATCGCCCAGGAGCAGAAATGCGATTTGATCGTCCTGGGCACGCACGGCCGCACCGGACTCGGGCGTTTATTGATGGGCAGCGTCGCCGAGAAGGTGCTGCGCGAGGCAACATGCCCCGTGTTGACGGTGAAGGCGCCGCCTCCTGCCGGAGCGTCATCGCCCGTGCCCAATGAAGTGCTGCGCGCGCTGAAAACTCCGCAGGCATAGGTCGCAGTCCAGCGCCGTTGCCAGAGGAAGGATGTCCAGCCATGCAAAGACTTGCTGCTCTGTCGCTTACTGGATTGGTGCTTCTTCTAGCGAACTGCAACCTGCTGTTGGCCCAGCAGCCGAAGCCGACCGTGGATCAACCGGGTCGATCACTGGTGTTGCAGATCCGGCTGGAGAATGAAGCCATCACTCCCATCACCGCCCGTTTCATCGAGCGTGCCATCCAGCAAGCAGAACAGGTCCGGGCCGCCTGCCTGGTGATCGTCCTGGACACACCGGGCGGCCTGGTCGATTCCACGCGCACCATCGTCAAGAGCATGCTGCGCAGCCAGGTTCCGATCGTGGTCTATGTTGCTCCGTCGGACGCGCGCGCGGCGTCCGCCGGCGTATTCATCACCATGGCGGCACATGTGGCGGCAATGGCTCCAGGAACCAATATCGGAGCCGCTCACCCCGTTCAGATCGGTGGCTTGCCAGGTTCTCCCTCGCCCCAGGACGACAAGGGCAAGGCAGCACCGGGCAAGTCCGTGATGGAAGACAAGATTCTGAACGACACGGTGGCCTGGGCGCGGGCTCTCGCGCAACTACGCGGGCGCAACGTGGAATGGGTCACCCGCGCCGTCAGGGAGAGCGTGTCGGCCCCGGCTTCCGAAGCGGTTCAGGAAAGAGCGGTGGACCTCCAGGCGGAGGATTTGCATGACTTGTTGAACAAGATTCATGGGCGGGAAGTGTCTCTGCCGGACGGAGGCGTGCGGCTCAACACAGTCAACGCGGACATCCGCATGCTCGAGATGTGGTGGGGTGAGAGACTCCTGGCGCTCCTGGCCAATCCCAACCTGGCAATCCTGCTGCTGATCTTCGGCTTCTACGGCATCATGTTCGAGTTGTACTCTCCTGGGTGGGGAGTGGCCGGTACGCTGGGGATCATCTGCCTGGTGCTGGGCTTCCTGGCCATGGCCATCCTGCCCATCAACTACGTGGGCCTGGTGCTTATCCTGGTGGCGCTGGCGCTGTTCGTGGCCGAAGTGTTCGTGACCAGCTTTGGGGCGCTGACCCTGGGTGGCGTGGTCTGCCTGGTGCTGGGCGGCGTCATGCTGGTGGACTCGCCGATCGGCTTTGTCGGGATTTCCTTGAAAGTGCTGATTCCGGTCGCGCTGGGCACCGCGGTCATCACCTTCTTCCTGGTCGGCAGCATTGTCAAGGTCCACCGCGGCCGTGTGCAAACCGGAAGCGAGGGCATGGTGGGAAAGGAGGCGGTGGCCCAGGAGACCTTCGTTCTGGAAGGGGAACGGTACACCGGCATGGTGCGGGTGCACGGCGAATTGTGGAAGGCCGTCAGCGCCGCGCCCATCACCGACGGACAGGTACTGGAAATCCAGGAAAGCAAAGGGCTGACCTTGCGCGTGCGCGTCCCTGACCAGGGCAGCACGAACGTGACGGAAAAACCGATGGAAATTCACGGTACTCACTAAGGAGGAAACCATGCCGCCTATCTTCGAAACCGTGAACGTTGTCGGAATCGCCGGCATCGTTCTGGCGATCGTGGCTCTATACTTCCTGACCTGCATCCGCGTTCTCAATGAGTACGAACGCGGCGTGGTGTTCCGTCTCGGGCGAACCTTGCCTCAGCCGAAGGGACCGGGACTGATCATGGTCTTCTGGCCGGTCGATCGACTGGAGCGCGTCAGCCTGCGGACCCATGTCAAGGACGTGCCGCCCCAGGATGTGATCACGCGTGACAATGTCTCGGTCAAGGTCAACGCCGTCGTTTACTTCCGGGTGCTCGACCCGCTCAAGGCAATCCTCGAGGTCGAGAACTACCTCTATGCCACCAGCGAGCTATCGCAGACGACAATGCGCAGCATCGTGGGGCAAGCCGAACTCGATGAGCTGCTGTCTGGTCGCGACAAGGTCAACCGACGCCTTCAGGAAGGCATCGATCAACAGACCGATCCGTGGGGTATCAAGGTATCGATGGTGGAGGTCAAGCATGTCGATCTGCCTCAGCCGATGCAGCGGGCCATGGCTCGTCAGGCCGAGAGCGAGCGGGAGCGGCGTGCCAAGGTGATCCACTCCGAGGGTGAGGCCCAGGCCGCGACGAAGCTGCGGAATGCCGCCGAGACACTCGAGGGCCATCCCATGGCCATGCAGATGCGCTTCCTGCAAACCCTGGCGGATATCGGCACCGAAAACAGCACCACGATCGTCTTTCCCGTGCCGATCGATCTGTTCAGTGTGTTCCAGCAAGCGGTCTCAGCCAACGGCAAGCCCCGAACTGAGCCGCCGACCGAAACGCCGTATAGCCCCTTGCGGCGAACCTGACATGCTATTCGCCTTTAAACGCCTCTGAACGCCTCTGAAGAGAAGGGGCACAGCTGCTGGACTAACCCCGCCGCTGGCGACTCGCGATGACTGGGCAACATCCGGGAAGCTGGCGGCGGGCTATTTCCAGGCGATCATTGGCGTGTCGTTCGCTTCAAGATCCAGTCAGCGATTGCCTCCAGTACGACGGGGGCGATGGTTTCTTCGATAACGCCGTATTCCGAGACGGCTCCCGTCTTGCTTGTCTGAAAAAGATGATTGAGGTTGGGCAATTCGCGGATGGTGAAATCCTGGTTGCCGCCGGCCTTCAGCGCCGCCGCGATGGCTTGCAGATTCGCGCCGGCATCGACTTGCAGGTCCCTGGCGCCGTTCAGGGCCAGTACCGGGCAGGTCACCTTGCTCAGGGCTGGCCTTGGATCGTGGTCCAGGAAATGGCGAAACCACGGACTCAGGACCATCTGGATCTGGCCCTCGAGCAACGGCAGCGCTTCAACCAGTTCCTTGTTCGCATTCTTGCCATCCTTGGCGAGGTCTTTCAGCGCCGCCCGGATCTTTTTCTCGGCGCGGGCCATGTCATGCTCCTGGCGCAGGATCGCAAACATGCGTTCCTGGACGGCCTTTTGAAGGGCAAGACGTTCGGCATCGGCCCCCGCAACCTTGAGGATGGCGGCGCCCTGGAGATAGAGAATCTTTTCGCCCGGCAATCCGGTTCCCGCCAGCAGCACGATGAAGGCGATGTCCCGCGAACGGCTGGCCACGAGCGGCGCAATGATGCCGCCTTCGCTGTGTCCGATGAGACCGATCTGCGAGGCGTTGATGTCCTTGCGCGCCTTGAGGAAGTTCACGCCGGCGAGCACGTCGTCGGCGAAATCGGCCGATGTCGCCTGGTCAACCTTGCCGGAGGAGCCACCCACGCCGCGATCGTCCACGCGTAGCACGGCAATGCCGCGCCGCGTCAAGTAGTCCGCCAGGACCAGGAAGGGTTTATGACCCAGGATTGTCTCGTCGCGGTCCTGGGCGCCGGAACCGGTGATGAGCAGCGCTGCCGGAAACGGGCCCTTGCCGCGCGGCAACGTCAGGGCGCCGGCCAGCTTGATGCCGCCTTTCTTGTTCTCGTAGGCAACCTCGATCTCCTCATACGGATAAGGCTTTCTGGGCGTCTGCGGCCGTCGGACCTCCTTCAGCTTGGCCACTCTCTTGAGGTTCAGCGGGAACGATTGCCCCGCCTGCTTGAATTTCCCGGAGATTTCCTTGCCCGTACTGGCGACCTTCCCTTCGTAAACGATCCTGGCGCTCTTCAGTTCCAGGCGCAGCGTGTTTTCCTTGAACGAGACTTCATCCAGCGCGATGCCCTTCGCTCCCTGGTCCGGGCTGTCCATGGTGCCGGCATAGCTGCCATCCTTCTGCTTGAACAGATGAAACACCAGACGGATCCCCGTTTCTCCCAACTTCAATTTGCCCTCCCAGATTTCTTCCACTCCCGTGGGCGCCGGGCTCCGGAAGAACAGGCCGGTGATCTTACCTTCCATGTCGAAGACCACGCGGGCATCCATCTTCTTCCGGGTGAACTGGCAGGTCACGACGACAATCTCGTACTTGCCTGATTTTTCCAGCCGGCTCGCCAGGCACTTCTTGTAGCTGCCGGCATCCGCGAGGACTTTTTCCCAGGTCGTCTGCAGCTTGTCCGCAGGCAGGACCTTGAGCATGGTGGCATCGAAGTCACTGGTCGCCTTGGCGAACTCTTCCTTTCTCAGCAATTCGACAAATGCCCTGGCAGTCTCTTCCAGGGACTTTTTCGGTGGCTGCTTCTTGACCGGGCCTGCAAGGCTGGAACAGCAAATCAAACCCAGAACGGCAACAGACAGACAGTTCCACGATGAAACCACGGAAGGACTCCTTGTGCTGAACGATGGACCGGGATGCACGTGCGCACGTGCGCCACGGCCAGAGGGAGTTTTGCCAACGCCAAGTGCGTCCAAGAAATCAAACGACGGAATGAGCACGGACAGACAACACAAGAGTCATCCAACGCGACCATTTAAGCATTTAAGCATGACTTCAGTATGTTACGATCCCCATTGGATCCGTGGTTTCTTGCTTCATTTGGACGCCCTGATGATTTGGCTGCTGATATCATACCTGGAGGCCAGGTAACAAGCCAAACGAGTGTTCAAGAGCGCAACCGCCCAGAGTATCCCGATGAAAAGAAGCGTTGTCATGGCCGCGCTGCTGGCGGCTTCCGTTTGGTTGCCGTCTTTCGGCGCAGAAAGACCGTCTCGGAAGGCGGTGTCATTCATTCGGGATATCCGGCCCATCCTGACTCAGAAGTGTTTTCAGTGTCACGGCCCGGATGCGAAGTCCCGCAAAGCCCGGCTGCGTCTGGACGAACGCACGGCTGCGCTTGCCGATCGCGGCTGCTATGCCGCCATCGTGCCCGGCAAGGCGGCAGCGTCCGCAGTCATGGCACGCATCCTTTCGGAAAACACCCATGAGAAAATGCCGCCCGCCAGGCTGGAGAAGCCGCTGGCGAAGCACGAGATTGAGCTACTGCGCGACTGGATCGACCAAGGCGCGCTCTACCAGAAACACTGGGCATTCGAGCCCCTCGCGAAACCTCCGGTTCCGAAGTTGAAGGAGTTCCCCAACGCCATCGACGGTTTCGTGGCGGCAAACCTGCATGAGCATGGCCTCCGGCTAGCGCCCGAAGCAGCGACGGAAACGTTGCTGCGACGGGTGACTCTCGACCTCACCGGCCTGCCGCCCACCCCGACGGAGCTCGATGCTTTCCGCGCCGACCTTGGCAAGTCCGGCGCCGATGGCAACGCTTGCTATGAGCGTGTCGTCGATCGGCTGCTGCGCTCGCAACACTTCGGCGAGCACATGGCAGTCAGCTGGCTTGATGCGGCGCGCTATGCCGATTCGAACGGTTATTTCAGCGACCGCCCCCGACAGATGTGGCTGTGGCGTGACTGGGTGATCGACGCTTTCAATGCGAACATGCCCTTTGATCGCTTCACCATCGAGCAACTGGCGGGCGACCTGCTGCCCAAGCCCACCGTCCGTCAGCGCATCGCCACCGGTTTCAATCGCAACAACATGGCCAACAACGAGACCGGCATCATCGACGAGGAATTTCGCGTCGAGTATGTCGTCGATCGCGTGCATACGACCATGACGGTCTGGCAGGGTTTGACAGCGGGATGCGCCCAGTGCCACGATCACAAGTTCGATCCGATTTCACAGCGCGAGTTCTATCAACTGTTTGCCTTTTTCAACAATGTTCCCGAGACAGGACTCATCGTGGCCGACAATCCGCCGCCGCTCATCGAAGTGCCGTCGGAAAAGCAACAGCAACGCCTGGCCGAGTTGACAGCATCCGCAAGAGCCGCGGCAGAGGCGTTCGCTCCAGTACATGGAAAACTCAGCGCCGCCATCGCAACATGGGAGCGAGATGCACCCAGGACGTTGCCTCGACCTCCCGAGCAAGCGCTCGTCCTGCACGAAGCCTTCGATGGTCGCATCCGACGCGAGTCGGTTTCGCGCGGGACGACGCTGTCGTTTGATCGGGGAGTGCGCGGCCAGTCGGCGAAGTTCGACGCGACCCAGCATGTGGAAGCACCGCTGCCGAGCTTCCATCCGGACAGAGCATGGACCATCGGCATGTGGTTGCTCCCCGACGGTTCGCTCAGCAGTCCGTTATCGCTGATCGAGCCGACCGGAAATCGGCGCGGCATCGAGATGATCTGGGCCAAGGGACTCTTGAAGATTCATCTGGTGCATCGCTGGGGCGTGCGCCTCATCGAGGCATCCACGACACGGCCGATGAACGCAAGGCAATGGCATCATGTCGTGGTCAGCTACGACGGTTCGCACAGGGCCAAGGGGTTGCGGGTGTTTGTCGATGGCTTGCCGGCGAAGATCGACATACGCAGCGATACTCTCGAGGGCACCCTTGTCAATGCCCAGCCGCTGCGCATCGGCCGTCGCGACGACGGACTGGGTTTCTATGGTCGCATCGATGAAGTGCGGATCGTCCAGCAGGCGCTGGACGAAAAGGCCATCAGCGATTGGTTCTGGGGTGAGCGGATTCGCGGCATTCTCGAGCGCGACAAGGCAAGCCGCGACTCCCACGATGCCGACAGGCTGCTTGACTATTATGTGCCGCGCTTCGCTGATGCGGCGGCGCAAGCGGCGCGGCAGCGCGTGCAGGCCGCCACCAGGGCCCTCAACGAAGCGCGTGCCGCTATCCCCACCGCCCTGGTGATGCAGGAGATGGCCAAGCCGCGCATCACGCGTGTCCTTGAACGGGGCGAATACGACAAGCCGGGAGAGGTTGTCCGTGCGGGTGTGCCGTCGGCGATCGCACCATGGCTGCAATCGACGCCGCGCAATCGCCTCGGCCTGGCGAGGTGGCTGGTCTCGGCGGACAACCCGCTCACAGCCCGTGTCGCCGTGAATCGGTTCTGGCAGCAAATATTTGGCGAGGGGCTGGTACGGACCGTCGATGACTTTGGCGCCCAGGGCGAGTTGCCGACGCATCCCGATCTCCTCGACTGGCTGGCGGCATCCTTTCGAGACAGTGGCTGGAACGTGAAAGAACTGAAAGAACTGATCCGCTTGATGGTGACCTCGCGGACGTACCGGCAACGGTCGCACCACACGGTCAAGGACGGACAGGTGTTCGACCCGGACAATCGCTTGCTGGCCCGGGGCCCGAGTTGCCGCCTTTCGGCCGAGATGTTACGCGATCAGGCGCTCGCCGTCTCCGGATTGCTCGTGCCAAAGATCGGCGGGCCAAGCGTCAAGCCGTATCAACCGCCGGGACTCTGGGAAGCGGTCAGCTACAACGCCGAGGACAGCTATGTTCCGGATACCGGCGCCGGCCTCTGGCGACGAAGTCTGTACACCTACATCAAGCGTCAGGCCCCGCCGCCGGCGCTCTTGACCTTCGATGGACCGACGCGTGAGAAATGCACCATGCGCCGCGCGCGGACCAACACACCCCTCCAGGCACTGCTCTTGCTCAATGACCAGACCTTTACCGAAGCGGCGCGTGCCCTGGGAGTTCGGACCTTGAACACACCGGCTGGAGACGATGCCCGGTTGCAACGCTTGTGGCGCACCGTTCTTGTTCGTCCGGCGCAGGCGCCGGAACTCGACCTGCTCAAGGGATTGCTGCACCGACAGCGGGCACGCTTCGCCGCCGATCTCAAGGCTGCGCAGCATCTGCTGGCCGTGGGCGCTGCAAGAATCAACACCCGGCACGACCCCCGTGAACTCGCCGCATGGACGGTCGTCGCCCATACATTACTCAATCTCGACGAGGCAATCACCAAGCGATGAACGCAACCGGGCGCCGCCAGTTTCTGACGCAGACAGGCCTGAGCCTCGGCGCCATGGCCCTGGCCTCCCTCTCCGACAGCGCGAACGCCGGGCTCCACTTCGCGCCCAGGGCCAGACGAATCATCTATCTCTTCATGCACGGCGGTCCGTCGCACCTCGATCTGCTGGACTACAAGCCCGGCTTGAGAAGAATCCACGGCCAGGAACTGCCTCCCTCGGTCCGTGGCGACCAGCGGCTCACCGGCATGACGAGCGGCCAGAAGTCGTTTCCAGTAACGGCGTCGCTTTTCAATTTCCAGCGCCACGGCCAGGGCGGCGCCTGGATCAGTGAGTTGCTGCCGCACACCGGCACGATTGCGGATGAGCTGTGCATCATTCGTTCGCTGCACACCGAAGCGATCAATCACGATCCGGCCATCACCTTGCTGCAGACGGGACATCAGCAACCGGGCCGGCCCAGTTTTGGTTCGTGGTTGAGCTATGGACTCGGCGCCGCGAACCGCGACCTGCCGGCATTCGTGGTGTTGCTGTCGCACGGCAGCGCGGCGCGGCCGGCGGACCCGCTCCACGCGCGACTCTGGGAACCCGGCTTTCTGCCCTCGAACCATCAGGGCGTGGCGCTACGCAGCGGCGGCGATCCGGTGTTGTTTCTTTCCAATCCACCGGGCGTGAGTTCAGCAACGCGTCGTGACCAGCTGGACGTGATCGCCGCGCTCAACCGGCGGCAGCTGGCCAGTCATCGCGATCCGGAAATCGACACGCGCATCGAGCAATACGAGATGGCCTTCCGCATGCAGACCTCGGTGCCGGATCTGCTCGACACGCGTGACGAAGGCCGCGCGACCTTGCAAGCTTATGGCCCCGAGGTGCAACGGCCCGGGACCTTCGCCGCCAATTGCCTTCTCGCCCGACGCCTGGCGGAACGTGGCGTGCGCTTCATTCAGCTCTATCATCGCGGCTGGGATCAACATTACAATCTGCCCAGCGATCTGCGCCTGCAATGCCGCGATGTTGATCAACCCGCGGCCGCATTGATCCGCGACCTGAAGCAGCGCGGCCTGCTGGACGAGACACTGGTAGTGTGGGGCGGCGAATTCGGACGCACGACCTACAGTCAGGGCAAGCTGGAGCGGTCCAATTATGGTCGCGATCACCATGGTCGCTGTTTCACGATGTGGCTCGCCGGCGGCGGCATCAAGCCCGGCATTTGCTTTGGTGCAACCGACGATTTCGGCTACAACGTCGTGCGCAATCCGGTCCATGTTCATGACCTGAATGCGACACTGTTGCACCTGCTCGGTCTGAATCACGAAAGGCTCACCTTTCGCTTTCAGGGCCGAGACTATCGCCTCACCGATGTGCACGGTACGCTCGTCCGTGACATCCTGGCGTGAGACGTCAGGTCGCCCAGAAGAAGCCATGCTGCTGCAGCAGATTGTGTTACAGCGACATGATCACTTCCAGGTGCCAGAGGGGGAGCACGACCACATGAGTCGCAGCGATCCATTTGGTCACCTGCCCGCTGTCGATCGACCATACGCCAGCGCTTTCACGGCCCAGTTATTCATTCCCCCGACCATCCCACGGATACTCCATGTGCCTCGCCGTTTTCTCAGCGACCTCCTTGCCAAGAAATCTGGTGACCACATGGAGGCTCATGTCGATTCCCGCTGCAATTCCAGCTGAGCAAATCACTCGCCCGTTGTCCACGAAGCGACGGTCGGCACAAACCATCGTCTTTGGAGCCATTTCCCGCAACACGTCGATGGAGCCGTGGTGCGTGGTTGCTTTGAGGCCATCGAGTAGACCGGCTTTGGCTAGCAGCATCGCCCCAGTGCAAACCGACATGAACAGCTCCGCCATCTCCGATGCCTGCTTGATCCAGTCGATCAGCGCCGGGTTGTGCATTTCCTTGCGAGTGCCCTGGCCACCGGGAACGAGGAGCAGATTCGGGCTAGGGCAGTCAGCGAGACGGTGGTGCGGAGTTACGCTCAGACTGCCACGAGTAAGGATCGGCCCCGCCTTTCCCGCCACGGTGAATACGTTGAAAGCAGGCGAATCCGTGAACTGGTTGGCAACGGAAAAAACCTCGAAAGGTCCGCAGAAGTCCAAGACTTCTACCTCATCGAAGATCAGGATCGCTAGGTTTCTAGGCATGATGGTTTCCCAGGTGATCGGCACGGCCAGGTCACGTGCGCCGTTTTCCCATGCTGACTCGCTCTTCGACGGTGTATCCCAGCTTCTCGGAGAAGGCCACGACTTCCTTGTTCGAGGCCCGGACTTGGCGATTGACCTCGGCCATCATTGACCGACCAAAGCCCCTATTTCGACATTCAGTTCAAGTGCTAGCTTTGACGGGCGAGCCTTAATTGGCCTCCTTTAGAAAAGCAAGACCGGAGTGATGACAGGGCTGATCGAGTGAAAGAGGTGATTCTCAACCTTGGTAGCCAGGTTCCTGGTCAAGGATGGCGACCAACTGCGTCATCATTTCCCCGCACGTCCGCCAACGGTCCTGCGGGACGCGCGCAAGTGCCCGTCTGATTACAGGAATCTCCCCGCCCGACAAGATCGACAGGTCCGCTTCGGGCCGGAAATAGGACCGCCCGAACCGCGAAGGACTGCGCGGAAACGGCAGACGCCCGCTGCGTAGCTCGCAGTAAGTAACCGCCAGGGCAAATTGATCCGTCCAATCGCTCAACCGGCCCTCGAATACTTCGGGGGCGGCGTAGGCAGTCGTTCCGGCGCGGTAGTGGGCAACCACTGGTGCTGCGATTTTGGTAACCAAGCCGAAGTCACCAAGCTTGAGGCTGTCGCCGACTATCAGCAGGTTTCCTGGCTTGACATCGCAATGCTGGAAACCGACCGTGAGACCGCTCAGTTGGTGCTGGCGGGCGTTGAGGAAATCGAGAGCACGGGCTGCCTTCGTCAGATAGTGGCAGACGATGTCCATGGGAAGGCCATTTCCACGTTCGGCTCGACTGACTTCCAACAGGTCGGCAAGGCTGCCGTCCGCCAATTCCATGCTGACCACCAGATAGCCCTGGCCGGACCAGACTCGCTCGGTTCGCAGTAAGTTTGGGTGGTTCAGCTGACGGATGGCCAGGATGTTCCGCAACTCTTTGGGCGAGCTTACGGCGTCGTCGCAGCGCAGGAATTTCATGGCCACGGGCTCGCCGGTAGCAGTTACGGCCTCCCAGACCTGACCGAAGCCCCCTTTGCCGCGAAGGCGGCGCAAATGGTGCCCTTCCCAGAGGGTCTTGCCTCCCCAGAGCGAGAGTGTCTTCATATCTGACCTCTCCTGCCTTCGACTGAACGCCGCAATCAAATGCCGGCGTCAGCTAGCCTAGGTGCCTTACATCACCAGGCATCACCGAGCGGCAGGACAAGTCACGTTCCGCCATCACAGCGCATCGATACCGATACTACTTGACGCGCTGCCAGACGTGCATCCACTGGCCGCTGTTTGCAACCGTGGCAAATTGGGTCGGTCGTGGTTGCCCGGGCTGAGCAAAGACGACGCGGAGTACGTCTCCTTGAATCTCGTAGATGCCCGGGCACACCTTGCCTTTGTTGGGCCCAGTGGCATCCATGATGTCAATCGCCTTGGGAGCCTTGGTCGGATCCAGTTTTTGCTTACCCGTGATCACGCTATTGCCTGCCAGCATGACCCGGTATGGGTCGCCCTTGATTACCAGTTTGCCGTCTTTAAGAGCTCCATCCGCGAGTGCTTTGCCGTCGGCTTCCCCTGCGATCAACTTCCAGGTTCCCTGGGTAGAATTCTCGGCACTCGCCGCTGCGGCGCCGATGATCAGACTGATGGGCCAGCGCCATGATTAGATTCGTTTTCACAAGATGCCACATTAGAAAAGTTGAAAGTTGCAGGGGCGCACCGCAGACATCCGCTTCCACGTCGATGCCAAACACCACTCGCAATCCTAGCTCGGGTTTTGACACGGAGGCATTAGACTTTAGTGCAATACAGTAGAAATGGTGACAGACATCCGTCACGAGGGCTTCGGCAGTCGAAAGGACGGAGTCACATCGTTGTCCGATCCGATCTTATCCTGAGTCGGCGCAAGGGCACGACCTGGCGGCTGGATGCCGATTCGCGCCGCCAAGAGGGTCAATTCAGCTACGGACTCGGCCTGCATCTTGGTCATTACCCGCCCCCGGTGAACCTTGACGGTTCCTTCCGTCAGGCCCAGGCGGGTGGCAATCTGCTTGTTCAACAGACCCGCAACCACTAAGTTCAGGACCTCCAGCTCCCGCGGAGTGAGAGTCTCCACGCGAAGCTGGATTGCTGCACATTCAGCCCGATCTACTCGCGTCCGGTGATCAAGCGCCAGAGCTCGGTCGATGGCGTCAAGGAGATTTTGCGGCTGGCACGGCTTCTCCAGGAAATCCACGGCCCCGGCCTTCATTGCACGGGCGGTCATCGGCACGTCGCCTCGACCCGTAAGGAAGATGATCGGAATGTCGCGACCAACCCGACGCAGCTCGTCCTGGAGTTCAAGCCCGTTGAGTTTCGGCATCTCCACGTCTAAAACCAGGCAGGACAGGCCGTCCTGAGGTTTGTAATCCAGAAAGGCCTGCGCCGAAGAAAACGCCACCACCTCCATGCCAGCGGGGGTCACCAGGTGCGTCAGAAGCTTGCTAACCGACGGATCGTCGTCCACAACAAAGATGGTGCAGCCGGGAGTAGCCATGGTTATCTACCCTTCCCTTTACGAGGCGCCCGTGGCCATCGTAAACCGCTTGGTTACAAACCACCTCCACCGCCAGGACGCAGCCTCTTCGCATGGAAGGACGAAGGACAGTTTCCTCAGACTCATCAACGAACACCACTTCCCGAAAAGTATGAATGAGTTTAAAGTACCGCACGTTTTTCAGCAAGGGGACCGGCGAGCTCGCGTCTACTGCTGGTAGGCGTTCAAGCGTGAGCGTGTTCGGCTCCTTCGCTCCTTCTGGAAATACCTCCCGATATCGTGAACAGGTCGGACAGGCGAACGGCAACGCGTACCATTCCCGCTGAACCATTCGGCGCAGCCTGGCAACGTGCATCTGACAAACGGCGCATCGCGGAGACTCTGGATGAAGAAGACCGCTGCCCGAC
This sequence comes from Planctomycetota bacterium, assembly GCA_016873095.1. Classification (GTDB taxonomy): domain Bacteria; phylum Planctomycetota; class Planctomycetia; order Gemmatales; family Gemmataceae; genus VGYC01. Next base: position 62,984 of record VGYC01000009.1, on the reverse strand, counting down.
GATTACGTCTGGATCACGGTCTTCAATGCTTACGTCAACGACCTTGAGGGTAGAGGATTCGCGTTGTGGCATGATCTTCCGACCATGCCACTTGGGTGCGACCGAAGGTCTCAATGATCTTCACCCCTGACGAGCATACAGCGGCCCCACGCGCCGGGCATACTGGCCGTAGAAGTACTCGAGTTGATCCTCGACGCTGCGGCTGCCGACGAACTGGTGGCTGGGGAGAAATACCGGCTCGATGCCGCGATCGACCAGGCGCTGGGCGACCTCGCAACGCAGCATGTTCATGACCATGGCCCCGCCCAGCGTGCTGAACGGGCCGGTCTTGCTCGTCGATCCTTGCAACGGCAGGATGGTGTCGCCAGTGGGCGCACCGTTGTCCAGTACCACGTCGGCAAGCTCGATGAGTTTCCTGCCGGAGGGATGCGCCGGTTTGGCCTGATCGCAATGCGCTCGCCTGAGGAGAGCGATGACTTTCAGCCCGCGGCGGCGCGCATTCGGCCATTTCGACGATCACTTCGCGGATGCCGCTGGTCGAGATCACGATCAGCGCGTCGCGCGCGCCGAATGCGAAGTTGCGCAGGATCTGCTCGGCGTAGCCAAGCGTCTTCTCCAGGTGCAGGCTTTGTCGCAGGCCGTTGGGACCGACGATGAGGTTGTGGTACGTCAGGCCCAGTGCGACAATAGTGTGCCAGCCGACGAAGCAGCCCTGGCGCGGCGTCATCTCCTCGCACATCATCCGGCTGTGCCCGCAGCCGAAGAGGTGTACCAGTCCATCGGCAGCGATGGCGTCGGTGCACAGCGCGGCTGCCCGGTCGAGCGCGTCGCGCTGACTGTCCAGAAGCGGCCCAAGGCGCGTCATGGCTTCACGGTAAAATCGCTCGGCGGCCGCGAGCGGGGCTGTCGGCATGGCGTCGATCCTCCTATACGATTTAACCTATGGAAGCCGCGCGCGGCTTCGCGTCAGGAACACCGCCATGCTCGATGAACTTCTGGGACAGCGCGTCGTCGTCGATCTGCGCAGTCCGTTTGTCTGCCTGGGAATGCTGGCGCGCTTCGACGACCTCTATCTGGAACTGCACGACGCCGACCTGCACGACCTGCGCGACACGGCCACCTCGCGCGAGAACTACGTCGCCGCCTCCGTCAATACCGGCGTCAAGCGCAACCGCCAGCGCGTGCTGCTCGCCCGCGCCGAAGTCGCGGCCATTGCGCGGCTGGAGGACGTCGTGGATGAGTAGGTTCAGCGCGGGAACTCGTTCACCCTCGCTGACGCTGCGGGCTCGGTTCGAAACGCCGGTTTCACACGTCGTAAAGTTCGCCGAACTTGCCGCGCAGATAACGCATCAGGAACCCGTGATCCAGCGGCGACCCCGTCGCAGCTTCGAGCAAGTCATTGGCCGGTTGCACGTGGCCATGACGGTGGATGCGTTCGCGCAGCCAGCTGAGCAGCGGCGCGAAGTCGCCGCGTGCGAACATTTCTTCGAGTTCGCCGAGTTCGCCGGCGGCGCGGGCAAAGAGCTGGGCGGCCATGAGGTTGCCGAGCGTGTAGGTGGGGAAGTAGCCAATCAGGCCGGCCCCCCAGTGGCCGTCCTGCAAGCAGCCTTCGGCATCGTCGGCGGGCACGATGCCGAGATGACGGCGATAGCCTTCGTTCCAGGCGGCGGGTACGTCGGCCGGCTTGAGATCGCCGCTCATGAGCGCCCGCTCCAGTTCAAACCGCACAAGGATGTGCAGATTGTACGTTACCTCGTCGGCGCGCACGCGGTTCAGCGATGGCACGCACACGTTGATGGCGAAATGAAAATCTTCGAGAGACACATCCGCGAGGCTTGCCTGAAAGGTCTGCTGGGCGCGCGGCAGGAAGTGTCGCCAGAAAGCGCGGCTGCGGCCGACGGCGTTCTCCCACAGCCGGGCCTGTGACTCGTGCAGGCCTACCGCAGCGGCTTCGCCGGCGGGCGTGCCGTGCTGTTCCGGGTCCAGGCCGATCTCGTAAAAGGCATGACCCAGCTCGTGCAGAATGCCGAAGAAACCATCGCAAAAATCGTTGTCGCTGAAACGCGTCACGATGCGGCAATCGCCGGGACCGACGGCGCTGAAAAACGGATGCACCGTCGTGTCCAGCCGGCCGGCGTTGAAATCGAAACCCAGGGCCGCCGCCGTCTCCTCGCCGAACAACCGTTGCTGCTCGATGGGAAAGTTCCGCTTCAGGATGTCCGTTCGCGGCCAGCGTCGCGCGCCGGCGATCGTGTCGATCAGCGGCAACAGCTCGTCGCGCAGGCTGGCGAACATGCCGGCAAGCTGCGCCGCGCGAGCGCCCGGCTCGTAATCCTCGAGCAAGGCATCGTACGGCTCGGAGTCGTAGCCCTGGGCCTGCGCCTCCGCCTGCTTGAGGTGCACGACCTTTTCCAGCCAGGGCAGAAAGATGCGGAAGTCAGCGGCGGCGCGGGCGACGGCCCATTCCTGCTGCGCCAGCGAAACGACCCGGGCCTGTTCCTCGACCAGGGCTTGCGGCAGCCGGCGGGCACGGCTGTACGCCCGGCGAATGAGGCGAATGTTCGCCGCCGGAAGCGAAGCGGCGTCGCGCGTCAACTCCGAGCTTTCGACCACGTCGAGCAGGTCGCCCACTCGTGGATCGGTGGCCCGCTGGTGATGCAGGCCCGCCAGCAGCGCTTGCTGCCGACCGCGATGTTCCGCCCCCTCTTCCGGCATGTGCGTCAGTTCGTCCCACTCCAGCAGCTCGGCAATCGAGGACAGGAGCGATTCTTCGCGGCAGCGGCGCAGCAACTCCTCGTAGGCAGACGGCGCAGTCATGCGCCTATATTATCAAGCAGACGTTCTTCCCGCCAAGAAGATGGATAGAAGTTGGCCCGGAAAGGCTGCTGCGCGGGCTGCAAGCCGCCCGGACTTCCTCTGGCATCTTTTTCTGGTTCGCGCCATAATGCTCCCGCTTGATGAGGCATCGGCCTCCCATGTCCGCTGGCATCGCCGGCGGGGACCGGAACCCCCGCGGCGCATGTTCGAGAAGAGGTTCAAAATCGTGGCTCATCGTCCGCGCCGACCATTCTTGCTGGTCCCGTGCATCGCCGCGCTTGTGGCGCCTGGGCTGGCCCTCGTTGAGGGACACGGCTCGCGCTCCGGCTGGCTTTGGGACGGACCCGAGCGCATCGTATTCCTGGGTGGCAACCTCGATGATGAGGGCATCATCTCCTTCGGCGCCGCGCTCGCCGGCAGCAGGCATCCGGGCGTGTTCCTGCTCGACTCGCCGCGCTCGCGGCAATACACACAGGCGTTCTTGCGCGAGTTCGGACCGCGCTGCATCGTCCCGGTCGGTGCGTTCACCGAGAAGGAAAGCACGCTCGAGAAGAGCTACCAGGCCGAAGCGGTTGCAGCGCAGCCCTGGACCGGCCAGCCGGGCGACGAGCTGTGGAAGTCCCTCTTTCCGCGCGCGACCAGGCTGGTCGTCGCGCCGGCGACGCCGCGTAGCCTTCTCCTGCAGTCGGCCTGTCTTGCGGGCGTGCTGCATGCTCCGCTGCTCGTCGTGCACGATCGCGCCGAGGATCGCGACAGGCTGGATCGCTGCCGCAAGCAATGGGCGCTCAAGGAGATCGTGGCCGTGGGCGACGCCGCCGAGCCTTGCCGACACGTGGTCGATCTCCGCGTGCGTCGACTGCCCGATGAGGCCTCCGTTGTGACGGCTTGTCTCAAGGCGCGCAAGACGCCGGCGCGCACCCTGGTGCTGGCCAATCCCGCTGACAGGCAGCGCCACGGCATGTCGGTCCTGGCGCCCTGGATCGCCTGGCAGCGGCAGGCCCAGCTTCTCTGCACCAGCGAGGACGGGTCCAACGTCGAGACCGTCGTCGAGGAAGCCGTCGAACGGCCCGGATTGAAACAGGTGGACAGCGTGGTCCTGGCCGCCGATCTGCGGGCAATTCCGATGCAGCGCCGGCCGAATCCATTGCCCGGCGGCAAGGACGCTTTCATCGAGATGGAACCATTGACGCCGGCCAACGACGAGCCGTTCTCCTTCTCGGTCGGCCGGGTCTTTCACGACGATCTAAACGTGACGGCGCTGATGCTGGCTCGCCCCCGGCTGTGGGATGTCAATCCGGCGTCGGCGAACAAGGCCATCCTGGTCAGCAATCCCGGCGGCGGCCTACCCTTGCTCGAAACCTTCTCGCGTAATACCGCCCAGGAGCTGAAAAACGCCGGCTACCAGACAACGGCGCTTTTCGGCTCCAAGGCCAGCGAGGCCAGCCTGCGCAAGCTGCTGTCGCAGCAGACCATTTTCCTCTGGGAGGGGCATCACAGCACGCTGGTCCGCGAGTATGAAGTCCCGCAGTGGACGGAGCCGCTGCGCCCCTCGCTCGTCTTTCTGCAAAGCTGCCTGGCCCTGACCGAGGAGAAGGCGCATCCGTTCCTGCGCAAGGGAGCGATCGGCGTGATCGGCTCCTCGACGCGAACGTACTCCGCCTCCGGGGGCGCCTTCGCGCTGGCGTACTTCGACGCACTGCTCTACGATCGGCAATCGCTGGGCGGTTCGCTGCGGCAGGCCAAGAATTTCATGATGGCCTTCTCGCGTCTCAAGGACAAGCGGCTGGCGGAAAAGTCCAAGCTGCGCGGCGCCAGCACGCGTTCCGCCTGGGCGTTCACGCTCTGGGGCGATCCAACGCAAAGCCTGCCGCACCCGGCGGCGCCGAGCGCGAGCCTGCCGCGCATCCACGCCGAAGTGCACGGCAATGCCATCCGCATCGCCCTGCCGCCCGCCCGGCACGCCAAGTCCACGACGGGCCGATACGAGGCACAGATGTGGGCCAACGCCAGGCTTGGTGGTCTGCTGCGCGTGGGCGACGAGGACGGCCGCAGTCTTGTGCCGCTCGTGTTTGCCGAGGTGCCGCTCAAGGCCCGGCCGGGCAGGACGCCGCGCTTCACCAGCCGGCTGGCCGGCAAGCGCTGGGTTTCTTGCTACGATGCACGGCGCTCCTGTGTCTACATTCTGGCGGCTCCCAGGGCCGATCACCGCGACGAGCTGCGTTTTCACGTCTCCTGGAACTAGACACACGCAAGACGGCTCAGGAAAGCCGTCCTGCCAAATCGAGGATGGAAGCTCATGTCACGGACGACTCTTTGCGTGGTCACGGCCCTGTCGTTGATGCTAATATCGGCGAGCATCGCCGTTGTGCGTGTACAGGTGATGGGCCAGGAGACGCGCGTGCCGGCCGGCTCGGGGCACTTCAAGGTCACGCTGGTTACGCACGGCAAGAGCACCGGCGACGCCCGCCTGATCACTGCCTGTCCGCTGGACATGGGCCGCCAGCACATCTTCGGCGAGGACCACTCCAGCGACGAGCTGTATGCCAGGATCGTCGAGGGGCAGAAGCCAGGCCGCCGTTCGCTGCACTGGACGCAGCGCGTGGCGGCGCCCAAGGGCGCCTTTCAGGCACGCTATCAGTTCTTCTGCAACGTCCATGTGCATCGGCCCAGCACCTCGATGACGCAGATGCAAAAGGCGCTGTATGCACCGCCGCGACCCGGCGAGCATCTCAGCAAGACACCCGGCATCGACCCGAGCCATCCGGAGGTCACGCGCGTGGCCCTCGACATGACGGCCGGCATGTCGCCGCGGCTCGATCAGGTCCGCAAACTCTACGAGCATGTCGCCAAGGCGATCGACAAGGAGCCAAGCGCTGGGCAGGCCAACCGGACGGCGGCCATGTGCCTCGAGGCAGGTCGCGGCGACGCTCTCGCCAAGAGCCGCCTGCTGGTCGCCCTGTGTCGCAATCGCGGCATTCCGGCCCGGCTCGTCACCGGCGTCGCTCTCGGCAATCGCAACGAGCAGACTGCCCACGTCTGGGTGGAAGCCTGGGTCGGCGACTACTGGATGTCGATGTGCCCGTACTATCATTATTTTCTCAAGGTGCCGGCCACGTACCTGGTGTTCGGCTACGGTGACATGTCGCTGGTTCGCGGCCACAATGTCCGCAACCTTGACTACGCCTTTCTCGTCGAGCATTCCTCCGCGCTGGCCCAGGCCGCGCAGACCGAGGATGCCACCACCTGGGAGCAGTTTTTCCGCAAGATCTCGCTGTACTCGCTGCCGCCGGCGGAATGGCGGCTTGTCGAGTTTCTCTTGCTTCTACCCATCGCCGCTCTCATCATCTGCTTCTACCGCAATGTGATCGGGCTGCACTCCTTCGGCACCTTCGCCCCGGCCTTGATCGGCCTGGCGTTTCGCCACCTGGAGAGCATGCCCGGCATCCTGGTCTTCGTATCGATCGTGCTGATCGGCTGGGGCATGCGTCGCGTGCTGGATCGCTATCACCTGTTGCAGGTGCCGCGGACGGCGTTCATGCTGAGCCTGGTCGTGCTGGTATTGATCGGCTCGATCGTGGCCGCCAACTATCAGGACCTGGCCGTGACGCGCTACATCTCGCTATTCCCCATCATCATTCTGACGGGCATGATCGAACGCTTCTGGACGCTGGAGGCCGAGGACGGCACGGTCAGATCATTCAAGACGCTGCTCGGCACGCTGATCATCGCCGCCACCATTGCCCTGACAGCGAGCGCTCCGTTTGTTCTCAATCACATGGTCAACTTCCCGGAGACGCTCGGCATCATCATGGCCTGCCAGCTCCTCATCGGCCGTTACACGGGATACCGCTTGTCGGAGCTGTATCGTTTCCGCGATCTCGTGCGCACGTAGTGTTCAGTTTTCAGTGTTCAGTTTTCAGTGTTCAGTGTTCAGAAACAGACATTCTGCACTGAAAACTGAAAACTGAAAACTGCCCACTGGAGTTCTCATGTTCTGGCTATTCCGTGCCTCGCGCCGCCTGAAGGAGCTTGGCATCCTGGGGATGAACGCTCGCAATGCGGCGTTCATTCTCGATCACAATCCGCGGGCGCTGTTTCCCGTCGTGGATGACAAGCTGAAGATGCGCGACCTGTGCCTGAAGATGCGCGTGCCGACGCCGGACGTGTATCGGGTCATCGCCTATCCGTGGATGTTGCGGAAGCTGCCGGAGATGCTCGACGGCGTGGATGATTTCGTCGTCAAGCCGAATCGCGGCTCTGCGGGACGCGGCGTGCTCGTCATCGTCGGCCGCGACGGCGACGCCTTCATCCGCCACAACGGCGAACGGCTCTCGGCCGACCAGCTCCGGCAACATCTTTCCGACATTCTCTCCGGTATGTATTCGCTGGGCGGCCGACCCGACGAGGCCATCCTGCAGCAGCGCGTCCGCATGCATCCTGCCTTCCAGCCGGTCAGCTACAAGGGCATTCCCGACATCCGCGTGGTGCTGTACCGCAACGAGCCGGCGATGGCGATGCTGCGGCTGCCGACCAAGGCATCCAATGGCCGGGCCAATCTCCACCAGGGAGGCATCGGCACCGGCGTCGATCTCGACACCGGCATGACCAACCATGCCGTGCTCCGCAATCGCTCCGTCAGCGAACATCCCGACACCGGCGTGCCGGTGGTCGGCATGCAGGTTCCCTACTGGGAGCAGGTGCTCGACATGTCGTGCAAGGTGTCGCGGGCCGTGGGACTGGGCTACGTCGGCGTGGACATCGTCGTCGATGCCGATCACGGGCCGATGCTGCTGGAAGCCAACGCCCGCCCCGGCCTGGCCATCCAGATCGCCAACAACAAGGGCCTGCTGCATCGTCTCGCCGCGATTGAGAACGGCACGGCACACCCCGCGGCGCACGAGGTTGACGAACGGCCGGCCATCATCGGCCGCATCGGCCCCGACATTCAGCGTGGCCGCAGCGACCGCAAATCCGCGTGACGATGGGACTTAGCATCGGCTCCCGTAACTTCTCAATAACCCTGGGTAAACGTGGCGATGGATTACATTGCGCCTGCGGGTTTTGCACACGCGCACAGCTCTCGCTCCTCATCGGCATCGGCTTGATGTGCCTCTTCGATGCGTCGTGTCTCAGCCGTCATCCGTGTAGATGGGAGTCCGCTGCGGCTTCTTCTTCGTCGCCAGGCGCAGCAAGACGGCGACGATCCCGAACGCGACGCCGATGCCGATGCTCGCCAGTCCCGGCGGCAGCGGTCCGAGGGTCGGGATGCCGAGCGTTGGACCGAGCAAGGCGATCAGCGCCGCCGGCAAGGCCACCAGGCTCGCACGCCAGCCGCCGAAAAACACCGACACGATGAGGATCAGCCCGGCAATCCCCGGTCCCAGGCCGCGGAAGATGTCGCCAAGGAACGGCGGCAGCATGTCAAACGCTTGCCCGAGGCGGTCGATTCTCGCAAAGTCTCCCGCTTGCAGCGCCGCGGATAGTTCGTTCAGCAAGCGATCATCGTCGTTGTTCTGAAACAGCCAGAAGACGAAGATGCCGAGGAGCACGGCTCCGGCCAGGAAGCGCACCTTGGGCCCGAGCAAGCTACCCAGCAACGCCGCCGGCGTCAGGGTTGACGGCTGGCCCGGCATCTCGACGTTGTAGACGGTTTGGGGCTGCTGCGCTGTTTCGAGAAGCTGTCGCATCGGTGCGGGGGCGGCTTTTTCCTGAGCCGGACTCGGTTCCCTGGCTGCTTCCTTCTTGATCTCGGCGGCCTGGTGGACCATGACGTCGGCCACCTGGGCGGCCTTCTGCTTGGCCTCGGCCGCTTCCACGCCCTGCGCTTCGAGTGCCTTCGCCTCCACCGCCTGGAGGTGCTGGCGCTCGCGGGCCTCCTTGCGGGCCTGCTGGTTGGCGTCGATCCACTGGATGATGGGATCGCGCCAGGCGGCATACTTGCGGCGGCGCTGGGCCGCCTCGCCGCGCAGCCACTCGCGCGATTTCATCTTGGCCTCGTAGCCGAACAGCGCCTCGTATAGCTCCTCCCCGTCCTTGCCGTTGTACTTGCAGATGAACTGCCGTAGGGCGCCTTCCTCGAGCCCCTGCAGTCGCAGGCTACGCAGCAGTTTCTCGGCTTGCTCCAGAATCGTCTTGCGGACGCGAGCCAGCGGGCGGTCCACCATGATGACGAAGGTTACGGCAAAGGCGATCGCCATCACGCCCATTCCTGCCCACAGCCACAGCAGCCCGAACATGTGAAGAAACACGACGAGTAGTAATGCGCCGATGAAGCCGTAGATCAGGTCGCTCCGGCCGCCGCCCAGCAGCCATTCACGCACTTTCAGGAAGAGGTACGTCTTCTCCATCACGCCCTGGATGAGCAAGTAGATGATCGGCGTGAGCACCGCCAGCCCGAGAACGCCGCCGGCGAGCCGGTACCAGCCAAACAGTCCGAAGAAGAGCATGACCGCCAGGCACCCACCCAGGAAGCCGTTGATGATCTTGCCGCGCAGCCTGGCGCCCGGGCTGCCGTTGAAGCGCTTGACACATTGCTCCAGGACGATGGCGTGCTCTTCCCTGGGAGTGAAAGCGCCCGACTGCAGGATGCCGAGATACTTCTCCAGAGCGGCGATGACCTCGCCCATGTTGGCGTAACGGTCCTCCGGCCGCTTGGCCATCATCTTGACCAGGATGGCCGACAACGCTTTGGGCACGCGCTTGACGATCACGTCTGGCGGGACGATCGGGGCCGACGCATGCTTGGTGAGGACTTCGATGACGGTCTTGCCCTCGAACGGCGGCTTGCCGGTGAGCAGAATGTACAGCGTGCAACCGAGCGAGTCGATGTCGGCCCGGCAATCGACACCCGCGGCGTTCTTGGCTTGCTCCGGCGACATGTACGTGGGCGTGCCGACGGCCACACCGACGCGCGTCGCATGATGCGACGGCGCGGTCTCGCCGGGGTCCGCGCCGGCGTCTTCAGCAGCCAGGTCCTCCGAACCGGGCGTCAGCGGCACCTTGACCAGCCCAAGGTCGGCGACCTTGACAATGCCCTGATCGTTGATGAGCAGGTTGTCCGGCTTGACGTCGCGATGAACCATGCCCATGTCGTGGCCGAACTTGAGCCCCCGGGCCGCTTGCAGAACGTAGCCGACTGCAACCTCGGCGTCGAGCTTCTTCTCGCGGCGGAGCTGGTCCATGAGGGCCTCACCCTTGACGAACTCCATGCTGAAAAAGTGGGTGCCGCGCTCCTCGCCGATGTCATAGATCTGCACGACGTTGTGATGGACAAGCTGGGCGGCGGCGTAGGCCTCGCGCGTGAACCGGGCCACGAAGCCGGCATTTCTTGCCTTGTCCGGGTTCATGACCTTGAGCGCGACCAGGCGGTCGAGCGAATTCTGCCGGCCGAGGTAGACAGTCCCCATGCCGCCGCGGCCCAGCAGCTTGAGCACATCATAGCCGCCCAGCGACTTTGGCATGTCGTAGGGCAGCGCGGCATCAGCGCCATCATCGACGCGCGTGCGCCGCCCGGGCTCAACATCTTTTGACTCGTCGAACATCGACGTGGCGTCACTCTTTTCCCGGTTCTGGAAGCCGTCCTCCAGGGCCTGAGTACGGTCGGGAGCTTCCGGATCGGGCGTGAACTCACCGGTGACGTCCAGGTTGGACCGCGGCACTTCATTCGGCGCGGCCTTGTGCGCCGGCGCGTCGGCCTGCGTCTTGCCAAATGGAGCGGCGGCGTTGCTGGCGAACGGATCCGTTTCCGGTGCAGGCCGAGGTGCAGGCTCGGACGGCGGCGGCTTGGCCGGCAAGGTCGCCGTGCTTGCCGGTTCGTCCACCGCAAGGATCTCGTTGCACCTGGGACAGCGAATCCGCTTTCCCCGCGCCGTGTCCGGGACTCGCAGGGTGCGGCTGCAGCCCGGACAGCGTACTTCCATGGGCATGTGCCACCTCGAAAACCGTGGACGAAAAGATAGAAGAAGACGGGCATTTACACCTTATCTTTTACGAAGGCTCACGGAAATGGTTTACCGGCGCGAACCCGGCGCTCGCCGGCGCAAGTTCTCTTGTGAACGGCGTTCTTCCCGAGTTGCGTGCCGACACGCCTCCATGCGCCGACGCAAGCGGGCCCTCACTTCGTACCTGGGAGAAGTCTCATGCGAATCACTACGCTGGTCGGCACGGCAACATGCCTGCTGCTCTGTTCCATGCACGGCAGCTTCGCCCAAACAGGTGCAGTCCAGGACGAAGTGGAAGCCGTGCTCGCCCTGAATCGAGCCGGCGCGCTGGTCCTTTTCGACAAAGGGGGCGCAATTCATGTAAGCCTGTCCGGCATCAAGACTGCCAATCGGCTTCTGAGCCATGTCAAGATGCTGTCCAGTCTGGAGTCACTGGAACTGGCCGGGACGGAAGTCAATGACAAGAGCCTGTCGCAGATCAGCGGCCTGACCAAGCTCCGATCGCTCAATCTGACATCTTCCAGGGTCGGGGACAACGGTTTGCAGCATCTGCGGGGCATGACGAAGCTGACTTCCCTGAGCCTGCATGGCACGAAGGTCGGCGATGAGGGCCTGCGCCACTTGAAAACGCTCGGCATGCTGAAAACGCTCATCGTCAAGGATACCAAGGTGACGGCGGCAGGCGCGGGCAAGCTCCTGGAACTCCTGCCGAAGATCAGCATCATCGGCGTGAAGGAATGGGAAACCGGCTTCATTCGCGTGGAAATGGAAGGAACCCTCTCGAAACAGATCATCGACAGGAAGGAGCACTGGACGATCCAGGTGAAAACAGCTCGGCTCGGGGAGATCTCGTGGCCGCTCGACTTCCTCTCAAATCCACAAACCCAGCGAGCCGCGCAGCAACTCGACAACAAGACCGTTGTCATCACCGGCGAGATCGTTCGGGATCTTCATGTTCCGGGTATTGGAGGCGAGTCGTTCCTGATCCCGCCGCCAGGACCGATCGTGCTTGTTAGATCATTGCGTGCTGCCGAAATGTAGTGACGTCGGGTGAGGTGACCTCGGGCACGGCCCGTCCCTCGCCAACCAGCAGCCCTTCTCAATCGTCTTTTAATGTTGAGCGGCCTGGCGGGCGGCATGAGTGTCCCTCGCAGCAGGCGGCGACAATTCAACATCGGAGCGAATCATGATGCGTCTGGCCAACTGCTTGCAGGGCCTGGTGGTGGCCCTCATCTGCTTCTGTCTGACTTCCGCGGTGGTCCACGCCGAAGGCAAACCAGTGAAGCCCGTGAAAGAGTGGAAGGGGAAGTTTGCCGCCCAGGCAGATGAGCCGCTGATGAAGGAAGCACCCATGAGCGGCTACATCGCTACTGAAAAAGCCTGGGCCAAGCTCTGGAAAGCCTGGCGTGGCAAGGAAAAGCTTCCGAAGGTGGACTTCACAAAACAACTGGTTCTGGTCGGCACGGCTGCCTGTGCCGCCAACAGGATCCAGGCAAATTTCAGCCTCGACGACAAGGGAGACCTCAATGGCGGCTTTGTCGCAACGGAGATCGGCGGCCCCGGTTTCGTTTACATGATCCTTGTCGTCAATCGAGCGCACGTCAAGTCGTTCAACGGCAAGGCCATGGAAAAGGAGTCAGGTTCGCGCTGATCAAGGTCACCGGCGTCTAGCTCGTTAACGTCCCGATGGCTGCCTGATCTGGTTCCAGCGCCCGCCGAACCGCGGCGATGACTTCCATGGGCCGGAATGGCGTGGCTACGAATCCGGCCAGGTCGCCGGCTGCGAAGTGATCGGCAAGATCCGATTCGGGGTGGCCACTCATCAGCACGATCGCCATGTTTGGCTTCAGCTTGCGCAGCTCGCGCAGCGACTCATCGCCGTTCATGTGTGGCATGCTGAAATCGAGGAGGACGAGGACCAGGCGAACGTCGGCGGCGATGATCTGCAGGGCTTGCTTGCCGTCCGCCGCCTGAATGACCTCGAAGCCAGACATTTGCAGCGCCCGTGCCGCCAGGGTCCGAACGACTTCTTCGTCGTCAACGACCAGTATCGTGCCCTTGCCGCGCCAGGGCTCGGACGGGCGCGCTGCCGTTTCCGAGGAGGCGCTGGTCTGGTCGGTGCACGGAAACAGGACCCTGAAAGTGGTTCCCTTGCCCGGCTGGCTGTCGATCTTGATGGCGCCGTGATGCCCGCGGACGATTCCCAGGACAGCAGCCAGACCCAGGCCGCGGCCTGTGAACTTGGTCGAGAAGAATGGATCGAAGATCCGTTCCATGGTAGCAGCGTCCATGCCGCAACCGGTGTCGGCGACCTCCAGATAGGCGTAGTAATTCTCGACCAGATCTTGCGGCAAGTAGGTGGTGGAGAGGTAGTCGCGGTCGGCGAACATGATCCCCGTGCGCAGCTTGATGACGCCCGTGGACTCTGCCAGCGCGTCCGAGGCGTTGGTAATCAGATTCATGACTACCTGGCGAATCTGCGTGGCGTCGCCGGTGATGGACGGCACGTGTGCCGCGAAGTCAAAGCGGAGCACCGCTTTCTTGGAGATGACGGCTTGCAACAGATGCGCCATCTCCTCCACGATCCGCGACAGGCACAACGGCTGCACGATCAGTTGCCCCTTGCCGGAATAAGCGAGCATCTGCCGCACCAGTTCGGCGGCGCGCAAGGACGCCGTTTCAATTTCCTGGATGGTGGGCCGCGCCGGCGACTCGCGAGATAGTTGCATGAGGGCAATGCCGGCGTTGCCCAGGATGGCAGTGAGCAGATTGTTGAAGTCATGGGCGATGCCGCCGGTCAGGACGCCGAGGCTTTCGAGCTTCTGGCCATGCTGCACCTGGGCCATGAGTCGCTGCCGCTCCGCTTCAGCCCGCTTGCGCGTGGTGATGTCGTCGGCCAGTGCCATGATGCCCGTTTCGTTGCCATGGGCGTCGCGGATGAGAGCCGCGGACAGACTGACGTCAATGAGCCTGCCGTCCTTGCGAACACGCTTGGTCTCATGGTTGATGACGGTCTGTCCGGCGCGAAGCCGCTCGTGAAGACGCATCGCTTCTGCCCGGTGCTCGGGGTCTTGTACCATGGGCAAGTACTGGCCAATGACCTCGGCAGCCGCCCAGCCGAAGATGCTCTCGGCTGCTTGGTTCCACGAATGCACCTTGCTTTCCGGATCCAGCGTGTAGATCGCCAGTGGCGCGGCCTGGATAATCGCGTCCATGGCCTGGGTCGCGACCGTCAATTCTTGAGTTCGCTCGGCGACACGATGCTCGAGCATCTCGTTGGCAGTACGCAGTTCCGCCTCGACCTGCTTGCGCTGGCCGATGTCCGTGACGACCAGCGTAACGGCCACGACTTCGTCACCGCGCTTGATCGGGCCCACGCGAACCGAGTACCAGGCGAGCGAGCCGTGCGGCCCGGTCGCCCGCGTCTCGTATTGCAGCGCTTGCCCGCTGCCGAAAACCTGCGCAAGCGCGTCGCGCAAGCTCTGGTGATGCTCCGGAGGCAAGTATTCGAAGCCGCTCGTTCCCGTGACACCTTCCACCGTCAGGCCGGGCACGGTGCGGTTGATGAACAGAATCGTGCCCGCCCGGTCCATGGTAACGATGATGTCCGGAGCGCTCTCGACAATTTGCCGCCACTTGCTGTCCGCTTCGTGAAGCGATTGCGATACCCGCTTGCGTTCGATGGCCAGGCGCATGGACCGGATCAGCGAAGGCCGGCTCAGCTGGTTCAGGTCCAGACAGTCTTGCGCACCGTGCCGAAGCGCCCGGATGCTGATCTCACTGTCCTCACCCGCGGTGAGCGCAATCATCGGCAGGTGGGGCGCGTGCCTGGCTGCCGTGTCGAGAGCATCCAGGTCGGCGCTTGCTGCAAGATTGGGGTCGAGCCACGCCAGGCCGATTTCCGCGTCGCCTGTTAGCGCCATGCCCTCTGGCAGGTTGCCGGCGCAGGTCAGTGCAAATGGGGCAGAGTTGTCGCAGACCAGCAGGGCGCGGACCTTCTCCACCACGATCGCATCTTCAGTGATCAACAACACCTTCACCGGGCGAAGGTCCATCGTCTTGCTCCTCGGTGCACCCTGGACATGCGTGAATCGAAATGATGAACCAGGCGCAGCCAGATTCGGCCACGTGCGGCTGGGGACATCACGAATCTTCGACTGTGTGTGCTCGGCCTCGTGACGGGATCAAGGTGTTGCCATCATAGTGTTTTTCGTCGCGATGGCAGCCTCCACTTGGCGAATCCGCTTGACTTACTCGGTAAAAGAAATTGAATCAACTATGCCGGAGCAAGAGACCGCACGGCAAGGTAGACGAGCAAGGTTCGACGCTCGCCATAGCGTGGGCCGGGCTCTGCGGTTCCGAATTCTCCACTCGAGGTTGCCATGCATCCCTCCCGATACAAGATGGCCGCGGTCTTATTCCTCGTCACTGCATTCCTTGCGATTGCCTGCCTCGCGGGCAGCTTGTTCTTGTCCGCGGCGGTTGCCCAGGACGCGCCGCCACGTCCGCCTGTTCCTTCCAAGGAATCGCAAGCCAGGGCGCGTGCCTTGATTCTTGAGATCTTCAAGGCAGACCTGGCAGGCGCCACGGAGCCGGCAGCCCAGATCAAGCTTGCCGAATACCTGCTCCAGCAAGGCAAGGATAGCAAGGACGAACCGGGCAATCGCTTCGTGCTGTACACGTATGCCCGCGAACTGGCGGCTCGCGCCGGCGAGGCATCACTGGCCATGAGGGCCGTGGAAGAGCTGGCCCGCTCATTTGACATCGATGCTCTGCAAATGAAGGCGGTCACTTTCGCGGAAACGGTTGCCAACACCCAATCCAAGGAAGCGGGCAAGGCGATCGTGGACATGGTGCTGCCGCTGATCGCTGATGCCGTGGATGCCGACGATTATGAGATCGCCCTGAAGCTGGCCCACGTGGCCGAGGACGCCGCCAAGAAGGCCAAGAGCCTGGCCCTGGTGTCGGCGATCAAGAAGCGCCACGACGACATCAAAGCAGTGCAAGAGAAGTTTGCCGTCCTGAAACCATACATCGACCGCCTCAAGGCGGACCCCAAGGACGCCGAGGCAAACTATGAACTCGGCCGCTACTTCGGCATGCTCAAGGGCAAATGGGATCGCGCGTTGCCGCTGCTTGCCCTTGGCAGCAACGCGGGATTGAAGGCCGCGGCGGCCAAGGACGTGGCCCGTCCCCAGGAATTCAAGGACCAGCTGGCGCTTGCCGACGCCTGGTGGGACCTTGCCGCCAAGGAGAAGGACCCGGCCAAGATGAACATGCAGGTCCGGGCTCGCTTCTGGTACGAGAAATCGCTGCTCGGCCTCACCGGACTGAACCGTACCAAGGCCGCCCGACGCATCGAACTCATCAGTGCTCGTCTCGAGGGCACACCCGCCGAGGTACCGATTGGTCCTGTCGGTGAACTCAAAAAGCTGGAAGGGCAAATCGGCGAGATCAAGAGCGTGGCCCTGTCAGCAGACGGCAGGCACGTGGCCGCCGGCGGCAAGGACCAGACTGTCTATGTCTGGAACCTCGGCACCGGTAAGATCGAGGCGACCCTGAAAGGCCACACCAACGAGGTCTGGGGAGTGGCGTTCGTTCCGAACAATCGCCAGGTCGTCTCCGCGAGCTGGGATGGCGTCGCACGGCTGTGGGACATCAAGTCCGGCACCGAGATCAAAAGTTACAAGCATCCCAAGGACGTCAACAGCGTGGCCGTTTCCCGCGACGGCAATCAGCTGCTCGTCGGCTGCGACAATCGCCGTTTCTATCTCTGGGACATCACCTCGGGCAGGGAAATCAAGGCCTTCAATGGTTTCACGGATTTTGTGTACGCCGTGGCCTTCGCCCCTGACGGCAGGCATGTCGCGGCCGGCAGCAAGGACAATTCCATCCGCATCTACGATCTGGTCAACGGCAGTCAGGTTCGCGTCATCGACGGCCAGAACAACGCCGTGCACGCGCTTGCTTTCTCTCCCGATAGCCGGCATCTGTATTCCTGTGGCGACAGTTACGCCCATCAATGGGACGTCGCCACCGGCAAGGAGTCGCGCCGCTTCCAGGGGCATATCGGGCCGGTGCTCGGGCTGGCCCTTTCCGCTGACGGCCGTCGTCTGGTCACCGGCGGCGACGACAAGATCGTCCGCCTCTGGGACACCGCCACCGCCAAGCAATTGCACGCCTTCAAGGGACACTCCGATGCGATCAACTCCGTCGCCATCTCCGGCAACGGTCGCTTCGCCGTCTCTGGCGGGCTGGATCGAACCGTGCGCCTGTGGGGACTACCGGCGCGGTGAGGCTGAACGGCAATCCGGGACTGCGGCTAGAGGTTGGGCCCCACGAACGCGTACCATGCCAGCGCGATGGCCGCGGCAACCATCACAAAGAAGAGCAACCACGCGAACCAGCTGCCCGCGCTATCTTCGTTCTCCGTCGCCGCTGGTTCGGGCAGCTTCGGATAGCTGTAGGGAGAGACCGGCGATCGGGCCGGCGCGACCTTGGGTAACGCCACAGCCGGCCTGGAACTGACTGGCCGGGGCGCGTCATCGCGAATCGCGTACACGTCGGCGGCGGCAGCTTCCTTGTCCTCCAGTTCCTGCAGGAGCCGCTCGGCTTTTTCCGGCGGAAATTGCCTTTTCAGATCCTCGACATAAAACTGAACATCCGGCGAGCGCATTGCCTCCGACAGCGACGAATATGGCTTCAAGAGACTGTGCGGGCTGGCGGCCAGAAGTTTTTGCAACATGCGCTCGGCGATCTCGGCCAGGCCCAGCGACAGCGCCGACTCGGCCGCCAGCACGAGAAACAGGTCGCGCTTGCCGGCGTCCCGGAGTTTATCGAAGCGGTCGGCCAGCTCCTGATAAAGCCGCAGGCTGGTCTCGCGATCCATCATGAGCAACCCGCCTCCCTGAGGATGACGAATGAACATCGACGCCTATCCGCCGCTGGACGGCGTGCGCGTATTGGACGCTTCGCGCGTACTGGCTGGACCGCTGTGCGGCCAGGTGCTCGGCGACCTGGGGGCTGAGGTCATCAAGGTTGAGCGGCCCGGCGCCGGCGACGACACACGTGCCTGGGGACCGCCCTTCGCCGGCCCCCTGAGCGCCTACTTCCTGTCCTGCAATCGCAACAAGAAGGGCATGACGCTGGATCTCGCGTGCGCCGAGGGCCTGGAGATCTTTTATGACCTGGCGAAACGAAGTGACATTCTGCTCGAGAATTTTCGTGCTGTCAGCGCCAGCAAGCTCGGTCTTTCGCCCCAGGCGCTCCACGGCGTCAATCCACGCCTCATCATCTGCTCGATCTCGGGTTTCGGCCGCACCGGGCCGCTTGGCGACCTGCCCGGCTACGATTTCGCCATCCAGGGACTCAGCGGGTTCATGAACATCACCGGGCCAGTCGCAGGACCACCCTGCAAGGTAGGTGTCGCCATCGCCGATGTCTTGACTGGCCTGAATGCCGCCATTGCCGTCCTCGCCTGTCTGCATGCCCGCAAGCAATCGGATCACGGCTACCACATCGACCTGGCGTTGCTTGATTGTGCCGTTGCCGCCCAGGTCAACCTCGTCCAGGCCTATCTGACAAGCGGCCAGGTCCCGCCCAGGCAGGGGAACGCCCACCTGCAAATCGTGCCGTATCAGTCATTCGCGACGGCGGACGACTGGATCATCCTGGCCATCGGCAACGATGGGCAATGGCACCGCTTTTGCCAGGCGGCCGAGCGACCCGACCTTGCGGGCGATGCACGCTTCGCCAGCAACACGCTGCGCGTACAGCATCGCGACGTCCTGATCCCGGTGCTGGAGGTGTTGTTTCGGTCAAGACCAAGCTCGGCATGGCTAGCACTGCTGGAGCAAGCCGAGATCCCCCAGGCGCCGGTGTGGGATTACGCGCAACTCTTCGGGCATCCCCAGGCGGCGGCGCGAGGCCTGCGCATCAGTGTGCGCGACCCGGCCGGCAACGCAATCGACCTTGCAGGTTCACCTTTCCACATCTCGGGCACGACGCTGCCGCCCGCTGCCGCGCCGCCGACCCTCGGCCAGCACACCGACGAGATCCTTGGCCGCCTGCTGGACTTGCCCGCAGCCCGTATCGATGAACTGAAGAAGAACGGCGTCATCTGATGACGACCCATGAGACAATCGCAAGGCATGCAAAGACACGTCACTTACCCAGTATGGCGAATTGCGGAAACTGCGCGAGGTCACGCTGAATAGTCAAGCCACCGCCGTCTCACCTCGTCCACTCTGCGTTGACAGTCCATCCCATTCGGGCTTAACTGCATCTCTCCGATGGGGAAAGTATCATGAGATCTCTGTGCCACCGGCGCGTCTGGCTGCCTGGCGCACTGGCGATCGCTGGCATCGCATTGCTTGGGTATCATGCCGGCGGGCGAGCGCGTCGCCCCGGCGGCCGCAATCTCACCGCCGAGCAATGTGCCGCGCTCTACGACCGCGAAGTCCGGCCATTGCTGGCCAGCCGCTGCGTGCGCTGCCACGGCTCTAAGCGGCGCGCCGGCGGCTTGCGGGTGGACAGCATCGCTGCCATGCGTGAAGGCGGCGACAGCGGGCCGGCCATCGTGCCGCGCAACATCGAACAGAGTCCCCTTCTGTCCCGCGTTGCCGAGCACGACATGCCGCGCGGCGCGCCGCCCCTCACCAGACAGGAAACCATCCTGCTTGCCAGGTGGGTCCACAACGGTGCGCTCGGCAATGATCCGGAGATCAAGCCGGCCGCCGAGCACTGGGCCTTTCAGCCGCCGCGAGCGTTGACGGTTCCGTCAATCCACGATGACGAGGTGTACAACCCGATCGACGCGTTCATTGCCCGGGCTCGCGCCAGGGCGGGCTTGACCCGGCACAATCCGCCAGCCGGGCGCAGCTTGCTTCTCCGCCGTGTCGCCATCGACCTCACCGGCCTGCCGCCCACGGCAGACGACTATCGCCATTTCCTTGCGGATCGTTCCGCGGATGCCTACGAAAAGGCCGTGGAAAGTTTGCTCGCCAGCCCGCGCTACGCGGAACGCTGGGCTCGGCACTGTATGGATGTCTGGCGCTATTCCAGCCATGATGGCCGCAAGGCACCGAAACAGATCACCTACGGCAGCGAGCACATCTGGCGCTGGCGCGATTACCTCATCCGCGCGCTCCTCGCCGATGCTGGCCTGGATCGCATCATCATCGACATGCTGGCGGGCGATGAGGCCTCGCCGGGAGATGTGCATGCGCTCGCCGCCACCGGCTACCTGGCCCGGAGCTTCAACCTGCTGGACCGCAATCTCTGGTTGACGAATACTGTCGATCACGCCGGCCGGGCGTTTCTTGGTCTGTCACTGGGCTGTGCCCGCTGCCACGATCACAAGTTCGATACCATCTCGCAGAGGGAGTACTATCAATTCCGCGCCTTTTTTGAACCGCACGAGATCGTCACCGATGACGCGCACCGGCTCGCCCACGCCCGCGACGGCGAGTCGCAGTTGACATATGTCCTCTCGGGCGGCAATCCCCGCTTGCCGAACAAGCACCTGACCATCGAACCGGGAGTACCAAAGGCGCTCGGCGTCATCGAGCCACCCAAGCGCATCGACCTGCCGGAGGACGGCGAGCGCACCAGCAGCGGACGGCGCCTGGCGCTGGCGCGCTGGCTGGTCGCGGACGACAATCCATTGACTGCCCGGGTCATTGTCAACCACGTCTGGCAGCGGCATTTCGGGCGCGGGCTGGTCGAGACTACCGATGAGTTTGGCGTCCGCGGCAAGCCGCCGAGCCATCCGGAATTGCTCGACTGGCTGGCGGTCCATTTTCGTGCCAGCGGCTGGAGCTTGAAATGGCTGCATCGCCTGATCGTGACCTCGGCGACCTATCGCATGTCGTCTTCGACAAGGGACATGGCCGATGCCCGACGCGCCGATCCTGACAATCGCTGGCACTGGCGTTACACTCCGCGGCGCATGGAGGCGGAAGCCGTGCGCGACGGCGTCCTGCACCTGGCCGGCGCGCTCGACACGGCCGTTGGCGGACCGGACGAAACGACCGAGCTGGCCGAATCCTCGTTGCGGCGCAGCCTGTACCTGCGGGCCTCGCGTGTGGATCGCGTCGCGTTCCTGGACATCTTCGACGCGCCGCGCGTGGATGAGTGTTACCGGCGAACCGAGAGCATCGTCCCGCAGCAGGCGCTGGCGCTCATGAACAGCACCTTCGCCTGGCGCAATGCCGAACGCATCGCGCTCTCGTTGCCGGACTCAGCCTGGGAACGCATTGCTACCAAGGCCTTGCCGGCCGAACGTGCAGCGTCGCGAGGCAGAGCCTCGGGGGTCGTACGTTCCCGGGCAGAACCTGACGGCGTATTCCTGCTCATCCTGGGACGGGCGGGCACGGACGACGAACTGGAAAGCTGCGGTGAGTTCCTGCGCGAGCAAGCGCGGCTGCTGTGCGCGGCCGGGGCCAGCGACCCCGCGCGGCGCGCACGCATCTACCTGGTACACGCTCTGCTGAATCACAATGATTTCGTCACGGTCCGGTAGTGTCCAACCAACGATGAGGTGTTCGATGAGGCCCGTCGCCAACCATGGCTCCCGACGCCGATTTCTGGGCGATGTCGGCCTGGGCTTCACCGGGCTGGTCCTGGGGACGATGCTGGCCGAGGAAAAGGTTCGCGATGCGGAAGCACGGCCGCCGCGGACGCAGGTCCCCAGGGTGGATAGTGTCATCTGGCTGTTCATGATGGGCGGCGTCAGTCACGTCGAGGGCTTTGATCCCAAGCCGGCCCTCAATCGCTACGGCGGCATGCGCATCGGCGACATTGCAGCACGTTCCGTTCTGGAGAGCGATCGTCTCCACGAGCAAGACTTTGGACCGCAACTAAACTATCAGACCAGGATCTTGCCGCTGCAGACCGGCTTCCGCAAGCGCGGTAGCGCCGGCGTCTTGGTAAGTGACTGGTGGGAGCACGTGGGCGGCCGCGTCGATGATCTGGCCGTGGTGCGGTCGATGTACACAACCGACGCCGAGCATTCCGCCGTCTTCCAGTTCCACACCGGCCGGTCGCTGCGGCAGACGCCGCAGCCGAGCCTCGGTTCCTGGGCCAGCTATGGCCTTGGCACGCTCAACCAGAATCTGCCGCGTTTCGTCGTCCTGGGCATGCCGCCGGTGTCGCACCAGGGTGGACCGGGCAGCCATCAGGCGCAGTATCTCGGACCGGAGCACGACGGCGTGGCGCTCGGAGACGCTGCGGACGGCGCGCTTGCCTACCTTCCGGACAGCGTGCACGCCTCGCGCACGGTTCAGCGACGCGAACTGGATCTCATTCAGAGATTGAATCGCTTGTCGGCCGTGGAGTATCCGGATGATCCCGCACTGGCCGCACGCATCCGCTCTTACGAGACGGCCTTCGGCATGCAATCGGCTCTTCCGGAGGCGGTCGATCTGGCAGGCGAGACGGCCGGGACCCATGCGCTCTATGGACTCGACGATCCCGTCACGCGCCCGTTTGGCCGGCAATGCTTGCTCGCTCGACGACTGGTCGAGCGCGGCGTGCGCTTTGTGCAACTCTACCATGGCGGCAATCCGGAGAACGATAGCGGCGACTGGGACGCCCACGAGAGCCTGCGCGAAACGCATCCGCGCATGTGCGCCCAGGTGGACCGCCCCATCGCCGGCCTGCTCAGGGACCTGAAGCGCCGCGGCATGCTCGAGCGGACGCTGGTCGTCTGGGCCACCGAGTTTGGGGCGCACGCCGAACATCGACATCCGCACGCCCTGTGGGCCGGCCGACGACACGGTTCGCACCGGCCGCGACCATCACATCCACGCCTTTTCGATCTGGCTGGCCGGCGCCGGCATCAAGAAGGGCATCGTCCACGGCACTACCGATGAACTCGGCTTTCACGCCGTCGAGCAGCGGCACTATGTGACCGACCTGCACGCGACGATCCTGCACCTGATGGGCCTGGACCCCGCACGACTTGAAGTGCCCGGCCAGCAACGTTTGGACATGGACCGCGGCCAGGTCATGCGCGCGCTCCTGGCGTAATTCGCCCGCCGCGAATGTGACTGGCGCCATCGATGCCTGGCGCGGACGGGCGAGCCAGTTGTCCCACGAAGCTCACAGCCACGGGAAATTCGGGTTGAGCAGGACCTGGAACCGGTTCGAGACGGCGGTGAGCAGGCCGGCGCTCTGGGCCACGAGGCGTCCGTTTCCGCGACGCATCGGCACCAGGTTACGGAACACCGCCTGACCGGCCGAATTGGTCCTGGTTGTGTAAATGCGCCTCTGCCCGCCGGAGATGAGAGTGATCTTGACGGTCCCTCCACCCTGGGCGACGGCGTTGCCGAATTCGTCCTGAAGCTGGACGATCACCGGCGGCATGGCCGTGCCGACCCGAACGTTTCTCGGCTGGTTCAGGAAAGCGAGTTTCTGGGCGGCAGCCGCGGTGATGTTGAAATCCGCGCTGTGGGCAAACAACAGGCCGGCGCTCGACGCCCGCAGCGTCTTGATGCCGGCAGTGTGAATGCGCAGGTCCGTGAAGGTGGCCACGCCGACAGCATCGGTGAGCTGTGTCAACGTGCCGATCAACGTGCCGTCGCCGGCAATCATGGCCAGGTTGACGGCCACGTTGGCCTGGTTGATGAGGTTGCCGAACTGGTCCTTGAGCTGCACGGTGACCGGAGGCATGACAACGCCGGCCGTCGTGCCGGTCGGTTGCAGCGTGAATTCGACACGATCGGCAACGGCATTGATGTTGAAGCCGGTGCTGGTCGCGCCCGTCAAGCCGCCGCTGGTCGCCTGCAGCGACTTGGCGCCCTGCAGGTTGACACTGAGGTTGCCGAAAGTGGCCGTCCCTGCGGCGCTGGTGACCTGCGACGTTGTTCCGGACAGCGTGCCGGACCCGACGAGGCCCAGGTTGACCGTGACGCCCGCCTGATTGGCATTGTTGCCGAATTGATCCTGGAGTTGCACGACGACGGCAGGAGCGAGGAACGCGCCGGCCAGCGCGTTGAGGGGCGGCTGTTGCGCAAACACGAGCTGCGTCGCCGCCGCGGCGCCGATGGTGAAGGCGTTGCTGCCCGCCGATGCCAGGCCGGTGCTGGACGCTTGCAACATCTTGCCGGCCCCCGCGACATGGATGTGCAGGTTGTTGAACGTTGCCACGCCGAAGCCGTTGGTGGACTGCGTGAGCGTGCCCAGCAGCGTGCCGCTACCGGCGCTGAGCGACATGATGACATCGACACCGGCCTGGGTCACGTTGTTGTCGAACTGGTCGCGGAGCTGCACGGTGACGGCGGGTGTGATGTTGGCGCCCGCCGTCGTGCTGGTCGGCTGTTGCACGAAGGCGACCTTGTTAGCGGCGGCGGCTGTGATCGCAAAGCTGGTGCTGACCACTCCGGTCAAGCCGGCGCTGTCGGCGCGCAGATTCTTGCCGCCGCCGGCCGTGTTGATTTGCAGGTTACTGAAGGTGGCCAGGCCGTTGACGTCTGTCAACTGCGTAGTCGTGCCCAGCAATGTGCCGGTGCCGCTTACGAGCGAGACCATGACGCTGATATTCGCCTGCATGACATCGGTGCCGAACTGGTCCCGGAGCTGTACGGTGACCGGCGCGATGGTGTTGCCGGCCATGGTATCAGTGGGCTGCTGGATGAAGACGACGCTGGTCGCCGGGGCGCTGATGTGGAATGAAGCACTGGTGGCTCCTGTCAGCGCGCCGCTGGCAGCATTGAGCGTCTTCGAGCCGGTCTCGACAATGCTCAAGTCATTGAAGGTCGCCGTTCCGGATCCGTTGGTGTCCTGTGTGAGCGTGCCGAGCAGCGTGCCCGTTCCCGAATTGAGCGCAACAGTGACACTGGTGCTGCCCTGGGCGACGTCGTTGCCGAACTGGTCGCGAAGCTGGACCGTCACCGGCGGCGCGATGGTCGTGCCTGTGGAAGTATTGGTCGGCTGCTGCACGAAGGCAAGCTGGCTGGCGCCGTCCGGGCTGATGGTGAAGCTGCTGCTAGTGGCGTCCGTCAGGCCGGCGCTGGCGCGAAGCGTTTTGGCGCCGGCCGCCTCGAACTTCAGGTCGTCGAAGGTCGCCACGCCGTTGACGGTGGCTTGCGTCGTCGTGCCCATGAGCGGTCCGGCGCCGGTTTCGAGCGTGACGGTCACATTGACACCGTTCTGCGTCACGTTGTTGCCGAACTGGTCGCGAAGCTGAACGGTCACATCGGGCGCGATCACGTTGCCGGCGATGGCGTCCGTCGGCTGCTGCACGAAGACAACCTGCGTGGCGGCGGCAGCGTTGATCGTGAACGAGGTGCTGTCGTCGGCGGTCAGGCCGCCGCTCGTGGCGCGCAATACCTTGCCGGTGCCGGCGACGTTGATCTGCAGGTCGTTGAATGTCGCCAGGCCGCTGGCGTCCGTGAGTTGCGTGAGCGTGCCGAGCAGCGTGCCGCTGCCGGAAAACAGGGAGACCGTGATGCTGACATCCGCCAGGGCCACGTTGGCATCGGCATGGTCTTTGAGCTGGACCGTGACCGGTGCAATGATATTGCCGGCCGTGGTGTCGGTCGGCTGCGCAACAAAGTCCACCTGCGTGGGCGGGATATTGATGAAGAACGAGTTGCTGGTTGCCGAGGTCAGACCGCCGCTGTCGGCGCGCTGACTCTTGGTGCCGCCTGCATCGATGCTCAGGTTGCCGAAGGTCGCCAGGCCCGAGGCGTTGGTGGTCTGGGTTGTCGTGCCGCCGAGCGTGCCCGTGCCGGACGACAGGACCATGTCCACGCTGGTCCCCGACTGAGCGACGTCGTTGTCGAACTGGTCGCGTAGTTGCACCGTGACGGCCGGACTGATGGCGACGAAGATGTCGGTATCGGTGGGTTGCTGGACGAAGACGACCTTGCTGGCGGCGGCGGCCGTGATGTCGAAGTTGTTGCTGGTCGCCGAGGTCAGACCGCCGCTGTCGGCCTGCAACGACTTGGTGCCGGCCGTGTTGATCTGCAAGTCGTTGAAGGTGGCCACGCCGCTGGCGTTGGTAGCGACCGACGTCGTGCCAAGTAGCGTCCCGGTGCCGCCCAGGGTCAAGGCAACCGTAGTGCCCGACTGGTTGACGGCGTTGCCAAACTGGTCCTGCACCTGCACGGTGACGGCGGGGCTGATGACATTGCCGGCGACGGTGTTGGTCGGCTGCTGTGCGAAGCCCAGCTGGCTGGCGGCCGCTGCCGTGATATCGAACGTGTTGCTCGTTGCCGAGGTGAGCAGGGTGCTGCTGGCTTGCAGCGACTTGGTGCCGGCGATGTTGATGTGCAGGTCACTGAAAGTCGCGATGCCGCCGACTGTGTCCTGTGCGGTCGTGCCGAGCAGCGTGCCCGTCCCGGTCAACAAGGCCATGTTCACGGTGACGCCCGACTGGGTCACGTTGTTTCCGAACTGATCGCGGAGCCGGACAGTAACCACCGGGGCGATGTTGTCGCCGGCCACTGTGTTCGTCGGCTGCTGCACGAAGACCACCTCCGTGGCGGCACCGGGGTTGATCGTGAACTGGTTGCTGTCGGTCGTTCCCAGGCCGGTGCTGGCGACTTGCAGCGTCTTCAAGCCAGCGAGGTTGATGCTCAGGCCGCTGAAGGTGGCCAGGCCATTGGCGTCGGTGAGCTGCGTGGTGGTCCCCGCCAGCGTCCCGTTGCCGGAGATGAGCGAGATGCCGATGCCGGTGCCCGACTGGCTGGCGTTGTTGCCGAAGGCGTCGCGAATCTGCACGGTGATGTTGGGAATCGTGCTGCCCGCCGCGGTGTCGGTCGGCTGCTGAATGAAGACCAGGTTGGTCGCGGCGGCAGCGTTGATTGTGAAACTGCTGCTGTTTCCGGAGTTCAAGCCGGAGCTGACGGCTTGCAGCGTCTTGGCGCCGATGACGTCGATTCGCAGGTCGTTGAACGTGGCCAATCCGCTGGCATTCGTGGTCTGCGTCAGCGAGCCTTGCAGCGGCCCGGTCCCCGAATTCAGCGACACGGTCACGGACGTGCCTGACTGGCTCACGTTGTTGCCGAACTGATCCTGCACCTGCACGGTGACGGCGGGGCTGATGTTGTTTCCCGCGGTCGTGTCGGTCGGCTGCTGGACAAAGACCACCTGGCTGGCGGGCGCGGCGCTGATGACGAAATTGTTGCTGGTCGCCGACGTCAGCCCGCTGCTCGTGGCCTGCAAGCTCTTGGTGCCGACGAGGTTGATGCTCAGATCGTTGAAGGTGGCCAGGCCGCTGGCATTGGTCGCCCGCGTCACGGTCCCGCTCAGCGTGCCGCTGCCGGTGAGCAGCGACAGCGTGATGTCCACTCCGGCCTGGTTGGCCAAATTGCCAAACTGGTCGAGAAGCTGCACGGTGACCGACGGGCTGATGGCGACTCCCGCGACGGCATCGGTAGGCTGCTGGACAAAGACAAGCTGCGTTGCCGCGGCGGCGCCGATGACGAAGGTGTTGCTGTCCTCGGAGGCCAACCCCGTGCTGGTGGCTTGCAGCTGCTTCGTGCCGGTCAAGTTGAGACTCAAGTTGTCAAACGTGGCCAGGCCGCCGGCATTGGTCTGCCTGGTCAATGTGCCGTTGAGCGGGCCGGTGCCGAGGATGAGCGCCAGGTTGATATCGACGCCGGACTGGCTGATGTCGTTGCCGTACTGGTCCTCGAGTTGCACGGTCACGGAAGGCGAGATGGTCGCGCCGGCGGCCGTGTTGGTTGGCTGCTGGATGAAGCTGACCTGTGCAACCGCACCCGGGTCCACGGTGAGCGTGAAGTTCTGCACATCATCCGGATTGACGCCGTTGCTGGCCGTGATCGTGAGGTTGTAAACACCGGCCACGAGACCTGTCGGCGTTCCGGACAGGGTCGCCGTGCCGTCGAGGTTGTCGACGAAGCTGACGCCACCGGGCAGCGCATCGCCGCCCAGCGTGAATGTCGGCGGCGGCCCGCCGGTGGCGGTGACCGTGAAGGTATCAAGCACGTCCACCGTGAAGGTGACGTTGTCGGCGCTCGTGATGGCCGGGACCTCCAGCGCATCGACCAGCGGACTGGTGAAGTTGGCCACGAACTCAAGTCGCAACGGCAGATCGGCGTCCCGGTCCTCGGCCGTGCTCGTGGATGTCGTCAGGTGCGTGATGCGAAACTCGCTTGGCAGCTGCTGCGTGGCGTCGGCCGTCAACTCCACCACGACGAAGAACGTCACCGGCCCGCTGGCGAATGGCACGCGCACGTTCGGGTCGCCGTCCGCGAAGGTGATTCTCTGCACGCCGAGGAGCAGATCCAGGTCGCTGACGGTGGCGACCAGGGTGTCGGTTCCCGCCTGGAACGTGCCGGAGCCCACACCACCGGTATCGCGGTAGATGAACACATTCTCGATGAGGGCGTTGGCCGCCGCGCTGCTCAGCGGGTTAGCGCCGTCATCAAAGAGCAGGCTGAGGCTGGTCAGTTCCGCGTCATGGTCGTTAAGTCGGCCATTGTGCGTCATGACGATCTTCAGGACGTCGTCCATCTGCCCCTGGGAGATGCCGACGGGGGCAGTGCTGGTGGTGGTCAGACGGAACTGCCCGCCGCGGTTTTCGTGCCAGGCGATGGCATCACCGAAATAAGCGGCCGAGACAATGTCCATGTCGCCGTCGCCGTCGAGATCGGCGGCGGCCACGGAAATGGCGCCCAGCACGCTGTTCGAGACGATGTGCTGGGTGGCGAACGCCGGATTGCTGGTGCCCTCGTTCTCGTACCAGGCCACCGTATTGTCGTTGACCGAGGCGACGACAATGTCCAGGTCGCCGTCGCCGTCCATGTCGGCCAGCACGGCCGAGCGCGGGTTGCTTGGCGTGCCGATGATGAACGAGGTGAAGGTCATGTTGCTGTTGCGCAGGAACTGCACGGTGTTATCGCCCGCCGCCGTGATCACCAGATCGATATCGCCGTCCCGATCCATGTCGGCGGCCGCCACGGACATGGCGCCGAAGGCGGCCGTGGTGATGGTGCGACGCGTGAAGTTCTGCGTGCCGTCGTTCTCGTACCAGGCAATCTTGTTGTCGTTGTAGGAGGCGGAGACGATATCCATGTCGCCGTCACGATCCAGGTCGACGGCAATGACCATGCGCACACCGTCAGCAGTCGTTGTGATCGTGCGTCTGGTGAAGGTCGGGTTGGCGGCGCCGTCATTCTCATACCAGGAGACCTCGTCGTCCTCGAAAGAGCCGACAACAATGTCCATGTCGCCGTCGCCATCGACGTCGGCGGCAACAACCGAGATGGCGCCGGCAGTCTCGGCGCTGATGGCCGTGATGGTGACCAGCGTGAAATTCTGGGCGCCGTCATTGCGATACCAGGCGAGCTTGTTGTCGTAGAAGGAAGTCGAGAGCAGGTCGATGTCGCCGTCGCCATCCAGATCGACGGCCGCCACCGAAGTGGCGCCGTTGGCTGTCGTGGACACAACCCGCGGCGAAAAGCTGCCGTTGCCATCGTTGCGGTACCAGACGATCTTGTCATCGTGCAAGGAAGCGGAAATCACGTCCATGTCACCGTCGCGGTCCACGTCGGCGGTCGTGACAAAAATGGCGCCGTCCACGCTGCTGCCTATGGAGGCTGTCGTGTTCAGCAGCGCCGAGCGGTGGATTGTCTCGTTGCGGTACCAGGCAACGGTGTTGTCGGTCGCCGAAGCCGCGACGATGTCCATGTCGCCGTCACGATCGGCATCGACGGCGATGACTGCGAAGGCGCCGTCGGCCGTGTTGGTGATCACCCGCTCGGTGAAGTTCTGCAGTCCGTTGTTCTCGTACCACTTGATGGAATCGTCGAGACGCGAGGAAGAAGCGATGTCCATGTCGCCGTCGCCGTCGATGTCCGCCGCGAAGACGCCGCTGGCCCCGTCCGCGCCCAGGCTGACGGTGTAGAGCGTGAAGACTGGATTGGCGGCGCCGTTATTCCGGTACCAGGCAATCTTGTCGTCGCCGGCAGATGCGGAAAGGATGTCCAGGTGCCCGTCGCCATCCACGTCGGCCACAAACACGGACGTCGCGCCAAGCGCCGTCAACGAGATGGTCCGCAGCGTGAAGTTCTGGTTGCCGTCGTTCTGGTACCAGGCAATCTTGTTATCCAGATAAGAAGCGGACACGATGTCCATGTCGCCGTCGCCGTCGAGATCGGCGGCGAACACGGAACGGGCGCCATCGGCCGTGGTCGAGATCGTGATCAGCGTGAAAGCGGGCGCCGCTGCTCCATCGTTCTGGTACCAGGCAATCGTGTCGTTGAGGTAGGAAGCTGCAACGATGTCCATGTCCCCGTCGCCGTCCACGTCAGCGGCGAAGACGGACGTGGCGCCATCAGCCGTGGTCGAGATCGTCAGCAGGTTGAAGGTCGGCGTGGTGCCGCCGTTATTGCGGTACCAGGCAATCTTGTTGTCAAGGTAAGAGGCAGAGGCGACGTCCAGATCGCCGTCGCCGTCGAAATCGGCCAGGGTTACTGAATGAGCGCCGTCGGCAGCGTTGCTGATGGTGCGGCGCGTGTAGTTGCCGGCCGCGTTGCGGTCGTACCAGGCGATCAGGTCGCTGCCGAATGAGGCGGCTACAAGATCGATGTCGCCGTCGCCGTTGATGTCCCCCGCCGCCACGGAGCGCACGCTGTTGGCAGGGTTGTGAACGACCACAGCGCTGGAAAACGGCACGCCGGTGACGACGCCGGGCAGCTGCGCCTTCACGTCCGTGACGATGACCTGGTACGGATAGTTGCTGACGTTGCCGCTGCCGTCGATGACGGTGAAGCGGATGTAGCGCGGCGCGGTGCTGAAATAGTCCACGTTCGAGTAAAGGGCGGCGCGCACGATGGCCTGGACCGCGGCCAGGTCGGCAGAACTATTCAGCGTGATGGTCAGGGGCACGGTGCTGTTCCCGCCGGTGAAGGAGCCAACCACGTTGCCCTCGTAAAGGACGTTGCTGCCACTAAGGCTCACCTCTCCCGGTCCGGGCACGCCGCCGGCATTGCGAATGGCCAGCCTGTCGCCGGGCTGACCGCCGGACGCAAACTCGATGATGATCTGTCCACCGTCAAAGTCGTTGGGCGCCGTGTCGTTGACCAGGGCGAGGGGATTGATGAGGATGGCCGGACTGCCGACCTGGTAGACGAGCGCATCCCCGGCGAGGAAAATGTCCGGCGCGGCGGCAGCGGCGCTGCCCGTGACGCGGCCGCGAATATTGAACGTGTAGACGCCTTCGTCGGCGTCATCGCAGAGAATCCGGACCGCGCCGAACTTGTAGCCTTCCACGGATGAGTTGAGGCGAACCGTGAACGTGGCGCTCGAGTTGCCGTTCACGACGGTTGGTATCGCGCCGACCAGCGAGAAACCGGGCGGCACCTCGATGTTAGTGATGTTCAACGGCGCGCTCGAGTGATTCTGGATGCTGAACGTCTCGTCGGCTGCAGCACCAAACTGGGATACCGTGGGGTAAAGAATGGAGTTTGTCCGCCCACTCGGGAGCAAGTTGCCGACGCTGTCGCGCACGAGAATTTCGGGGACGGCGCCGGTGTTCACGACTTGGAAGCTCTGCCGTGCCAGTTCCTGGCCGGCCAGCGTGACGGCCACTTCCCACTTGCCCAGCTGCGACTTCCACGCCGACGGCGCCAGAGTCCAGGTGTAAAAGCCATTCCGTTCCAGAATGCTGGCCGTGAACGTGGCCTGACTGTGCTGCGTACCGTCCGGGCGATACCAGCGCGTCACCAGCTGATCGCCTGGATCCAGGTGCGATATGCGCGTCCAGAACCAGACGTCGTCGGACTCCGCCATGTCGAACACGGTCTTCGATGAGGGACCGACCGCGAGATCGGCATTGTCGTTGCTGATCCCCGAAGCCTTGGACCGCGAGGCCTGGTCCCCCTGGTAGACCGGCACGGGATCGGCGAAATAGGCGGCGATGTTCTGGAACGGATCAACGGTGATGTTGTTGTAACGCAGTTCGACGCGCACGCGCGTTTCGGTGTTGCCGAAGTTATTGCCCAGATAGCCGAGAATCTGCCCCTGGGCCACGGTGTCGCCGACGCGTACCGTGGCCCCATCGCTGTGCAAGCCGGCCTGAATCATGGTCCAGCCGTTGCCCAGATCGATCGTCACCGCCCTGCCGAACGGGGAGACGTCTGAAAACGCGCTCACGGTGCCGGCGGCGGCGGCGTACATGAGCAAGCCGCTATCCATCTGCGTGGCAGTCCCACCCCGGATTTCAAATCCCGGGTTGTTGTTGCTGACGAATCCTCCGCCGCGAAAATCCATTGCCGTGCTCGTCGGCAGGGTATCGGCGTAATTGACGATGCTCAGGAAGTTCGCTTGCTCCTCCGCGAACGGCAGGATCAGCCTCTGCGGCAACGTCGTGGGCGCGCTCGGCGTGATGTTGAGCGTGCCGCTGTTGTCTCCCGAGTTGGTCTCGGTCAGGTCGCCGTTCGGATTGAGAATGACCTCCAGTGTGTTGGTGCCGGGACGAAGCGACCAGAAGCCGGGCGTGAGATTGAAGGTCTGGGTCGTCGTACCCTGGTCATATCCCAGGGTGAGATTGTTGAATACGAAGACGTTGCCGTTGAGTCGAAACTCGATGTCGTAGCTATCGCCGCTCCCTTCGCCGGTGATGAGCGCATCGGTATCGAACTGCACGCTCACGCTGACCCATTCCCCCTCGACGGGGGTGGAGTTGGAGATGATTGGTACGACGTTGGAGAGGTTGGCCGGCGCCAGCCGGCTCTCGAGATAGTCGAAGCGGGGATGAACCCGGCCAGTCCGCCGCGCAGTTCGCCTCGAGCGCGAGAGGAAATCGTGACACAGCCTCCGCCACCAGTTCCGCTGCGGCATCGGAAGACTCCCATGTAGCGTGTTGGAATGAAACTCCAAGGAGAGAAGCCGGCACATGGCGCTGGGGCGGCCTTAATCTCTTCTAATGATTGCGTTTCCGTTGAAGAGATCACTATAAACGGCCGGGAAGGGGAGAGCAAGAAAATCCTGGAAAAAACCGAGCGAGGTGAACAGGCGAGCCGGCGAGTCCGGCGGCGCGGCGCTGGCCGATTTCCATGTCGGCAAGTCAGGGGGAACAAGAACAAAAAAACCCGCCGGATCTTTCGACCCGGCGGGGTTTATCTAGCCAATTCGCGTGCACCAGCCGATGCGTGGTGTGGGACATGAATATCCAAGACCCGTGAAGTCTTGGACTTCTAAGATCTTCCTTAGAAAGGAGGTGATCCAACCGCAGGTTCCCCTACGGTTACCTTGTTACGACTTAGTCCCAATCAGGAGTTTCGTCTTCGGCGCTTGCCTCCTTGCGGTTGGCACGGCGACTTCGGACGCCCCTCCCTTTCGTGGCTTGACGGGCGGTGTGTACAAGGCTCAGGAACACATTCACCGCAGTGTTGCTGACCTGCGATTACTAGCGATTCCAACTTCACGAAGGCGAGTTGCAGCCTGCGATCTGAACTGGGCCGCGTTTTTTGGGATTGGCTCCCCCTCGCGGGTTTGCTTCCCTTTGTTCGCGGCATTGTAGCACGTGTGCAGCCCTGGGCATAAAGGCCATGAGGACTTGACGTCATCCCCACCTTCCTCCGGTTTAACACCGGCAGTCCCCCTAGAGTCCTCCCTTTCGGGTAGCAACTAAGGGCAAGGGTTTCGCTCGTTATGGGACTTAACCCGACATCTCACGACACGAGCTGACGACAGCCATGCAGCACCTGTGATCGTCTCCGGATTGGATACCGGCCGCTCCAACTTTCATCGGAGCTACTTCGACCATGTCAAGCCCAGGATAAGGTTCTTCGCGTAGCCTCGAATTGAGCCACATGCTCCACCGCTTGTGTGAGCCCCCGTCAATTTCTTTGAGTTTCAGCCTTGCGACCATACTCCCCAGGCGGGGTACTTAACACTTTTGCTTCGGTTGCGAACCCATGTCAAGTCCGCAACCTAGTACCCAACGTTTAGGGCCAGGACTACCGGGGTATCTAATCCCGTTTGCTCCCCTGGCTTTCGCGCCTCAGCGTCAGAAGAGATCCAGTCCGCCGCTTTCGCCACCGGCGTTCCTTCTGATATCAACGCATTTCACCGCTCCACCAGAAGTTCCGCGGACCCCTACCTCCCTCGAGATCATCAGTATCAGGGGCACTTTTCCGGTTGAGCCGAAAGATTTCACCCCTGACTTGATGAACCGCCTACGCGCCCTTTAAGCCCAGTGATTCCGAACAACGTTCGCACGGTTCGTCTTACCGCGGCTGCTGGCACGAACTTAGCCCGTGCTTCCTCCGGGGATAGATCAACCTTGCGGCTTTCTCCCCCCCGACAGCGCTTTACAACCCGAAGGCCTTCGTCGCGCACGCGGCGTCGCTCGGTCAGGCTTGCGCCCATTGCCGAAAATCCTCGACTGCAGCCACCCGTAGGTGTCTGGCCAGTGTCTCAGTGCCAGTGGCGCTGGTCGTGCTCTCACACCAGCTAGGCATCTGAGCCTTGGTAGGCCGTTACCCCACCAACTAGCTAATACCACATGAGCCCGTCCCGAGGCGAAATTCATCTCATAGCCAAGACATGCGTCTCGGCTACATCGCCCGGTATTACCCACTCGTTAGAATGGCTATCCCGGTCCCCGGGGTTGGTTACCCATGCATTACTGCCCCTTTCGCCACTTTCCCCAGCTCGGTATTGCTACAAAGCTGGTTCTCGTTCGACTTGCATGCCTAATCCACGCCGCCAACGTTCGTTCTGAGCCAGAATCAAACCCTTCAAAAATATTAGCTTTCAGCAGACAGCTGTCAGCATTCAGCCGCAGACGGCTGTCGCTTGAAAAACCAATCTTGGCCAGCACGAAAGCTCACGCCGGGCTTGCGCACCGACGCTCGTCAACGTCGACTGACCGCTTGAAAAGCTTGTGATCGCCTGAAAAGGCAACGACTCAAAAAATCGTGACAGCTATCTCAAAACCAGCAACCAGCTTGCGCCGAATTGCTGCCCATGAAATGCTGTCGCGAGATTGCGTCGCCGCCTGACAGGCGGGTCCACAACCTCGCATTGGCTATAAAAGGTGCATACGAATTGTCAAAGATCCAAAAATCCCGAGATACTCGGGCAAGCTTAATGATATGCACAAGTACCCCACCGCGTCAAGGGGCTCATCAAAAAAATGACGCCATCTCCGGTGCAACCGGCATCCGCGGCAACTCCGGCATGCCTTTGCCAGAACGCAATGGTTGACTGCTTGCGAACGGCAGGTTCTTCCAAGTAAGATCAAGTGTTGCAATTATCGCGGCCTGGCGTTGCCTTGCCTGGGGAGTCCTTGCCTGGAGGGACATCGTGGAAGCCAACAAGAAGTCCACACCTCGTGGCCTTGCCTATGCGGGGGCGCTGGTTGTCGGCGGCGCGATCCTGGGCGCGCTGGCGGTGTACATGTTCCTGCCACGTGCCGCCGACGACTGCGCCCCGGAAAAAAGCGCCAAGGACCGCACCCTGGTCAGCGCGCTGGGCCGCATCGAGCCCAAGGGCGGCGTGCTCAACCTCGGCGTGCCCTTTCCCGATGTCGTTAAGACCATCCTGGTCGCGGAGGGCGCCGACGTGAAGAAGAACGCCGAGCTAGCCCTGCTGGAGAGCCATGACATCCGCAAGCTGGAATCGTCGATGGCCCGGGAGCAGCTGGCCGATGCCCAGAAAAAGCGTGCCTCGATCAATCAGAAAGCCGACGCACAGCTGGCGCTCGACAAGCTACGCATCGCGCAAGCACGCGAGTCGTTCGATGAGCAGCTGCAGGCGACGCAAGTGGCCTATCTCAAGCAAAAGCTGGAGTTTGTCCAGGAGGACCTGGCCCGACTCAGGAACAGCAGCGTGTCGCAGCAGGAGCTGGATCATCAGCGGCTTGGCGTGGCGACGGCGCAGACCGAGCTGGCAAGCGCCCAGCAGAAGCTGGCAAAGATCAAGGCCACGCAGAAACTGAATCTCGAGACCGCCCAGGCCCAGGAAGCCGCCACCAAGACAGACCGAGACAGTTCGCTGCGCGATATCTCCATTCCGCTGCTCGAAAGCAAGGTGACGCTGGCACAGGCCAAGGTGCGTGAAGCAACGCTAGTGGCGCCATCGGACGGCCGCATCCTCAAGGTCCTGGCGCGGCGCGGCGAACTGGTGGGCGGGCAGCAGCCGATCATGCAGATGGCCGACGTCAGCAAGATGATCGTCGTTGCCGAGGTCTACGAGACCGACGCCGGGCTGGTCAAACCCGGCCAGGCCGCCACCATCGAGAGTCGCGCTCTGACCGGCAAGCTGAGCGGGTCGGTCTATGAAAAGGCGAACATGGTGGGACAGGGGCGGGTGCGCGACATCGATCCGATGGCCCAGGTGCATCAACGCATCGTCGAGGTCCGAATCTTGCTCGATCCGTCGTCCACTGGCGCGGCGGCCAAGCTCATCCATCACCAGGTCACGGTCAAGATCGCCGTTGAGTAGCCAGACAGCATGAATATCCCACTGACCGTTCTGAACCTCCTGCACCAGCGCTTGCGGACCGCGGTGGCGCTGGCCGGAGTGGCCTTTGCCGTGCTGCTGGTCTTCATGCAGCTCGGCTTCCTGGCCTCGGCACAGACGGCGGCCGTCATCCTTCTCGACAAGTTTGATTTCGATGCGGCGATCGTGTCGGCCGACTACATGGAAGTGAGTCGCGCCTCGAGCTTTCCGCGGCCCAGGCTGGATCAGTTTTTGTCCGTTCCAGGAGTCGAGCGCGTCGCGCCGGTCTATGTGAGCGGCAATCTGTGGCGAATCGTCGATGACGACGCCACGCGCCACGGGCGGCGCCGCAGCATCATGGTCGTCGGCTTCGATCTCAACAACCATGTGCTGTGCGATCCCGCCATCAATCGGCAACTCGATCTCCTGAAAGTGCAGGGCAGCCTGCTCATCGACACGCAGACCCGAAAGTACTTCGGCGAACGGGACATCCAGGTTGAGACGGACCTGGGCGCGGGCCGCATTCGCGTCGCCGGCAAGTTCACCATCGGCACGGGCTACGGCGCCGATGGCCTCGTGGTCATGAGCGACCGCACCTTTTCGGACGTGTTCGGCGGCTACCCGCTCGACCGCGTCAGCGTGGGGCTCATCAAGTTCGCTCCCGGCGCCTGCGCGGAGGATGTCGCGGCGGCGCTGGGGCGCTTGCAAATGCCCAATGACGAGATTCGCGTGCTCACGCGCCGGCAGCTACTCGACAAGGAGACGCGCTTCTGGGTGGAAAAAACCGCCGTCGGCAAGATCTTCACCTTCGGCGTCGTCGTCGCTCTGGTCGTCGGTATGGTGTTCGTCTACCAGGTCCTGTCGAGCGACATCACCAATCGCTATCCGGAGTATGCGACGCTCAAGGCCATGGGCTACTCACCTGCCTACCTGTCCTGGCTGGTGGTACAGCAAGCGTTGCTGTACGCCGTCATCGGCTACGTGCCGGGACTGCTGCTGGCCTACACGCTTTACGGTCTGGCGGCCACGTCCATCGGCTTGCCGATCTGGATGACCGCCGGACGTGCGCTCGCCGTGTTCCTGCTGGCCCTCGGCATGTGCGTCGCGTCCGGGTTGCTGGCGATGCGCAAGGTGCAAACCGCCGATCCGGCAGATCTGTTCTGAGGCCGGGCGCCGTGCCGACGCTGAAACGCAACAAGTCACGTCGATTCCACCGAATCGCCGACGAGATAGGCACGGAGGTCACAGAAGATGCGGCTGGCGCGGGCCCGCCAGGTGGGGTTGGTGGCCAGGCTCTTGTCCGGCGGCCGCATCTTGACGGTGATGCGCAGGCGGTTTTGCAATTGCGCGGTGCTGCGCTCCAGGTGCAGGTCCATGTTCACAAGCCCGACTTGCTTGCCCAGCCCCAGCCAGGAAAACGGGCCGGGCGACAGGTGATAGACACTTCCCTTGCCGCCCAGGCGCACACGGATGAGTCCCGGCAGGCTTTCCACGACCTCGCCACCGACATCTTGCACGAAGCCGCGCAACTTGTATGATGCGATGGCCTCCGGCATCCAGGCCTCCATCTCGTGCACGACTTCATATGGATCGACTTGCCTGACGGGGGCGCTGGCCGGTTTCGGCGCTGACGGCGCTGACGCGGGCGGTTCATTGACGACGACGTGTGCCGGCTGACCGTCGGCTTGCTCCAGTTCCATCAGCAGGGCAGCATTGTATTGCTCGGCGAGGTCGCGGGCGCTGGCCGGTCGCTCGGTCGGATTCTTGGCAAGACAGCGTTGCACAACGCGTTCGATGGGCGGCGCCACCCACGCCGAAGCGCCGATGGACTCGAAACTCGGCGGCGACTCGGTCGCATGCGCCAGCATCACGTCCATCGTCTGGTCGCCGGTGAACGGCAGCCGGCCGCACAGGAGTTCAAAGAGAATGACGCCGACGCTGTAGAGATCACTGCGGTGATCCTGCTCGTCGCCGCGTACCTGTTCGGGGGAGATGTAGCCGGGCGTGCCGACCGCGAAGTCCGCCCCGGTGTCGCTGGCCTTCTTCAACTTGAATGGGTTCTGTACGAGCAGCTTGGCGAGGCCGAAATCCATCACCTTCAGCTTCTCGTAAGGCGTGTCGCCATCGACGACCATGAGATTGGCCGGCTTCAAGTCGCGATGCACGATGTTCTGACCATGAGCAGCTTGCAGCGCCTCGCAGAGTTGACCGAGCAATCGGCCTGCGCGAGCGGGACTGAGGCGCCCATTGCGTTTCAAGAGGGTGTCCAGCGTGATGCCGCGAATGTACTCCATCACGATGCACGGCCCCTGCGGGTCGTTGACCGACGCATCATACAGCGCAACCACATAGGGATGCTGGAACCGGGCCATCAGCAATGTCTCGCGTTGAAAGCGTTCGCGAAACTTTGGATCCGCCGCGATGTGATCGTGCATGACCTTGACGGCGACCTGCCGGCCAAGGGCGAGCTGCTTGGCAAGATAGACGCGCCCCATGCCCCCCTCGCCCAGCAGGCGCACGGCTTCATACCGCCCCAGAAAAATTCGCCCCAACATACTTGCCACCCTGGTCGTCCCTGGTCGTCCCTGGTCGTCCCTGGTCGTGGGGCCGCGCAATGGCCCATGCAAATGTATGTCACGAACCGCCAGTGTGCTCAAATGCTGCGTGGATTTGAGGTAGGACTTACGTTTGTCCCTTTACAAATGCCGAGGTGCCCGCCTGCCATTTTGGCAGGCCGCGTGAAGCTACCGAGTGGCTGTCCGGAAAACGGACGCGGTCTCGTTCCGAGTGGACCACTCCGTTTGGTGTTACAACGGCGGCGGACAGCCTCTCAGTAGGTCTGGGTTGAAGCCGCCAAGGGACGAGCGTGGGTGTGTACGCGCACCGCAAAATGCCGCACCCAGGTAAATGGAGAACCCACGGCGGCGGCTGTCGGCGTGGCGGAACTGTTGGAGACTTGTCGGTTCATCCAAACCACGCCGGCATTTCCCCGGCCCTGGGTAGTTGCACGACGCTGAGGCTGCTGATCTTGGGATGCGCGCGCACCTCGCGCAGGGCGTCCTCGGGCGGCATGCTGTCGAGGTTCAAGACGGCGATGGCTTCGCCGCCGGGCACTTGCCGGCCGACAGTCATCTGGGCGATGTTGACCTGGTGCTTGCCGAAAATGGTGCCGATGAAGCCGATCAGCCCCGGCACGTCGTGATGAGTGAACAGCAGCAGGATGCCGTCCATGAACGTGTCGAGGTGGTACGGCCCAAGCTGGACGAGACGGAGATACTGGTTGCCGAAGAGCGTGCCGGCTGCGACGTAGCTCTTCTTCTCGGTGAAGACCTCGGCGCGAAGCAGCGTGCCGAAGTCGCCTTTCTTGCCGCTCGATTGCTCGACGATTTCGATGCCGCGCTCGCGGGCCAGCAGTTCGGCGTTGACAATGTTGACATGCTGGGCGAGCCGATACTCCAGCAACCCGGCGGTGAACGCAGCCGTCACCAGCTTGGTGCTGCGGCGGGCAATTTCACCGCGATATCCGAGGACGGCCTTCTGGATCGCGCCTTGCGACATCTGGGCGTGCAAGAGTCCCAGCCGGCGGGCCATGTCCACGTACAGCCGCAGCTCTTCGAGTTCGGTGCGATCGACGGCGGCCATGTTGACGGCAAACTGGATGATGCCCTTGCCGAGGAAATCGATCAGCAGCTGGGCGGCCTCGCGGGCCACCGATTCCTGGGCCTCCACGGTGGATGCCCCCAGGTGCGGCGTGACGACGACGTTGGGCGCCTTCAGGAGCGGATGATCGGCGGCCGGCGGCTCCTCGACGAACACATCCACGGCGGCGCCGGCGATGTGGCCCGAGCGCAACGCATCGGCCAGCGCGATCTCGTTGATGATGCCGCCGCGAGCGCAGTTGATGATCCGCGCCCCTTTCGGCATCATGGCCAGCTCGCGTGCGTTGACCAGATCGCGCGTCTCGGCGGTCATCGGTGTGTGCACGCTGAGGAAATCGCAGCGCGGCAGCAAGCTAACCAGGTCCGCCATGGCCTCGATGCCGAGTTGCGATGCCCGCTCCGGCGCCAGGAACGGATCGAAGCCGACGACCTTCATGTCGAGCCCCGAAGCCCGGCGAGCCACCTCGCGGCCGACGCGCCCAAGGCCGATGATGCCAAGCGTCTTGCCCGCCAGCTGCGTGCCCACAAACTTGCCGCGTTCCCACTTGCCTTGCCGGGTGCTGGCATCGGCGAACGGAATGTGCCGCGCCAGCGACATGAGCAGCGTGACGGTGTGCTCCGCCGTGCTGACGGTGTTGCCCCCCGGCGTGTTCATGACGATGATGCCCTTGCGCGTGGCGGCGGCAACATCGATGTTGTCCACCCCCACGCCGGCGCGCACGATGGCCTTCAGCTTGCCCGGATCTTGCAGCAAGTCAGCAGTAACCTGCGTGCCGCTGCGAACCACCATGCCCTCGGCGACACGCATCGCTTCCAGCAATGACGAGCCGGTCAGGCCCGGGCGGTTATCGATTTCGAAGCCGGATTGCTGGAGCAGTTCGAGCCCGGTTGCTTCGAGCTTGTCGCTGATGAAGACGCGCGGCATGAGATTCGTCCTGAAAACAGATTCCTTGTGGTGGGGCCGAACGCTGCCGTCCCGCTCGTGATCTTACGGGGAAAGTCGACTTGCTCCAATGGTGGGCCGCCGATCACGCGAGGACCTTGTCCACCACGCGGCCGGCGACATCGGTGAGGCGCATGTCGAGGCCTTGGTGGCGAAAGGTGAGGCGGCGGTGGTCCAGGCCGAAGAGGTGCAGCAGAGTGGCGTGGAAATCGTGGGTGTGGACCGGGTCCTCGGTGACGCGCCAGCTGAGTTCGTCGGTGGCGCCGATCACCTGTCCAGCCTTGACACCGGCGCCGGCAAGCCAGACGGAGAAGGCATGTGGATGATGGTCGCGGCCGGCACTGTCCAGGTTGTTGCCCTGGGTGATGGCAGTGCGGCCGAATTCCGTACCGCAAGCCACCAGCGTCGATGTCAGCAGGCCGCGCCGCTTCAGGTCGTGCAGCAGCGCGGCGATGGGTTGATCGATCTCCCGGCAAGCCCTGGGCAAATCGGCGGCGATCCTGTCGTGATGGTCCCACTCATGGTGCGTCACGGTGACGAAGCGAACGCCGCGTTCCACCAGCCGGCGCGCCAGCAACAGGCTGCGGGCGAAGTCGCCATCACCGTACGATGCGACCGTCGCGCGCGTCTCGCCGTTCAGGTCCATCAACTCCGGGGCAGCCGACTGCATGCGAAAGGCCAGCTCGTAGGCGGCGATCTGGGCCGAAGTACGCGGATCACGCGTCTCCTGCTGATGCAGCTGATTGAGCCGGCGAAGCGCGTCGAGCTGGGCGCGGTGCATGGCCGCTGTCGTGCCCCGCGGTGTCTGCAAGTTCAAGATCGGCGAGCCCTGGTTGCGGAACAAGACGCCTTGGTAGGTCGCCGGCAAGTAGCCGTTGCCCCAGACCAGGCTACGGGCCTTGGGCGAACGGCCGTTCAGAAGCACGACGTAGCCGGGCAGGTTGCGGGATTCGCTGCCGAGCCCGTAGATCAGCCAGGAACCCATGGTCGGCCGGCCGGGAATGTCCTTGCCCGTGCACAGTTCCAGTTCGCCCGGGGCATGATCGAAGGCCTCATGATGCATCGAGCGAATGAGCGTGATGTCATCGGCGCACGAGCCGAGATGCGGCAACAGCTCGGACATCTCCATGCCGCAGCGACCGTAACGGCGAAAACCGTAGCGCGATCCCATCAATGGGGCCTGAAAATTCGTCTGACCGAGGCGAATGCCCTGGCGGAACGACTCGGGAATCCGCTGCCCGTGCAGCCGCTGCAACACGGGCTTGCGATCAAACAGATCGACCTGGCTGACGCCGCCGATCAGGAAGATGAAGATGCAGCTGCGCGCCTTCGGCTCGAAGTGCGGCGCTCGCGGCCGCAATGGTTCCGCGCCGTCTTCCGGAGCGGCGCGCAGGCCGTCGTCAAGCAACAACGAGGCCAGAGCAGCCACACCCAGACCGCCGCAAGCATGCGTCAGAAACTGCCGGCGCGCGCTCAGAAAGTGAGGATCGAAATTCATGAGCTTCACCCTACTCGCGCATGATGCCGTGTTCCAGGTTCAGCAGGACGCGAGCAACGCCTGACCAGATCATCTCCTCGCCACCACTGTCCCGCAGCACGTCTACAAGCTCGCGCAAGATGAGCATTTCGCGATCATTGGCCGGCCGTCCAGTGCACAGCTGAAACGCCCAGCGCAGTCGTTTATCACGATTCCCGGCCGCAACACGCAGCCTGCCGCCGAGAGCCTGTGCGCACTCCACGAACACCGGATCGTTGAGCAGCGTCAGCGCCTGCATGGGCGTGGTACTGCGGTCGCGGCGCAGGCAGGGCTGGTTGCCGTCAGCGGCATCAAAGACGGCAAGCAGCGGGTGTGTCAGGGTTCGTTGCACGTGAATGTAGATGCTGCGGCGATGGTGCTGCCTGGTCGGCATCTTGAGAGCTTCGTTCGTGAAGCGCTGGGCCAGGAAACCTTCGGGATAGGGAGGCACGATCGAGACACCGCCGAGCCGTCGGTCGAGCAGGCCGCCGGCAGCCAGGGCCAGATCGCGAATGATCTCCGCCTCGAGCCGGAAGCGATTCTGCCGGCCCAAGAGTGCGTTGCCAGGATCGGCCTTGGTCAGGTCGTCGCGCAGCGCCGACGACTGCCGGTACGCGGACGAAGTGACTATGGTGCGGATCAAGGCCTTGCGACTCCAGTTCAGCCGCACAAACTCAGCAGCTAACCAGTCGAGCAATTCGGGATGGCTGGGTGGAAGGCCGTTCACGCCGAAGTTGTCGGGCGTCGTCACCAATCCTTGCCCGAACAGATGCTGCCAGAATCGATTGACGGCCACACGTGCCGTGAGCGGATGACGAGGATCGGTCAGCCATCGCGCCAGGTCCAGACGATCAGCAGATTTCTTCTGCCCTGTCGGCGCCGGCAGTGCTGGCAGGAACGCCGGCACGCCCGGCTTGACT
Source organism: Planctomycetota bacterium (assembly GCA_016873095.1). Classification (GTDB taxonomy): domain Bacteria; phylum Planctomycetota; class Planctomycetia; order Gemmatales; family Gemmataceae; genus VGYC01. The sequence continues at coordinate 19,767 of VGYC01000009.1, read as the reverse complement.
TCGTCACCCTTGCTGAGAAAGTTGCCACGCTTGTGCACGTGCGTCGCTCGTTGCACAGCGGCCAATGTCATCAGCCGGCCGCCTGGAATGGCCACATCGCGATTGTCGGTATTGTTGAAGAACGCATAGAGCTGGTAATACTCGCGCTGGGAGATCGGGTCGTACTTGTGCGAATGGCACTTGGCGCAGCCGAGCGTGAGGCCCATCCAGGCGGCAGCCGTCGTGTCGGCCCGATCCTTGATTGCCAGCGTGCGAAACTCTTCCTTGTCGGCCGAGGCGGCCGAGTTCCACAAGGTGTGCCGATGAAAGCCAGCCGCGACCTTCTGGTCCACGGTTGCCTCAGGCAACAGATCGCCCGCAAGCTGTTCGACCGTGAACTGATCGAAGGGCTGATCGCGATTGATCGACTGCACGACCCAGTCACGGAAGCGCCAGGCATCTGGACGAAGATTGTCGTTCTCGTAGCCGTCGCTCTCGGCGAAGCGAGCCAGGTCGAGCCAGTGGCGTCCCCAGCGCTCACCGAAGTGGGGAGAGGCCAGCAGTCGCTCGACCTGACGCTCGTAGGCATCCGGCCGAGGGTCGTCGAGAAATGCCTGGACCTCCTCGGGCGCCGGCGACAGGCCGATCAGGTCGAGATGCAGTCGCCGCACCAGAGTCGTCCTGCCGGCCTCCGGGGAGTATGTCAGCCCTTTGGCCTGCAGCCGCGCAAGCACGAAAACGTCAATGACATTTCTGACTCGGGATTGGTCTGGAAATCGTGGCAACGGCGGCACGCGCACCGGTCGAAAAGCCCAGTGCCGGTCCAGCTCTTCATTGCCAGCCAGTTCATCGGGCCAGGGCGCCTGCTGTTCGATCCAGTGTCGCAACAGTGTCTTTTGCGCCTGGGTGAGGGGCGGTCCGGAAGGCGGCATGCGCTGGTCACCGTCCGCAGCGATGCGGCGCAATAACTGGCTGGCGCCTGCATTACCCTTGACGATTGCCGGTCCCGAATCGCCGCCGCGCATGGCACGCTGCCGCACATCCAGCCGCAAGCCGCCCTCTTGCTTTCGGGGGCCGTGGCAGCGGATGCAGTTTTTCGCCAGCAGCGGCTGAATGTGCCGGCCGAAGTCTATCGGCTCATCGCCGCAGACTCTTGCCGTCGTCCAAGACAAACAGACAGCCGTGAATAACGAACGAGCCATCATGGAGTATCAACCCGGCGGGAGGAACAGGTTGATTCTAATCGCGCCAGTTCGCGAATGGAAATAGATTCTCCGGCGACTCGGCAAAAACGCCAGGTCGCGCACGGTTGAAACCTCATCGTTTCCACACGATCCGGTTGTTCTCCTCCGTGATCTCCGCGATGCGGTCGTCCGGATCGACGCGGACCTGGATGTAGTCAACGCGGTGCAGCAACGGCTGCGGCAGCCAGACGACGGCGGTCTTCGGCACGAGGTCGAGCGGCGCGTCCAGGTGTGGGATGATACGGCGGGACAGAAGGTTGCCGGCGGGATCCTCGAAGCGGACGACGATGTCCTTGGCCGCTGCCGCGCCGATGTTGTGCACGACCACCTTGAGCCGGTCCGTCGCCTTGTCGTAGAACATGTCGCCCTTCCCGACCGCAAGGTCCGGCAGCCGTTCCGGACGTGGTTGCGCTTGCGTCTGCTCCAGCTCGACCAGAAACACCTGCCCCGGCGGCGCATTCAGCTCGATGAACGAGCCGCGTCGCAGGACAACCTCGCGCCTTTCGGGCTCGCCGTTGATCCGGTCGTTCTGGTCCGCGTCCACACCTTGCCGCATTTTGTATTTGCCGGGTTCCAGCTCCCAGGTGCGCATGTGCAATATGCGCGGTTTGGCGTCGAAGTTATAGACAGCGGCGCGGAGTTTCTTTGCAGATGACTCCAGGACGAAGGCAGCGGCGCCGGCATCGAGCCCGCGCCAGCTCACGGCCAGCGGCGGGATGATGCTGGCCGGCCGCAGCCAGGTCATGGCGCTGCCCAGGTACATCTGCGCGAGCGCGGCTTGTCCGGGGACCCAGAAATGGTCGTTGGCGCCGCGGGCCTCGCCGCCGCGGAATTGCCAGCCGCCCTCCAGATTCTCACATGCGTCGCGCAGGGCGCGCACCAGGTAGCTTCTGTCGCGGGCGGCCACGTAGGCGGCCGTCAAGGTCTCGTCCAAAGCGCCTGGTCGCTTCGCCGACTGGATGATGTCGGCGTCGTGGCGATTGCCATCGGGCAAACGCTCGGCGAACCGCCGCCAGATCGGCAGCGACCAGCGGTCGCGCAGCTCGGCATCCACCGGCGCATCAATGTACTTGCGGTCGCCGAACAGCGTGAAGTACGAGTAGAACGGATACGCCCCGTAGGGGCCGAGGCGCGTGCCGGCGACGGCGCGGGCGTGGTCCCCCTCCGCCACCTCGCGCAGGAACTTCAGCACTGCCGGATTGCGAGCATACCAGGCGCAGAAAAGCGGATCACGCAGGAACAGGGCGATGCTCTCGTCGCGGGACTCGTCGAGCTGGCCGACCAGCCCGCCGTCATCCACGATGGATTTCGGCCGCCGCGTCGGGCCGTCCTCGCTGAAAAGGTTGGTCAGCGCTCGACGATGGCCCTTAGCGTCCAGCTTCGTCCAGCGGTGCAATTCGCGAGTCAACGTCAAGGCGCGCTCGACATGCCGCGGCTCGCCGTAATCGAATAACATCAAGTGAGCTCGCCAGCTCAGGAAATCGGCGGCGTGCAGCGTGTCGGCAATCGAGCGGGCCACGCCGTTGCGCAGGTAGCCGGTTTTCTCCACGCCGTCGTAGATGCGCTCGAACATGTACTGCGTGCGCGTGTCGCCCAGGAGCGGCAGGCAGATGAAGACGCCCGGGAAATCGGTGTCGTCGTTCCAGCCACCGCCGATCTGGCCGTCGGGACCTTGCCAGTCGGCCCAGTGGTGCGACATCGTGCGGAAACGCTCGAGCAACTCGCGTCCCCAGACCGCCCACTCCGGGGCGTTTGCCGGGTAAAGCCGCGGCTTCACCGGCACGTTCCCACGCTTGCCGTGCGTGATCCGCCACAAGTTCCTGGCGAGATGATGCTCCGGCGCGTGCCGCAGCACCCACTCCAGCGTGATCTTCATTTCCAGGTTCTGCGTGATGCCGCCCAGCAGCGTGAAGCTCGGCGACTTCGGGTCCGAACCGTGCGTGCCGTCCCCTTCCGAGCCGAGCTGCCAGTACGAGAAGGCGAGCCGGCTCTGCGTGTCGGCGAACTCGGCCAGCACCCTGGCACGCGGACCGGGCCGGAGCGCAAGCCGGGACTGCCCGCCTGGAACCAGCGTGACGCCTTGCGTCGGCAGCAATTCGAGCCACAGGTGCGAGCCGGCCTCAAGCATGATGTCCCAGAAATCCAGCGCGACATTGACAACGGCCTCCTTGCCGGGCGTCGGATTGACGATGCGCACCGGAAGGTTGATGAGATCTCGTCGCGGATTGCTCGGGTCCTGGACGCGCAGCCACCACACATCTTCCTTCCATGACGCGACAAACGTCAGCGTCAGCATGAGGGCGTCAAGCGGCGTCGTCTCGGCTGCGGGGTCGGTGGCGAAGTTTACGCGCGTGAGGGCCGCGACGGCAGCCGTGGGCATACGACCTGCTTTGCCGAGGACGACACGCTCATGCGGCAAGCAGCGCGTGCGAATCTGTCCGGTCAGGCTGCCGAGGGCATCCACGTCTACCGGCCCCGTTAGTGAGGTAGTCAACGACTTTGCATCCTCGTCTACCTTGCGAGTTTCAACGCCGTAGACGCCGATCTCCTGCAGCTTCATCTTGTCGCGACGCGGAATGCGCAAGCCTGTCAAGCCGCCAGGCAATCTTTCGGCGGCGACGAAGTGCAGACCGGCCGGAACCTGCGCGATCGGCTCACGGCTCACATAGCCGTCGCGCTCTCCCAAAACCCGGCAACCACCCACCATGCCGCGCAAGACCATGTGTGTCAGCTTCTGCCCCGGCTGAAAGGCGACGCTGATTTCGGAGCCGCTGAAATCGACGTCCCCCAGCGTCGGCGACCGCCACTCCGGCCAGAAAAGGTCCATGCGCCCGTCCATGACTTTCCACGCCGGAATCTTGTCGTCAAGGATGCGCGAGACACGGGCCTGGCGGATCACGGTCTCTTCCCGCGCTCCCGGCAACGACGCAGTGATCACCGGCAGATGTTCAAAACCCGCGAGTCCGACGCTGTCCAGCAAGCGCTGACGCGCAACTTCGTCCAGAGGCCGCGCTCCGGCCGGGACTTGCCAGTCATTGGACCTGGCCAGCCGGGCCACTTCACCATCGCTCAATGGGTGGTCGTAGATGCACAGTTCGTCGTAGGACGCGCCGGGATAGCTCAGATGGATGGCATGTGGACCGGGCCGGTCCCACCAGGCCTGCTTGCCCCAGGTCGAGCCGCGCAGCTTGCCGTCGAGGTAGAACTTCACCCCGTGAGCCTGGTCCCAGACGAGGGCGACATGATGCCAGTCGCCGGCAGTGAAAGCGGGCAGCGCGTCCGGGTCATGCCAGCCGTGGCCGTGATAATAGTCAAACACCATGGCCCGGAAGGCGGACTCCTGCCATTCCAGCGTGGCCAGGTAGTTCCAGTAGCCGCGCTCCTTGCACTGGACAAAGACGAGGCGCTGGATGTCGAGCGGCCCCGGGCGGGCGGGTATCCGGCACCAGACAGCCAGCGTCCCGCGCGGCGCGAACAGGTTGCGCTCGGCGGCGTAGATGATGTGCCCATCAGCGCCGAGTTGCACCGCCTTGCCGAACTTGCCTTCCACGACCTCGACGCCGCGGCTGACAAACGGCTCTGCCCGACCGCCCGCGTGCTCCGCTTTCACGCCCTTGTCAAAGCTGGCCCGGAACGATTGCCCTGCAGCCGATGTGACGCTCGCCAGCAGCATCGCCAGGGGAAGCAGGAATCTGGTTCGTCGAAGGTTCATTGCCTGGACTCCGTCGGCACGGCATGAGGGAAGCAGATGCGATCAGCTGTTCGGCTGCGACGAGCAGCAACTTCATGCTTAGCAACTGCAAACGGGGGCGTCGATGACCAGTGACGCTGTCGGCGATTGAAGTTGCAGGAGCCCATGATCTCTCGGTATCCTTCACGCCTGCCCAACTCGTGAACCCTGCAAGGAGGTGCCTCATGCTTCCCGAGACCGGACAGACGATTCCCTGGACGGAACTGCCCCCCTCGCGCCCCGAGAGTCCTGTGGCGCGCGAGTGGGAGACATATCGCCGCGAAGTGGGCCGACTGCTGGCCGAAGGGGAAGAGGGCCGGTTCGCGCTCATTCATGGGGACGACATTGTCGGCATCTTCGACACCTGGGAAGAGGCAGAACAGGCCGGACTGGAACGATATCTGCTGCAAGCGCACATGGTCCGGCCGATATTGTCGCGGGAGCCGGTGCTGCGCGGTCCGAGGTTCTTCCGCCGATGCCAAAGCTGACATTTCCCATTTCAACAATTGGAATGGAATGCGACGTGCTGATCGGCCTGGATGGTGCCACGACCGCCGCCTTGGTCGCGTCCACTCAAGCCATCCCCATGCCGATTCGCTGCCGCGGATTGATCGACACGGGCACAGACGTGACATGCGTGAACGCTGTTGTCTTGCGTCAACTTGGACTTCGCCATCCAAAGAAAACCGCAACGACTCAGGGAGCGACCGGCTCAGCAACCGTCGACCTCTACAAAGTAAGCGCCAGCATCCAGGACTTCCATCAGCCGCAAGGCCCCAAGCTGGTGTTCGCGGATCTTCTTGTCATGGAATTGCCGACGGTCCTGCCCGGCCTGGATGTACTCATCGGCATGGATGTGCTCTTGACCGCTCGCTTCGTGCTTGAAGGACCGCAACGGCAACTCGCGCTTGAGTTTTGATCACGTTCGCCGATTCACGCCGGCCCCGCCCCGGGCGAGCAGCCGGGTGGCTCCGGTGGCTCCCCCTCTCGCAATCGCTATCCGCGGTCATACTTATAGGGACAATGGACCGAAATCAGGTTCGGAAGGGACACTCATGGAGCTCATCACCGTGGCCTCGGCACGTCAGGCGGAGGCGATCGGCAAGCAGGTTCGCTTGCAGGGCTGGGTGCGCACGCGCCGCGACTCCAAGGGCGGCTTCAGCTTCATCGAGTTGAACGATGGCTCGTGCCAGGGGAATCTGCAAATTGTCGCGGAGGCGGCGCTGCCCAACTACGAGACCGAGGTGAAGAAACTCGGCGCCGGTTGCAGCGTGACCGTGGAAGGCGAGGTCCGCCAGTCGCCGGCCAAGGGGCAAGCCACCGAAGTCGCCGCCAAGAGCGTGACCGTTCACGGCTGGGCCGATGCGGAGTCGTATCCGCTGCAAAAGAAGGGACACTCATACGAGTTCCTGCGAACCATCGCCCATCTGCGGCCACGGACCAACACCTTCGGCGCCATCGCCCGGCTCCGCAACCAGGTCAGCCGCTCCATCCACGACTTCTTTCAGGAGCAAGGCTTTCTGTACGTGCACACACCGATCATCACGGCCAGCGACTGCGAGGGGGCCGGGCATCTCTTCAAGGTCTCGACCCTCAACCCCGCGCAGCTGCCGTTGCAGAACGGCCAGGTCGATTTCACCAAGGACTTCTTCCATCGACCGACATTCCTCACCGTCAGCGGCCAGCTTGAGGCGGAGATCTTCGCCTGCGGGCTCGGCAAGGTTTACACCTTCGGGCCGACCTTCCGGGCGGAGAACTCCAACACGTCACGGCACCTGGCCGAGTTCTGGATGATCGAGCCGGAGATGGCTTACTTCGATCTCCAGGACAACATGACTCTGGCCGAGAGCTTTCTCAAACGAATCATCCGCGACGCTCTCGACAAGTGCGGCGAGGACATGAAGTTTTTCCAGGAGCGCGTGGACAAGGAAATCCTCACCCGGCTGCAAGGCGTGCTCAATAGCCAGTTCTTGCGCTTGCCCTACACCGAGGCCGTCGAAATCCTCGAGAAGTCGGGCGAGAAATTCGAGTTCCCCGTGCGCTGGGGCATCGACTTGCAATCGGAGCACGAGCGTTACTTGACGGAGAAGAAGTTCGGTTGCCCGGTGATCCTCTTCGATTATCCGCGCACGCTGAAGCCCTTCTACATGCGCGTCAACGACGACGGCAAGACCGTGCGGGCCATGGATGTGCTCGTCCCCGGCGTCGGCGAGATCATCGGCGGCAGCCAGCGCGAGGAACGCCTTGACATTCTCGAGCAGCGCATGAAAGAGCAGGGCCTCGACCCGGCCGGCTACTGGTGGTACCTCGACCTGCGCCGCTACGGCACCGTCCCTCATTCCGGCTTCGGCCTCGGCCTGGAGCGGACGCTGCTGTTCCTGAGCGGCATGGGCAACATCCGCGACGTGGTGCCGTTTCCACGCGTACCCGGCAGCGCGGAGTTTTGAGTGCAACTCTTGAATTCAACTGTGGCCGACAATCGACACGCCGGCAGTACCAACTCCGGATGACGGACCGCGCCTCAGATTTTGCCCTTGCTCTTGAGTAGATTGTAGATGAAGAGCAGCAGCACCGCCCCGCCGATGGCCAGCGCGAGACTGTGCAAGTTGAATCCATCGACCGTGCCGACTTCGAGTACATGCGTGCCGATGAAGCCGCCAACCAGTCCGCCGGCAATGCCAAGGAGGATAGTGACGACGAGGCCTCCACCGCCCGGCGTCTTGCCCGGCATGAGCCATTGCGCGATCAGGCCAGCAATCAACCCGAGGACGATCCAGATGACGATGCCCATGACAGCGACCTTTCACCACAAACCATGCCGTCTCAGTCTTTGATTGTCCTCTGATTGTCGCCCGTCCTGGCTGTCGGGTCAACTGCCCCATCGAAATGTGTCATCACGGCCCGACTCTCAGAATCGTTTCTTGCGCTGCGACAGATACTCCATGAGTGCCTTGTCGAAATTCACGCTGGTGTCCACGGGGACGTAATCGATGTTCGCCTTGGCGCATTCCTCGCGATAGAAGGTCTGGAAATCGCGCAGCGAGCCAAGGTAATCGTCGCGCATGTTGCGGGCGTCGAGCGTCAGCCGGCGCTCTTCCTCGACGTCCTCGAACTCGATGATGCCGTCGAAGGGGAAGTGGACCTCGGCCTCGTCGAGGACATGGAAGAGAATGACATCGTTGCCGCGATGTCGCAGATGGTGCAAGCTCTCCAGCACCGGGCCGGGGTCGGTGAGCAGATCGCTGAAGAGCATGACCAGGCTCTTGGAGCGGATCATGGCGGCCAGCTGGTGCAGACAATGGGCGACATCGGTGTTGCCGGCCGGCTTCAGGTTGGCCAGCACGGCGAGAATCGTGCCGAGCTGCGTGCGCTTGCTGCGCGGCGGCAGGCAAGTCTGGATCCTGGTGTCGAATGTCACCAGCCCGACAGGGTCCTGCTGGTGAATCATCAGGTAGCCCAGTGCCGCTGCCAGGCAGATGGCGTACTCGAACTTCGTCAACTCCTGCCGGTAGGTGTAAGCCATGGACGCGGACAGGTCCATGACCAGATAGCCGGTGACGTTGGTCTCGGCCTCGAACTTCTTGATGTAGAACTTGTCCGTCTTGGCAAAGATGTTCCAGTCGAGGTCCTTCAGGTCGTCGCCGGGAACATACTTGCGATGCTCGCTGAACTCCACGGAGAAGCCGTGATACGGGCTGGCATGCAAGCCGGCCAGAAAGCCCTCGACAATGAACTTGGCGCGCAGGTCGAGCCGGGCCACCTGGCGGATGACCTCGGGACGCAGGTACTTCTCGGTGCCGGTCATGACTTCATTCTTTCCGTCGTCGGCGCCCGGCTGGGACTTCTTTGGTGCGCCAGGCTGCGTCCCGGCCAGTGGTCGTGCGCTGACGGCATCACAATCTCGGCCCACGAATTCGGCAGCCGCGTTACTTGACCACGTCCAGGATCACCTGGCGTGCGATCTTGTAGGCCGCGCGCAAGGTGGTGGCGCGGGCCTCCATCTGGCCTGCATTGAAATGCTGTCCGGGGGCCGCTTCAGGCAGACCGGCCAGAGCCAGGGTCATGGGCAGCAGCTGCATGAACTCGCGCACCTGCTGCTGCTGTCGGTCGGCGCTATCGGTGCTCATGACTGTCTCCAGGAACTCCACGAACTCCAGAAAATGGCTATCGTTTCTTGCCCAGTACCGAATTGGGGATGTCCAGCGCTTGCCGGAGATACGAGCCGCCGCCCCCCTTTGGGCCGACCGGCATCGGCGACGTCCCGCTGGCCGGCTCTTCGGGAATGAGGCGGATTCGTGCCAGCTCGCGCTCCATCCGTTCGGAAATCGCCCGCATCTCCGCGTAATGATCGGGGTACGAGGCCAGCGACAGCTTGGTGCGCAGATCATTGATCTGTTCCGTCTTGATCGCCTGCTCCTTTCGCGATTTCAACTCAGCGATGATCTCATCCATCGTGATGTCCGGCTTGGCCTGCTGCAGCTTTTCGACCTGGTCGTTGAGCGTAGTGAGAAACTGGCTCTTGATGTACTTCTCGGCGCGCTTGGTGACCGCCTCATACTTTGCCTTAGCCCGCTCGGCCGCGTCCGTGACGGCGAACTTGGCGCTGGCCTCGTCCTGCACCTTCGAAAGGATGTCCACCACTTCGTTGCGAACGTTTTTTTCCATCTGGTTCAGCGAATTCCAGCTATCGCCGCAGCCGGCAACGCTTGCGAGGATGACAACGACGACCATGGTGACGTGCTTGCGTGTCATGCGTGTCATGGGGTTCCCTAGCGTTGCAGCTTCAGTCCGTCGATGAATGCCTTGCCTCCGGGCAGTTCCCGGATGCGCTGTGATTCTCGGATCATCTCGGCGATCGTCCGCCTGGCCTCGTCTCCCAGTTCGTCTTCGAGTTTCGCTTTCATTTCCCGGGACGGAGTGGGCAAGGCCTTGAATTTCTCGACCAGCTGCTGAAAGTGAGCATGACGCTTCTTCAATTCGGGCCGGACGGCCTTCATCGTCGCGGCATCCGTCACCGTCGCCAGAAGTTCCGTGAGCTCGCGCTGGGCCTGGATCTGTTCCTGCAACGCCTCGAGATACGTCGCGGTCGAGGTTCGCTCACAGCCCGCGATCATTCGCAAACCAGGCGACGGCTAGCCAGGTGCGTCTCACTTCGATTTCTTCTTCGTCAGGATCAGGTTGACAAGCTCCTTCAGTGCGTCCCGGCCTCCCGGAACGCGATCGACCCGGGCGATCTCGGCACGCAGTTTCTTGTTGGCGTTGACCAGCTTGCCGCGAAACTCCTTGTCGAGGCGGTCCCGTTCTGCCTTCGACGCGGGCGGCTTGAGCTTCTCGGCGCGCTTGCGCATCTCCAGCCAGCGCGTGACCGAACTCTTCAGTTCGCTCCGGGCTGCCTTGGCCGAATCCTCGTCCTTGACGGCCGCCAGCTGTTTGGAGATCTTCTCCATGATCTCCAGCGTTTCCTTGACGATGTCGCTCGGCTTGATCTCGGCGGCCTCCTGGCCGCAGACCAGCGCGACAACTCCCAGCAAGATACAACCGGCTGCCAGGTTCCAGCGCATTGGATGCCTCGTTTCCTGGGAGTTGCTCCTTGCGTCCGGCAACTCAGCGCTGCCGGCTCAATACCTCGAATTCGCTCTGAGCCTGGCGCAGCTTTTCCCGCAGATCGCTGATGCCGGTCTTGTCCACTTTCTCGGCGCGGGCCATGGTCTGGTTCAAGGCGGCCATTTCCTTGGTGACGGTGGTCAGGGCGCCGCGCAGACTCTTCTCAAAGGTCTTGGCCTGTTCTTCCTTTTCCTGCTGCGTGAGTACATCCAGCTTGTCGGCCTGCTGCTTGATCTCCTGGAAGGCCTGGCCGTTCTTCTTGAGCCGCTCGGCGGCGTCACCGGCAAGCTTCAAGTACTTGGCCTTCTCCTTGGGCTCCTTTTCCCACTTCTCGACTGATTGCCGGATGCTCGCCATGTTGCTGGCAGCGTCGTTCATCTGCTTGACCGCCACGGAAACGAGCGTCTCACGCGTGTCCGAGCTACAGCCGATCAGCCCCAGGCACATACCTGCCGCGCATCCCAGCCACATTGTCCTGCCCATGCTCGTCTCCTTGTATCGTTGACTCACAATTTGAGTATAGCAATCGCCGCGAATCCAGGCGATATCGATTGACTGGACAGCCTTCTCGTCTTGTCTCGCGTCGGCTACAATACACGACGTTGATCCTGCCCGGAGACGATCATGAATCACGATCCTTCCGCCGCCAATCTCGCCGCACTTTCGCGCCGTTACTTCCTCCGCGACTGCACGGTCGGCGTGGGCGGCATGGCGCTGGCATCGCTCTTCGAGCGCGAGGCGACGGCGAACCCGGCCATCGCTTTCCGCCCGCGCGCCGGCCATTTCCCCGCGAAGGCGAAATCCGTCATCTTCCTGTTCATGGCCGGCGGCCCCAGCCATCTGGAGCTCTTTGACAACAAGCCGGTGCTGAAACGGCTCGACGGCCAGACGGTGCCCCCCTCGTTCACGGAGGGCCGCCGCTTCGCCTTCATCCGCACCGACGCCAAGCTGCTGGGTAGCCGGCGACGGTTCGCACGGGCCGGCCGCGTCGGCGCCGACATCAGCGAATTACTGCCGCATCACCGCGACATCGTTGACGACATCTGTCTCTTGAAGGGGATGAAGACGGACGTCTTCAACCACGGGCCGGCGAAGGTGTTCCTGAACACGGGCTCGCCGCAGTTCGGCCGGCCCAGCATGGGCTCGTGGATCGTGTACGGCATCGGCAGCGAGTCGGCGAGCTTGCCGGCGTTTGTCGTGCTGCAATCGGGCCCGCGCGGGCCGCGCGGCGGGGCGGCCATCTGGTCCAGCGGCTTCCTGCCCAGCATCTATCAGGGCGTGCCGTTCCTGCGCGGCCCGCAGCCGATCCTCGACCTGGCCACGCCGGCCGGCATCCAGCCACGCCAGCAGGGCGAGTTCATCGACGTCGTCCGCGACATGAACCGGCTGCGGCTGGGCAGCGTCGGCGATCCGGAGATCGAGACGCGCATCGCCGCTTACGAGACCGCCTTCCGCATGCAGACCGCCGCCCCGGAAGTCATGGATATGCGCGGCGAGACGCAGGAGACGCTGCGGCTGTACGGCGCCGAGCCGGGGCAGCCGTCGTTTGCCTCCAACTGTCTTCTAGCTCGCCGGCTGGTCGAGCGCGGCGTCCGTTATGTGCAACTCATCCATACCGACTGGGACCACCACGGCGGCCGGTTGAATCTGGCCACATCCATCGACGGCATCTGCCGCGAGGTTGATCGCCCGTGTGCTGCGCTCGTCAAGGATCTCAAGAGACGCGGCATGCTGGACGACACGCTGGTGATCTGGGGCGGCGAGTTCGGGCGCACGCCGATGGGCGAGCCGCGCGAGTCCATCGGCCGCGACCATCACATCGACGCCTACACCATGTGGCTGGCCGGCGGCGGCGTGAAGCGTGGCCACATCCACGGGCAAACCGACGAGATCGGCTTCAACGTCGTCGAGAACCAGGTCCACGTCCATGACCTGCAAGCGACCATCCTCCACCTCCTCGGCCTTGATCACACCCGCCTCACGCATCGCTTCCACGGCCGCGACTTCCGGCTGACGGATGTGCACGGCAACGTGGTGCGCGGGATTCTGGCGTGAGTCCACTGAGCGGAGACGACATCCATGGCAAAGAGCCGCAGTCGCTACGACAAGAAGCCCAAGCTCGACTTGAGCGCCTATCTAGGTCAGTGGATTGCGATTGATCCGCAGACAAAGGCGATCGTTAGTCATGGTAAGTCTTGTCAACAGGCAGAGAAGGCGGCCAAATCCGTCGGCGTGTCGCGGCCACTGATGCTTCCGGTGCCCAAATCTCCGGCTCTGTTCGTCGGGAAGCACTAGCCCAACTCAAACGGGAATAGACGTGGTTTATCCGTACTGGGAAGTTCAAATTGGCAGCGAATTACACTGGCTGCCCTTACTCCCTGTGACAATTCTCGGGGCGGACACATCGGTCGATTTGCTCGCTCTTGCGGATTCCGGGGCACAATTCAACGTTCTCGGACTGGACATCGCTGAACATCTGGGAATTTCCCTGGCGCAAAGCGTGCCTACAACTCTCATTGGCTTCGGCGAGCATGAGGAAGCAGGTCAAATCGTCCCCGTGCAATTCAAACTTGGAAGGCACAAGTGGACTGCTCCGACGGCTATTTCCGCTGCGTCGAATCGACGAGCGATTCTTGGTCAGACAGGCTTTTTCGCATTCTTTGCAGTGACCTTTCGTTACCGGAGGCACGACATGGACATTCGCCGAGTTCGCCGACAGGCAATTTAACCGCATATTCGCGGTCAACTCAGATCGCGCCGGACTGCGCGGGATACCGACCTGATTGGCGCTGCAATTCGCAGACGTGATGTCAGAAGATAAGGGCAACCATGTCGGTAATCACCATGGAAAAGCGCGACCGGTTTGTCGTCCTCTACCTGCATCGTTCAACGAAGAATGTCCTGCTGTTCCCGGACGTTTGCTTCATGGCGGGACAGGGTTCCGCTTACGGCGATGCCGTTGAACTTGTCGCGCCGGTTGAACCGGCTTCCGCTGGAAAACAAACGCTGCGGCTGCTACGCGCTGTCAGGAAGGCAGACCTCGACGAGATGAAGGCCCGGCACACTGAGCGGCTGCGGCGCTCTTGGCGCGGCGAGCCACCACTGAAGGAAGTCCCGCAAGGGATCACTTGGACTCGGTTGCTGTCGAGCTATCCTGGACTGGCGAAAGGGCCTGGTACATACCTTCGTCAATTCTCGGTTTGCCAGCTCGTGGAGCGCGATGGGTGGAAATTTCGAAAGATGGTACGCGTAGTATCTTCCCAATACCGAGGTTGCACGGGCGAAGGGGACTGTCGGCGGATCCCGATAGACATGACCGCAACGCAATTGGGGCAATTTCTCATTGAGTCTATGTCGGCATCGGAATGAAGAACGGAGTTCACGATGGCAAAGAATGAGGCCTATGGATGCCGAATACTGGCGTGAACAAGACAGAACGGACCACAAGCGCAATTGCCTTGATAGACCAGCAGTTCTCGGGACAGAGCGGAGCTGGCGCGGCAGGCGTAGGCTGCGTCAACCCATGGCTGATGCACCGTCTTCAGCATTTCCTCTGCGAGGGCAATCATGTCCGTTAAGGTTACTTGCCCGAACGGGCACAAGCTGCGTGTGCGTCAAGAAGACGCCGGGAAAGAGGTGATTTGTCCCAGATGCAAGACAGCCGTCGAGGTTCCCGGCCTCCAGACGGCGGCGGCAGCGTGTCGATGCTGATGAAGCCGAGGCTGCCGACGAGCGTGAGGCGGCCCGAGATGCAAAGCGACAACGGCGGCAAGCGTTCGCAAGAACCAATCAGGGCCTGGGAATTCATTTTTTTGGAATGGCGATCGCGCTCCTGGCTTATGTGCTTGGCTGGATCGCGCTTTTGCTGCTGGTTAGTAGCGGCTTTCTCCATCGCAGCGACTTCGATGAGTCAGACGTGATTGGATTGATTCCACTGATCCCGTTCTATTTAATCCGGTACCTGCTGTTGGCCTGTGTCATCCTGGTTGTGCTGGCTGGGGTCACGGAATGCGTCAGTTCCGTCATGTGTTTGTGGATTCCTGACAGCCTGGGTCGCGGACTTCTGCTGGGAGCTCTGGGTGTGCGCCTCCTGGCAGTTGGCGGCGGGATCGGGCTGTTGATTGGCGGCCAGGCGCAGGTGGCCACGGCGGTTTCCCTCCTGGGCCTGCTGAGCGCCTGGGTCTTGTGGATGTTCTTTCTGCGCCAGATTGCGTTACGACGCAAGGATCGGCAGCTGGCCGACCATGTCCTGCGCGTCCTGGGAAAAGGTGCAATAACCGCAATCCTCGTATTCGTAACGGCGTTGGTTGTGGCCGGGTTTCTTAGATGGTTTTTCGGTCTGGAAACACTGCAACATCGCATGATGCTGCTTCTGGCCGGCGCCGGACTGGTCGACGCCGTCGCCGGCATTCTTTACTTTCTTGGAAGCGTCGCAAACCTGTTGGCGGGGTCCTTCTGGGGTGTCCTCATCTATCCCACCGGCATCCCGTTTGTATTCGAATACCTTGACCTGATCGGCAGCGTCAGAGCTGTGGTCCTGCGTCGGACTTGACGGTAAGCGCCACGGCCCGATCAGACTCCGTTCTTGCTCGCCGGGATCTGTCCGCGCATGAGGCCGTCGCGGCCGGCGGCTTCCCAGGAGCTGACGAAATCGTCCCAGGTGAGCGGGGCCTGGGCGAGCAACAAGCGCCCGGGCCCGGCGCCGGCCTCGCCCGCCGGTGCCGCCAGTTCCGCTGCCTGCCAGGCCGGATAATGCAGCGGCTGACCCGCGTGGTGATCCATCCACATGATGCGCTCGTCTGGCGACGATGGTTTGAGGGCAGCCTGGGACAGGACGGCATCGGCCGGCAGCGCCTGCATCACCAGATCGACGCCGGCAAATTCGTAGAACCCTGCAAGGGCTCGATTGAACGTGCGGGCTTGCGGCTCGGTGAGGTCGGCGACCCAGCCTGGCTCGCGAATGTACGCGAGCAACTGGCCGCCGCGCTCTTCCAGGTTCAGCCGCAGCGGCCGGGGCGAATCCTTGTGGCAGAGTTCGATGCCGATCTGATTGGTGGCCAGTGTCGCCGGCGCGACGCTGAGCGTGTGTACATCCCAGCCGTTGACCTTTTCGAGGAAGAAAACCAGGTCGCGGTCGGCGAAGCGCTGCAGCGCCTCGGCAACCTCGCTCAAGCGCTCGCGACATTCGCGGACGTCGCTCCAGTTGCCGGTCGCCTGCGCCTGCCGTTCGGCCTGCCGCAGCCGGGCGAACAGCTTGGGCACGGTGCCGGAGTGGAAGGCGGGCCGCAGCAGCCGCGGCACGGTCTCGCCATGCGCCCCGACAATCGCCGGCTTCAAGAAGCGGCTGCGATTGGCGGCGAACAGGCTCCAGTTTTCCTTCAGTTCCCAGAACAGAAACGTCACGGCATCCGGCAGCAGCCAGACCGTTGCCACCACCACCCACTTGACGGCGGGACTGAGCTGGTCGAGCGCCTGGGCTTGCACCAGGAACAGCGGATAGATGAACTTGGCCGCGAAGCTGGAAATCGGCAGCTTCACCGGGTTGATGCCGGGCTCGATGAGCACGACCATGTAAAAGCGGCTGACGTACGACACCGGCCACCACAGGGCGCCGAGGACAGTCCGGGTCACCAGCATGGCCCGACCCTGTCCCGTGCGGAACAGCAGCCATTCATCGACGATGGCGAGCAGATACTCCATCAGGTGGATGATCTCGCGGAAGACACTGACGATGAGCCTTACCAGCCCGGGAATCAACCCGCCGCGCAGCAATTCAATGAACTGGATGACGGCCTGCTTGAGCACTTCCGCCATCGCCTGGCCCGGCCGCGAGTTGAGCACGAAGTTCGCCGCCAGGAAGACGATCACCATGCCGAAGACGGAGTCCATGGTGTCGGGGCGAAAGTACCAGATCAAGGCCGAGATGATGAGCGGTTTCAGCAAGTACCAGTAAAAGAGCTGAAACGACCAGCTGCGCATGGCGACGCTCAGGGGCGATGCCTGGATGAGCCAGGCGGGAAAATCAATTAGCGCCGCGCGCAGGCCGCGCCAGAGCAAGCGCCCGGCCTCGACGCATGCCTGGCGAAAGCGGCGGCGGTGAAGCAGCGCCTGCAAGAAGCCGCTCAGCAGCAGGAACAGCGGCAAGAAGATCAGCCAAGGCATCCGGCCGACGACACCGTTGATCCCTTCCAGCAACAAGAACGAGGCGCCCAGCGGAATCGTGGCATAGTACGTGAAGAACCGGCCTGCACCGGTGCCAAAGCTCAGGGCCGAGAGCCGTTCCAGCCAGCGGACGTAGATCTCGCTCGGCCGGTAAACGCCGTCCAGCAAGGCTGCCAGCCGCCGATCCAGACGGAGCAGGTTGTCGCCGCGAATGAAGGCCTGCGGGTCGTTCAGATCGGCCAGCTTGAGCTGGTTGCGGGCAATGGCATCGCGCAAATCGGCGAAGGACAGGAAGCCCTCGGCGGCGATCCGGTCCAGCAACTCCTCGAGCAGCTTGTGATAGGCAGCCCGCTCCGGCAAGTTCTTCGGCTGCAGGCCGGCGTCCTGAAACGCGCTGGCAAGAATGCCGCGAAACTCCAGGCGCAGCCGGTCCTCCCGCTGCGTCAACGACTTTTGAAGCATCTGCTTGATGCGCGCGCGGTCATCGTCGGAAAGTCGGGCCCGCGGCAGACGGCCCATGGCGCTGCGCAGATGCCGGATGATCAGGATCGGCTTCTGCCTGGGCAGCGACCGCTTGATCGGCTGCTTGCCCACCGCCAGGAACCAGCTCACCAGGTCGAGCACGAAGATGTCGCGCTCGTGCTCCAGGCAGAGCTTTTGCAGATCGAAGAGCAGGGCCGCCTCGACCGGCCTGGCCCCCTGGTCCGCCTTGTCCAGCAGGATCGACAGGTTCTGACGCCAGTCGGCAAGTTCCATCTCGGTCAACGGCAGAGCGGCGCGCAGGCGCGTGATCAGCGTCTCGAGCGTCTGCTTGGATTCAGCCTCGGTGGCGGCCGGATCGGGAGCGACCCGCGCCGCCTGTCGCTGCAGGATGGCAGCCCGTACCGTGTTGCCGGCGGCGATGGCCTGCTCCGCCTTGCCAATCAGCTTGCGGAAATACTGGTGCGTATCGTCAGAATGGCTCTCCGGCCGCGACATGGGCATGGCGGCACCGGCCGGCCGCGTCTGCTCGAAGAGTTCGCCGGCATTGACATCTTCCCCCAGCAGCCGATCCATTCCTTCGTGATCGCTTATGCCGGGGAAGTAGCTCGGCAACAGCGACGGCGCGAACTGTCGCATCTCCAGGTAGACGGCCGCGAACTCGATGTACTGATCCTTGTCGTCCGCGCCCGGCAGCAAGTACTTCTCCTGGTCCAGTACCTGGCGAATCTCGGCAAACTCGGCGGCGCCGATGCGGTCGATGCGCTGCTGCACGACCTCATGCGTCAGCTTCCCCTCGGCGCTCAGGGCGAGGTGAATGCGCGCGTGAAACACACGCCGCCAGTACTTCATGAGCAGGTCGCCGGCGTCGCGGCTCTTGAGCGCCTCCGGCGCCGGCCGAGGCACCAGGATCAGGGTCGCCGGAAGCAATCGATCCGGTTCGACTGCCAGCTCCTCCTGGTTGAAGTACAGGAACAGCATCTGCCGATCGACAGTGAAGCATTGCCGGTGCGGCGTGGCCCAGCTCCAGGGCGGCAGCTTGCCGACTTTCTGGATGAGGTATTCCAGCACGCTGGGCGGCACCAGCAAGATGGCCGGGTCCACGTTCTCCAGCGCCTGTTGTAACTCTTCAATTCTCACGAAGATTCCGGATATGACGATGTGCGCGACTATTACCGCTCATGCCGGCCGCGCTTGGGGTGAATTATAATCCACTCGTTCATAACTTGGAATGCCCATCGCCCGGAACATTGCTTATGGAGCTTGTCAGAATCAGCACTGGTGGATTTGTCGGATTATCATACACTGTCTCGGCCCATCTATGACATTCCACCTGGAGGCTTTATGGCAAAAGAAGTGACCAAGTCAGCAGCCATCCGCGAGTATCTGAAAGGCCATCGTCGCGCCAAGGCCAAGACGGTTGTCGCCGCGCTGGCGGACGAGGGTATCGAGGTGACCGAAGGCCTGGTCTACGCGGCCAAGCGTTCGATCAAGGGCAAGCGCAAGCGCCGCCTCGCCGCAGCGGCCATCACCAAGACCAACCCCAACGGCGCCGTTGACGCCATCACGCTTGTCAAGAAGGTTCGCGAACTCGCCGTCCAGGCCGGTGGCATCAAGAAACTCAAGGAACTACTCGAGATGCTCAGCTAGTTGCACTCGAGCCTCCTGATCTGCGCGTTTGCGTCGCTCCCCGAGCTCAGTTCAGCCAAGAGCCTATCCCAAAACCCCTGCCGCCCGATAGGTGATCAAGGCGCAGGAGAATTGAGCAAGGCTTTAAAGTTTGAGACTTTTTTCTCCCTGCGGACCAGGAGTCGCCGGAAGCGGTTGAACCACGGATGCGTTCCACCACCCATCGGCGCGACCGGTAGAAAGAGCATGGTGATAGCTGCCGCCGTTTACCTGATTATCGTCGTCCTGATGAGCCTCATCTCGTTTATCGCATATGGCCTGGACAAACGACGAGCGGCCAACGGAGGTCGTCGAGTGCCCGAGCGCACCTTGCACGTGCTGGCGTTCCTTGGTGGATGGCCTGGTGCCCTGATGGGACAGAAGCGATTTCATCACAAGACTCAAAAGCTGGCGTTTCGGCTCGTCTTCTGGATAATTGTTGTAGCGCACGTGAGCATCGTGGGTGCCATGACATATGCTCTTGCCACGTCCCGCCACACTTGAGGTCCCCGTTCATCAAACGACTTCCGACCAATGGAGACTCACATGCGAGGCCTTGTTGCTTTTGTCCTTCTTGCCTGCATCTCTCCAGTTGCCGCCGACGAGCTGAAAGTCCACCGAAGGTAACCGGTCACGGGTCGATATAGCTCGGAATCGTGGTTTCGGGTACTGTTGCGGTTGGCATGGATGCTCCACCGACAGTATCGGCAGAAGTGTTGGCATCGCTGCCGCCTGAAGTCCTTGCTTTGATCAAGTGGCAGGCGGAGCAGATTCGCGTGCTGACCGCGCGCGTGGCGGAACTCGAAGCCAAGCTCGGCAAGAATCCCAGCAACTCGTCGAAGCCGCCATCGACCACGCATCCGCATTACAAGAAGCCAGCAGCCAAGCCCAAATCGGGAC
>VGYC01000008.1 GCA_016873095.1 Planctomycetota bacterium | reverse complement strand
TACAATCGCCGACGGCCGCACTGGGCACTGCGCCCCGAGGCCGGCGGCGATCCGCTGGTGCCCGAAGAAGTCTATGTTGGTGGTGAGGTGGTGCAGATTCCGCGCTGGCAAGGCTGGGCCCAGGCAGCCAAGGCACGACTGGATGAGATGCTGGAGGGTGTGGCATGACGGTTCGGCGAGGCATGACGATGGGACATCCGTGTCCGAATTTCGCCGCCTCCATGCCGGCGACCAGGGGGCTCATTGCCGCCCCCTGGACCCCCGCTAGCCTTTCTCTGTTCCGCGGGAAGAGAAGCGGCTTGTTTCGCACCGCCCGAAGACTCACACAAAACCGGGCTCAACGATTCCACTTGAACCCCGTACCAAGACACACCCGCCCATTGGGGGATTCAATGTTCCGCTCCACGCACCTCCCATCAAGACATTCACAGTAGTCTCACCGTAGGTTACGCCACTGACTACGAGCCTTAAGCGGATCTTTACGACACTCTTGGCAGTAGAGGTTCCGGTGACATCGATGCTGGTTTTCGAACTGTACTTGTCCGAAGCTTTAGGGCTACCGATACTTACCGTGTGCTGGCGTTCTGCACTGACGACCTGTAGGAATAAGGACTGGCTGGCAAGAACGCGGAATTCTTTGTCGAAGCAGTCAACTCGCAACAGGTATTCCCCGGGGTCGCCGGGCAGTTTCACGGTCGCCTGCAAAGCATATAGATGCTCTTCATTTCCGCGTTTCTTCAATGTTATGGCCTTGGCTCCCCGCACTGTAGCTTCACTAGCGATGATGAACCCCTGCGTACTTGGACGGAATGCTCTCAAGCGCAGGATATAGGTTGCAACATCCTCCTCAGAATCGGGCGATCGCAGCAAACCAGTGACAAAGCAATTGGTGCCGCGTCCGAAACGCTGCATCTCGTCGGGGCTCGTGACCCTCATGAAGAAGTTCTTTTGCTCTTTTGCTTTTACTTGTGCTTGGGCTCGCGAAGCGACCATGAGGCTGAGACTTGTGAGTAGGAACTGAGCCAGTACGAACCTGAACATGCGATTTTTCCTTCGTTTTGGACTCGTTACATCAGCGCTATTTTAGACGGACTTTGGGGCCGCGGTCAAATCTGAATTCGTGTGCACGATTCTGCGGCGATGGCGCTGGCGCAATCCACGGTGATCGGTCGGTCGTAGATTGCCTTTCCCCACGCCCGAGAATGTAGTAGACTTCCCAATATCTCCCTGCTCCGTCAGGATTTGGCTTATTCCCCATCCTGGGACAATCTCATGGCTCCGGCCCTCTTGCCTCCGAATGCGATGTCGCTGGCCCAGGTTTTCGGCGATCCGCACCTGCACATCGACGGGGAAATGCTGGCCTTGGCCTTCGCCCCCGACGGCACGCTCTGGTCGGTGGAGGAACCAGGGGTGCTGCGGCACTGGGACGCCGTCGGCGGTCGGCAACTCGACTGGCAGTCACTGAGCGATCTGGAGACGCAATGGTGCTTCAGCAGCGACACCCGCGTCCTCGCCTCGGCCAGCAACGATCTCACCTTCTGGGACACGGCAGCCGCGAACGTGCTGACGGCCGTGCCGCAACCGTCGTGGGTGGACGCCCTGGCATTTCATCCCG
This sequence comes from Planctomycetota bacterium, assembly GCA_016873095.1. Classification (GTDB taxonomy): domain Bacteria; phylum Planctomycetota; class Planctomycetia; order Gemmatales; family Gemmataceae; genus VGYC01. The sequence continues at coordinate 81,371 of VGYC01000008.1, read as the reverse complement.
ACGCCGCCTTTTTGGCCACGGGGCACGACGACGGCGTGGTCCGCATCTGGGATGCCGCCGGGCATCACCTGGTTCGCGAGCTGCGCCTGCACAAGCGTGCCATCAGCGCACTGGCGTTCTCGCCTGACGGCGCCATGCTTGCCGCCGCCGCCGAAGACAAGACCATCGGGCTGTGGCAAGTCAAGGACGGCGTTCACCTGGGCACCCTCAGCGGGCACACCGATCGCATCCCGGCCCTGGCCTGGCACCCGTCCAGCAAGTTTCTGGTCTCCGCCGGCTGGGACACGACGGCGCGCGTGTGGGATGTTGCGTCGCGGCAGCCGGTCATCCTGCTCAACACCCACAGCGGACAGGTCACGGCCCTCGCCTTCGCGAGCGACGGCAGCATGCTCGCCAGCGCCGACTCCGCCAGTACCGTGCATGTGTGGGACTTCAACCAGCGCCGGGAACTGCACGTCCTGAAGAGCTCGCCGGCGGAGATTCGTTGCCTGGCCTTTAGCCGGGACGGCAACCGCCTGGCAAGCAACGGCGATCACATCATCCACCTGTGGAACCCGCGCACTGGTCAGCCGCTCGCCGGCTCCGGCCCGCGGACGCTGGCGCCGGTCTCGCTGGCTCTGAGTCCGGACGGCAGCCGACTGGCATGCAACGGCGGCGGCCTGAACGTCAAGCTCTGGAACACCGCCAGCCGGCAACCCATTCTCGAGTTGCCGGAGGTCGAGGTCGTGCACGGTGTCGCCTATAGCCCGGACGGCAAATGGGTCGCCGGCGCGGCCGGCAAGCATGTCCGGCTCTGGCAGGCGAGCACCGGCCAGCCCCACCTCGCATTCGAGGGCTCCGGCGAGCCGTTCACCTGCGTGGCCTTTGCGCCCGATTCGGCGACGCTGGCATCGGCCAGTTCGACCGGCCTCGGCGTCTGGTGGTGGCGCATTGCCGATGGCGAGCCGCTGCTGCTGATTCCGGATGCGCTTGATGGCTGCACGGTCGAAGGTCTGGCGTTTCATCCAAACGGCCGCTTGCTGGCTGTGGGCGGCATCGACTGGCTGGCGACGGGCGGCTCAGACGGCGCCGTCTGCCTGTGGGATCTAACCGAGCGTTGCGAGGTCGCCACCTTCCTGGGCGGGGCCACCGCCATCGCGTTTCACCCGGACGGCAAACGGCTCGCGTCCACATCGCTGGAGCGCTCCGTGTGCCTGTGGGACGTGGATGCACAGCAGATCGTGGATGAATATACCGGAGCGGATGGCGCCCTGTCCTGCGTGGCCTACAGCCCGGATGGCGGCCTGCTGGCCGCCGGCGGCGAGGACCGCGTCCTGCGGATCTGGGACGCCGCGGGCCGCGAACGCGCCACCCTGGAACTCGACAGCCAGATCCTCGGCCTCGCCTTCTCTCCCGACGGCCGCTTCATCTACTCCGCCAACGCCAACACCACGTGCTACCAGTTTGAGGTGAACAAGCTCATGGGGTAGTGCCGGCGTCGAGAATCACACTCACGGTGCCGAGAAGGTTCGCTCGATGCGCGTGCTGTTGCCTTGCTGATCCCGCACCGAGACGAGCAGCTTTGCCGCCGCCAGCTTCAGCGGTTGGGGCAGTCGCAGCTCCCAAACGCCCGGCGCGACGTTACGGAACTTCGTCGCCAGGTTCTTGTCGGGCGCCATGCCGGCGACCGGGAAATCGGCGATCACCTCGAAACTCTTCGCGTCAAGTCCGCCGTAGTCGTGCATGCCGACGACGATGCGCGAAAACTCCTTGTTCACGCCGGGCCTCGGATGTGTCAGCGTCAGCGTCGGCCGCTGGTCGTCCAGGAACCAGCCGTAACCCGATGATTTCTGATTCTTGCCTTTGAGGTCAATGGGGCAACCGAGGTCGATCCAGCGGACCAGCGTCAGCTTGTCCTCGTCGGACAGCGGCGCCACCTTGATCCTGGTCCCGTCCGGGGCGGTGAAGTTGCCGGCCACCGCTTGCGGCGGCGGCATGACGCTTCCGGTGAAATCAAGGTCGGCGCGGTTGCGGTTGGCGGGCGTGTTGGGGATGCGCTGTCCCTTCCACGAGAGGCTGAGCGGGTTACCCGGTTCGGTCTCCGTGGGGAAATCGTCGTTGCTCCAGCCGTCGGTGCGCTTGCCCATGATCTTCCAGACGAGCAGGCTGCGGCGCGACTGGAACATGCGGATGTAGCGCGACGCGTTGCCGCCGCGCCAGGCGCCTGTCAGCGGCTTGTGACCGAACCGCCCGGCGTAATCCATCGCCAGCCGGTAGTAGGTGCCTGGCACGTCGTCGGCGTCGGGGAGACGGACCGTGCGCTCGTCGTCCAGCACCAGGTTGCCTGCCGGCCTGGTCCACGTCTTCGTGTGGCAGGCCGCGCAGCTACGGTCCAGAATCGGCTTCACGTCGCGATAAAACTCGACGTCCTTGACGCTCTTGTCGTGGCGCAGCCCCGTGCGATCCTCGACGTCCCACTTCTTGCCGGACTGGTCGTGCTTCTTGGTCGTGAGCAGCGGCGTCTGGCCGGTGAGGTCAAAGGGCTTGTACTCGGCGCGCGATGCCAGGGTCTGCTCGAAGAGCGTGGGTTTCTGGCTGTGGGCATGGCAGCCGCCGCAGTCGTTACGGATCTCGCCGGGACGAAGCTGGTGCCATGTCTGCGCCATGTTCAGCACCATGCCGTCGCGATCCAGCGTCTGAAAGGTGAACGCCACGTCGGCGGGGATCTTGGCGAGAAAGCTGGTGTCGGGGTTGCCGTCGGGGTCGAGGGGCTGCTTTCCTCCGGTCGCTGACGCTCCCTCGGCGAAGCGGCGCACCGGAATCTCGCCCAGGATGCGCAGACGCTCATTGGCGTGGCTGCGGAAGGTTCGGCCGGCATGCGGGCCGGCATGCGGGCCGGCATGTCGATCCGTGGTCGGCTCCATCGCCAGGATGCGGACGGCGTGGATATCCGAGTTTTCATAGCGGCCGGCGTCGGCGCCCTGATTGAACCAGTTGAGCGATGCGCCTTCTTCCGTCGAGTTGAACGGGTCCAGGTCCTGATAGCCGTTGCGATCGAGTCCGCCGGCGAAGGCCGCGGTCACGCTCCCCGGCTGGACCTTGCCGTTCGGATAGCTTTCGCGTTTGTAGAGGCTCGACGTGCCCACCAGACCAAAGGGAGTTCCCTCAGGCAGATGCGACGAGCGTGTGCCGTCGTTGGCCAGCACGGGCAGCCGGCTGGGCTCATCGATGCCGTAGATGCGCTTGTAGGGAACGAGAGCGCGTGGCCATTGTTCGTTGTACTTCGGATCGTTCTTGATGAGCAGCATCTGCCCGGGCTCATCAACCGCCTTGCCCGACTTGATGAGATAGATGCCGCCATCGACGGCGGGCTGATGAACCGTGTAACCGCCGTTGACCGGTCCGAACGACCAGACCGTCAGCAGATGATTGTCGGGCGCTCCGGACGGATGCGTGACCTTGCCGACACGCGGGCCGCCGCGTCCAAGCTGGGCGAGGTCGGCCGGCCCTTCGTCGATGCGGGCGAACGGCGTCAGCGATTCGACGCCGGCCGGGCTGAATGGCAGGCGGCGAAAGCGTGCCTGGCCGTTGTCGAGCCGGCCCTGCCGCAACGGCGGGTTGCGCGGGTCGCCGGTATAGCCAGGACCGAAAGGCGCCGTGCCCTCGGGAAGCTTCACCGGGAAGCGCACGTAGCCGCCAAAGCCGCTACTGGTCTGGTTGTAATACTCTTCCGCCACAATCGTGCTATCGGAGAGCTGCGTCTGGAAGTGGAAGGCGTTGGGCGCGGCGCCCGGCAGGAACGCACTGAGGAGTGGCCCCCAGTTGGTGCCGTCCGGGTGGATGGCCCATAGACCCCACATGGTCGAGACACGCATGCCCTGCGATTCCAGGCTGCTGAACATGACGCGGCCATCCATGAGCACGACGGGATGCAGCGCCATGCCCAGGTTCAGGTGGCCGACGCACTCGACGTTGCTGCCGTCGTCGTCCATGACGAAGAGCTGCAAGGTGTGCGGCAAGCGCTTGGGCGGCTTGAAGGCGTTGCGATTGCTGGTGAAGATCACCTTGCCGCCGGGCAGCGGGCAGGGGCCGAGGTTGAATACGCCGAAACCGAGATGGTTCTTGCCGGGCTCGGGAGTGCGGAAGTCGCGCGACCAGTTGCCGGCGCCGGTGTTCGGCGTGAAGCGTTGCTGCGTGAGGCGGACCGTCTTGCGCGACTTGACGTGAATCTTGTAGATGTCCGCGCCGGCCGCCGCTCCTTGCGCCGCCGAGCCGCCTGCCAGGTCATGAAACAGCGCATAGTAAACCCACTGGCCGTCGAAGGACACCATCGGATCCGTGACGGAACCGCGGCCGCCTGTGACCAGAACTTCCTCGCTGCCGTCAGGATGCAGCAGCATCAGGTCCGCGCCGGCGTCCATGTAGTGCGGATTGGAAATCTCCGTCCAGTTGGTGCCGACCTCGTCGCCGCGCCGAGGCGCCCGAACGTAGACGATGTCATAGTCCCACTTGACCGAAGCATCGCTGGAAATGTGGGACGGGTTGATGCTGATGGGACCGGCCACCTGCGGCGCCTGTGTCAATCCGATGGGCGTCAAGACCGTGATGCCGGCTGCAGCGGCCAGCAGGAGCAATCGCAAGTGCATGAGGACTCCGGTGGATTGTTCTCGGGCAGATTCAACCGGGGCGCTGGCAGGGTCCGTCAAACGAGGCAGAGGATCATCTTACTCGGCGTGGCGGCCACGGCCAAACACCAGGCGTCCAGGCGTCCAGACGTCCCGGGCGGTTTAGCCGCCGTTCATTATAGTATCACGTCGCGCCGATCAGCGACAGGCTCGACGTCTCCCTGGCCGATTGCCGTTTCCATGGCATGTCGCCTAAACTGATCCCTTTGCTTTCGACGGTGAGGTGTCATCTTGAGTTTCTTCTCCGGCCGTATCACTTGCACCCGCTTCCGCGTCTCCGGTCGGGCGGTGCGGCAGTTTGGCGAGGAACAGGTCGAGGCGCTGGCCAGGCATGCCATCGGCAAGCGGCGCGTGGCGACGGCCGACGGCTCGGCGGTCGGCTGGATCGGCGGCGATCACATCCTCGACACACGCTTCGACCTGGCCAAGAACATCGTCAACGACTGCTTGCAGTTCGCGCTGCGCATCGACACGCAGAAGATCCCGTCCGACCTGCTGCGCGCCTACACGCAGGAGGAACTGGACGCACTGCACGACGATGCGAGCCGCCCGCCTGGAGTCAAGGTCAAGCGCGAGGCGCGGGCCCGTGCCCGCCAGCGGCTGGAGACCGAAGCTGCCGATGGCCGGTATCTGCGCCGCGTCGCCGTGCCGATGCTGTGGGACAGCCAGTCGGGCGAATTACTTGCCGGCACCACGGGCATCAGCGCCCTCGACCGGGTGTTGCCGATGTTTCGCGAGACGTTCGAGCGCGGCCTGGAGATGCTGACTGCCGGCACGCAGGCCTTTCAGCAGGCCGAGGCACGCGAGCAGTCGCGCCATGTTGATGACGCCAAGCCTACCGGTTTCATCGCCGGCCGGGACGGCTCGGTCGTCTGGGTCCCCGACGACGCCAACCGCGATTTTCTCGGCAACGAGTTCCTGCTCTGGCTCTGGCATCGCCTGGAGAACGAGGCCGACGAGGTGACGCTGATCGACAACTCGAAGGTGACGGTGATGATGTCGCGCTCGCTGGCACTGGAATGCCCGCTGGGGCAGACCGGCAAGCAAAGCCTGCTGAGCGAGGGCCCTGGCCGCTTGCCGGAGGCGCATCGCGCCCTGCAGGCCGGCAAGCTGCCGCGCAAGGCCGGCCTCACCCTGGTACGGCACGATCAGCAATACGAGCTGACATTGCACGCCGAGAGCCTGGCCATCGGCGGCGCCAAGCTCCCCGTCCCCGAGGCCCTGGAGGAGCGCGCCCGCCACGAGGAGCGCGTCACGCAGATCCGCCATCTGCTGGAAACACTCGACCTCCTCTATGGCGCCTTTCTCGAAGCTCGACTGGGTGACGGCTGGGGCAAGGAGCTGAAAAAAATACGGCAGTGGCTGAAGGAGGCAGAGTGACAGGCCGGTCGTGGAGACTCGGTCGTCTCTGGTTGACCTGCCCTGGCCTTGCGTGGCGGATCGAGCGGTCAGGTTGCTTGCCGATGCGCTCCCGGCCACAATAGCAGGATGGCAATTCCGGTGGCCGCCAGGATGACCAGAGCTTCTCCCAGCAGGCGTGCTGCGTCGATCTCGGTCCGCTGTCCCGCCAGCTGATTGGGAGTCCGGTAAAGGTAGACGTAGTCGTCGATGAAGACCAGGGCCCGCTGACCGAATGGCCATTCCTTTGTGCTACCAATTTCCAGCTCGCCTCCCAGCACCGGCGGGCGCTTGAGCGGCGGGTAGAATCCGACGAAGCCAAGCATCAGGAGTCCGGCCACCGCGACAAGGCGTATGCGTCCAGTCATGAACATCCTTTCCCGGCTCGGCCCGAAAGTGCCATCGCAAGTTTCAGTCGTCGCGGTTCATTCTACGGCGTCAAGTAGGCCGTTCCCTCGCGATTTCGCGCTTTCGGCCATTGTGCCCTTTGCACACAATTCCGGTGAGGGAGACAGCTTCTTCGCAAGAGCGATATGCCCATTGCCAGGTTGCCTGCCCCCCTCGCCCCGGCCCTCTCCAGGCCTCGCCCTCCCAGCAGTCGTTCCGTGACCGGGCACTAGTTGGTCGCCAGCGAGAAGCGATGCCAGACGCCGCCGAGGTTGCGGACGACGATGCGGTAGGTCCCGGTGGTCGGCGGCACCCAGCGGACCGTCTCGCGATCCGTCAGGCCGATGCCGCGAGCGACGAGGTTGCCGAAGCGGTCGTAGACGAACAGGTCCAGGTCGGTATCGCCGTCGCCCACGATCGACACGACTGCGATCCGTCCGCGGCGAAATGTGTCATGGTACGTCACCGAGGAATAGGCCTCGCAACGACGGGTATCGATGCCCGGTCCCGGAATGCGCCCGGCCTCGACCGCCCCCGCCAGTCCCAGCGCTCCAGCCAGACCCAAAAGTGCCAGCTTCTTGATGTTCATGGCTCGCTCTCCCTTCGATTGCTTGACCCCGTTGTGCTTGCCCATGACTGTCATGGGTTCCGCAAGTATTACGGCACGCTGGCGAGACTGTGACTGGAATTCTGGGGTTAGGAAATTTGGAGATTGATGGTCCGCCTCGAGCGCCGCCGCAAATCGGTTTGACGTCGTTTGCGTTCCTATTTAGCATGAGTTCATGCCGGACTGGGTTTCCCCGACACACTCTTACATGCAGGTTTCAGCGATGTTCTCACGATTTGCCTTGCGCATGCTTTTCGTCGCCGCCGTTGTTTGCGGCTTGCTGGTGCCGACCGTGTCGATCGCGGATGACGAGAAGAAGCCGCGCGACATTTACGACTACGAGGCACAGAAGGCCGCCAAGGGGGTGAAGCGGATCGTGTTCGTGGCCGACACGGCGCCGCACGGGCCGCGCGGCAACCACGAGTTTCTGGCGGCCGCCATCTATTTCGCGCGCATCATCAATGCTCAGTATCCGGACGCCTACGCCGTGGTGCACACCATGGCCAAGTGGCCCAAGGACCTCAAGCATGCGGACACCATCATCGTGCTCATGAATCACGGCGGCTCGTCCGTCAACCCCGCCGTCAAGGAGGCGACCAGGCGCGGCGCCGGCTTCATGGCCATCCATTACGGCGTCGAGGTCAACAAGGGAGAACAAGGCAAGCATTATCTGCAATGGCTGGGCGGCTACTTCGAGCCGTTCTGGTCGGTCAACCCGTGGTGGACGCCGAAGTTCAAGGACCTGCCCAAGCATGCGGTGACACGCGGCGTCAAGCCGTTCTCCGTCAACGACGAGTGGTACTACCACATGCGCTTCGTGGACGGCATGAAGGGCGTCACGCCGATCCTGTCCGATCTGCCGCCCTTGAGCACGATTCCCAAGCAAACCATCGAGAAGCCGAGCTCACATGGCGGCAACCCGGACGTGTACAGGGAGGTTTCCGAGGGCAAGAAGCAGGTGATGGCCTGGGCGTATGTGCGGCCCGACGAGGGCCGCGGCTTCGGCTTCACCGGCCTGCACAAGCACGCCAACCTCGCCGACGACAATTTCCGCAAGCTGCTCCTGAACGCCGTCGCCTGGGTGTCGAAGCTGGAAGTGCCGGAAGCCGGCGTTCCCTCACGCACGCTGAGCCGCGATGACCTGGAGACGCTGATTGACGACGGCAGGCTGGCGGTGAAGAAACGCGGAATCTAGTGCAACGTCACGCATGGCTTGATGGATGCATTCGGAAGGCGAGACTCCTGCCGAGCCGCCCAGTTGCGCCGTTCACGGTTCGGCAGGAGCCTCGCCCCTATTGATCCTCATTTCTCGACTTCTTCAAGAGGCGCCTTGCCGGCCTTCCTGACCAGTGTCAGCGACTTCTCGCAGCCGGCCTTCGTCGAATAGCCCTGGCTGGAGACGGCAACTACCTGTCCGTTGGCGGCCTTCAGGCGCCAGCGATACTCCTCCTTGGCATCCTGGTAGAGCTCGAACTTGGATCTGGCGCCCTTGGCGCCGGCTTCCTTCAGAATCTCGATGCCGCGCTTGCAGTCGGCCTTGGCGGCGTAGCCCTGGCCGCCGGTGGCGATGATCTTGCCGTTGGCCGACTTGAGCCGCCAGCGAAACTCTTCCTTGGCGTCCTTGTACACCTCGAACTTCAAGCTGCCCTTGCCCTGGGCGTGGCCGGACGGGGCCAGTTGCAAGAGCACCAGCAATGCCGCCGCTCCCAGCCACACCTGCATGGATCGACTCATGGCTTGTAACCTCCGGACATCTGTGAGCATGGATGTGATTCTATCCAAGGCTTATGCCGCCGCGACTGTCCCGGCAATGCCGTGCGTGGCGGTCAGCGCAGCCGCTTTCTCGGCATCACGAAGACGGTTCCGTCCGAAAGCGGCAGGAACAGCTGGCCGTCGCCGAAAGAGATTGGTGCGGCGGCGGGAGCGACGTCGGCGTGCAGGGCGTAGCTGCCGAGCGCCTGGCCATCCTTGGGAGAAAGCGCGTCGATCTGCCCTGCCTGGTTGGCGACCACCAGCATGCCGTCGCTCCACAGCGGAACACCGACGATGCGGGCGTCGAGACTGTATTCCCAGGGTTGCTTGCGTGCCGGGTCGATCCACACGAGGCGATTGTGGCCGACGACGCAGCCAATGCCTTGATCATGTGCAAACGGCCCGTTCGTCACCGGACCTGGCAGCGCCCAGGAACGCGACACTGTCAAGCCCGCGTCATCCAGCACGATGAGTGAATGGTTGGCGCAGGCGACCACGATGCTCTTGCCGGCGACGACGGGCGGCGTGGCGATGCGCGCCGGCAGCTGAACGCTGGCTTTCTTCTCCCATGATTTTGGTTCGGACCAGTGCAGGCGCGTCAAGCCGTTGCTGCCGTCGCTGACCAGAAAATCACCGCCGTCCAGCGCCAGCACGTGACACTTCGCATGCTCGTCTGCTCCCGGTTTTCGCCAACCCGGGCCGTGCACCGGCAACCCAGCGCCGAATGGCAGGCGCTCGAGGATGCCGTTGGCCAGCGGCAAGACGACGAAGTCCGGCCCCAGCGCGGGCGTGCCGGCAAGCTGTGCCGGCAGGACGTGGGTCTTGAGGGCGCCGGTCAAGTTTCCCGCGGCATCGAGCGCTTGCAGGCGAACTTCGGTGTCGCGACCAGCGCCAACTCCCAGGACACACCCAGGGTACTTCCCGTGTCCCGGCAAGACGAGGAATCTCGTTGGCTTCCCGCCGGCGGGCAGCACCATCGTGCCGGCTTGCTGCCAGCGCTCTCCGGGAGCCCCATCTTCAAAGGCATAGAGGCCATTGGCGTCGTCCAGCAAGATCTGCTTGCCGATCGTGACTGGCGGGCCCTGGCAAACGGCGCCGAGACGTCGCTGCCACAGGATGCGGCCATCGGCCGCACTCACGGCGCTGGCCAGGCACGTCGCGCTCCGCAGATCCTGCGTGACCAGAAACAGCATGGTGTTGCCGTCATTGTCGCGATGCACCTGCGCTTCATGCAACGGCGCTCCCAGCGGGATCGATTCGGACCAGGCGGCGGAAAGTTGCGGTCCGTCCTCGGGATGGAGGGCGCTCCGCCAGCGTTGCAGCCGTGCGTTGCTGAGCGTCCAGACATTGTCGGCGTCGGCATGGGCCACGAAGGCGCGGGCGCTGCGGTCCGCCTTGCCTTCCGCCACCATCAGCTCCTTTTTGAACCACGGGAACAAGGCGGGGTCGCGATTGCCTTTCTGGCGAATGCCCCAGTAGCCAAGGACGCCGGCATCCGTGGCCGAAAGCAGTCGCTCGCCGTCCTGAAATGGCGCGAACCATGACCAGCCGCGGACCTTCTGTTCCACGGGTAACGGCTTCTGATCGGGATCGCGGATGGGCAGGGCGTAGACGCGCAGCCTGACCGCATCGAGGCCGTCGGTCTCCTCGAGAATCATCAGACCCGCGGTCTTGCCCGGGTCGATGACGACGACGGGCGGTGAGCGCAGCGCGCCGTGAGCGTGGCCTGAGTAGAGAACACGGTCGCAGACGTGTTTTTCCAGATCGAGCACATAGATCGCATAGCTGGCAGCGGGGACATAGAGCAACGGCGAGCCGTCCTGACGCGCCGCGCCTGCTGCCAGTGGCTCGCCCAGCCTGTACGACCCAAGCGGCTTGCCGGTCCAGGCATCGATCTCCTCGACTCGGCCGGAATACGTCGCTGCCAGGATGCGTGCGCCGACGAGCACCGGCTGCCCGAGCGGCGACTCGTCGAGGACATGCTGCCAGGCGACGTCGCCCGTGTTGACGGCGACGGCCGACAATGTCCTGTCATCGATGCCGGCGATGACGGCCAGTTCGGCGGCGGATGAAGTGGCCGGCAAGCGCAACGGCAGATGCTGATTGTCAATGCCGACGCGCCGTGCCCAGCGGACCTGGCCGTCGCGCGCGTCCAGCGCATAGAGCACGCCGCGTGCCAGCGCGAAGATCGTCTGCGCCTTCATGGCAATCGGCACGACCTTGCCCACGGCCGACGTGACCAGCAACGACGTCCCCTCATCGCCCGGCGGCGGCTTGAGCGCTCCGGAGGCTTCCGGCGTGTAGCTTACCTGACCGATGTGCGCCGTCAGCAGACGTTGCAGCAATTCTTTCAGCTCGGCATCGTTGCCCAGGCCAGCATCGGCAACCAGCTGCCGGGCAAACTGCACGGTTTGCGACGACGGCCGGGCAGACAACTCCTTCAGGCGTGCGATCAGCGCCTCGCGGTGCTCGCGTTCGACAATGTGCTTCTCGGTTTCCAGCAGAGCGTCGCGAGCGCGGCGGAGCATCTCCCGATTATTCGGTGTCGCAGCCACATCCAGCTGACCGGCGACGTCGATCGCCGTGCGCGCCCGACGCAAGAGTGCGCGATCCTTCTTCGCCGTCGCGTCCTCGCCCAGTTCCTTGCCAAGCTTGTGCAGGGTCTTCCAGACGTCCGGCTCGTACGCCTTGAGCAGTGGATCCCCCTTGTAGTAGTCGAGGAACTGGCCGATGCGGCCGAGCGTCCCGTCGAGTCCCTTCTCGCCGGGAAAATAGATGGCCTCGCGGACGGCGCTCAGCTCGCCCAGGAAGCGATAGAGCCCGCGCTGCTCGCTGCCGGGGAAGTCGCGCAACAGGTCTTGAAAGAGTACGGCGGCATCGGCAAAGCGATGCTCCTGGTACTCGCGTTCCGCGTTCTTGAAGAGTTCCGTCTCGTTGCCCGCCTGCCGGCGCATGGCCAGCCAGCCGGCCAGGCTCAGGCCGCTGACGAGGACGAGCAGCAGTCCCGCCACGATCCAGCGCGAGCGTCGCCTGGCTTTCTTGCCGCCGGCGGATGCGGACGGCGACGAGGCTTTGGGCGGCGGCAGCGTAGCAACGGCTGTCGGTTCGCCATCGGCCGACAGGACTGCCGCTCGGCGCACGGGAGGCGCCGCCCAGGTTCCTGGTCCCAGTTCGCGCACGCCATGCTCCGTAGGTACAGCCGGCGTAGCCGGTGCGGGGGATGGCGCGAGTGGGGCCGGCTCATCGCTTTCCTCGGGAGTCCAGTCCTCGGGCAGATCCAGTTCGGCAGAGGTTTCCGGCACGGGATGTGCCGCTTCACGATAAGGCACCTCGCGCGGCGGTGGCACTTCGCGCGTTGCTGCCGCCCCACTGCGTACCGGCGGCGGCGCGCCCTTCCAAGTCGGTGCTGTCGGAGCGAGCGACTCGGGCTTTGCCGGCAATTCGGGAACGCGCGGCGGCCTTGGTGGCTGTGGAGACGGTGGTGATGGTGGTGGCGGCGGCGTTTTGGACTCCGGCGCGGACGCCGCCGCGGCTGCCACCTCCGCCGTCAGGATCGGCACCATGTCGCCGACAGTGCCACTTGTCTGCGCGCCGCCAGCCAAGGGCGCTGCCGGCGGACCGGCCGGATGCGCAGGCACGGGCGCCGGCGCTGTCTCATCGCGGACCTCGAAGATCTCGCGGCACTGCGCGTTCGGACAGCGCAGGCTCTTCCCGAGCAAGCTCGGGTCCAGCTGGTAGACACTCAAACAGTGAGGACAACGAACCGATATGTGCGGCATGATGCATGGCAGAAACAGTCATCGGCCCACATTACCATTATCCTACGGACCGGCTGGGCCACAGACAGTCGAAGGGTCAAGCCAGACCGAGGTCGCGAAGCGACTTGGCCTTTGCCAGGGACCGCTGCAGCGCGCGTAGCTGATCCAGAGACGACTGCTCAAGCTTGGCAAGGGCCAAGGACGGCAACGCGCCAAAGCGTTCCTCCAGCATTTCGCGCAGGGCTTCGCGTCGGCCGCTCTCGATTCCCTTCTCGATGCCCTTCTCGTACCAGGTAACGTTCATGGCTTGCACTCCCTTGTAATTCTCCGACGCGATGAGCTTTTCGAACTTGCGTTGCTGCTCTTCGCTGAGCGGCAGGTAGGCCTGGACGCACTCTCCCAGAAGGAAACGCTGTTGATCGTCGAGCGGAGCCGCCTGAATGCGGCGCAACGCTTCCGCCCCAAGCCAGGCCACCCGGTCCTTCGAGATTGTCATCAAGGCTGACAGGGCCACGCCCAGCCAGTTCTCTCCCGTCACGTATTCTACCGCGTCCAGCGCCGGCAAGCCAACGTACAGATACTCGAAACGCAGCGGACGAAGTTCCCAGAAATGCTCCTCGTAGGCGTCCACGCCGATCCCGTTCAGGCCCACGCGCAAATACACGCCGATGGGCAACACCGGCAAGCGATGCTTGCGTCGCAGTTGCACGTAGGCATCGAACATGCGTGGCCGCAAGGGCGCGACCTTATCGGGAGATTCGATCTCGATATGCAACAGTGCCAGCCAGTTCTCGGTCGAAGCGGTCTGGCTGACAACGGCTTGTCGGGTTGGCAGCTTTGCGACCAGATCGAGAATCTGCCGGCTGCCTTCGGGAGCGAGGAAATGCTCCCTTCCGCTTTCGGTGCCATCATAAACCGCCCAGTGCGCTCGTCACCATGATCATGGTCCGACGAATGACGACGATTGCGGGCCGATTCATGCCGAGAGCTCGAATCGTTGCCCGTCCGATCGGCGACCGGCCGATCAATCGTCCGGTCCTATTTGCTCGCAAATGGTCGGGCCAATGATGCTGACGAGGGTTATAGAGCGGCACGATCAGCTTCGAACGTGGATCGCGCGCATGGGTACGTGCAGCTTTCTTCAAGGAACAGGTGACACAAGCCAAGGCCAAGTTGTCAATGTTGGTTAGGCCGCCGCGACTGCGAGGCAGAATGTGGTCGACATGAAATCGAGCCTCTTGGAGATGCTGCGACAGGCGGCAATACTCACAGGCATCGCCGGCGCGGTCGCGGACTAACCGAACCAGAGCGGCGTGCAGATAGGTACTCACTTTCCCCTCTTGGCCGCCAATTCAGCTCGCAGTCGCATGAGCGAGAGCAAGTCAACCAATTCGGCCAAAGCTTCCGCCTCCCGGCGTTCGCGCTTCGATAGCTTGCCCTCGAGATCTTGCCGATCGAGCAATTCTTGAAGTCGGTCGTGCAAGGCCGGCGGCAAGCGAAACCTGCGCCAATCTCGTGGAAGCTGAATTTCTACCAACACCGATTCGGCCATGGCATTCTCCACTAGCCTACCCAACAGCGTGAAGATCGTTGGTTCAATACCTTAATTGAAGTATAGGGGAATGAATGGAGTCACGCGAGCGCCGCTGGCCGTCTGGCCTGGTCACACTCGCGTCTCCACCGCCGGCGGAGTGATCTTGTAGACAATGTCGCGGGCCTTGGCTGAGTCGCAGACCCATTGGGTAGAACTCGTAGGGATCGTGAAACGCGGGTTTGCCAAGCGCTACTTCCAGCTGCGCCGCCCCCGCCTTCGCCGGCAACGCCTCGATGGACACTCCGGCGCCCGGCTTGGCTGACAGCCCATTCAGGACCGCTTCCGGATATCTTTGATAGCCTTTTTCAGGCTTTCCTTGGCGTAGAGATTGCGCTCCTTGGCTAACGCATTTTCGAGATGTACTAACACGCTGCCGTCACCAACGAGGCACAGAAGGTCGGCGGTCAAGGTGCGCACTGCCACGTCCTTATCCAGCAAGGTTGGCACCGGCCGCTGCGCGCACCGCGACTGCTCGGTCGGCCAAGAGCGGAAGCACCTGGTTGAGTGATTCTTCTCCGCCCAAGTAGCCGGCGGCTTGAACCGCACAGATGCGGGTCATCTGCCTATTGCTCTTCAATAGGCGAACGACGCCGGGGTAGCCACGTCGGTCCGGGAAGTACCGGATGCATGTGTGCAGGAAAGCGCACACGGCTTCTTCTGCGACTTTTGGCTCTGAATCGCTGAATGCTTGGATGATCGCACCAGTGGCTTCTTTTGTCGCTAACCATGCTTCGACGAAGTTTGAAGTTTCACCACGCGCCTGTTTGCCAATCCACCTTGCTGCTTGAAAACGAATCGCTGAGTCCGGATCGCTTAGGTCCCGCAGCGCTTTCTCACCCTGCGCCTTTGCGGCATCTTCTCGGGCCTTGTGCATTGCCATCCCCTTCTGCGGCGTTAGCCTTGAGCGGAGTTCGGTGATCTCTTCATCAATTTCGGACAAACCTTCGTATTCAGGCAACTTCCGAATTGCTTCGAGTTTAGCGATCGCTAGCGCCAAGTGCCTGTCGAGATCTTCCACCGGCCAAATGTAATTTCGACCCAAGCCAACCAACACAAAGGCAGCAGCGCGGATTTCTGGCGCATGCTCCTCGAGCCTCTTAAGATTCAAAGTCTCCTCGACTCGAAGGGCCAACTTGGTTTTCTGGAAAAGTTCGTCAAACCAGTCCGCAGCCAAGTCATCGTCCCAAGGGGCCGTTCCCCAGGCACCCATCGCTTTTCTCCTGAACAGTGCAACGGAATAACGAAAAAGGAACGGGCTGAGTCTACCCCAGCATCGCCGCCCCCGCCTTGGCCGGCAACCCTTCGATAGGACACTCCGGCGTCCCCACAGTCGGCCGGGTGATCTTCTCGACGACGTCGCGGGCTTTGGCCGAGTCGCCGACCCAGTTGCGGTAGAACTCGTAGGGGCAGTCGGCGACGCCGCGGTCGCCCTGGCCGGAGTTGATGAGCCCGGTGTAGCCGCGGTGCAGCAGCTTGAAGAGATGGTTCTGCGACTGCGAGTTGGCGCGGAAGTCGCGGATGAGCGACTTCGATAGCGCGGCATACTGCACGCCATTCTCCTCTTCGCCGCACTCGCCGAGCGTGCGGCCATCGAAGCCGACGATGGCGGAATGACCGAAGTACGAGTAGACGCCGTCGAAGCCGGCCGCGTTGGCGACGGCCACATAGACGTTGTTCATCCACGCCATGCACTTCGACACCATCACCTGCTGGTCCTTGGCCGGATACATGTAGCCCTGGCAGCGGACGATGAGCTCGGCCCCGCGCATGGCGCAGTCGCGCCAGATCTCGGGATAGTTGCCGTCGTCGCAGATGATCAGGCTGACCTTCATCCCCTTCGGCCCCTCGGAGACGTAGGTGCAGTTGCCGGGGTACCAGCCCTCGATGGGGCACCAGGGCATGATCTTGCGATACTTCTGAACGATGTCCCCCTTGTCGTTCATGAGGATGAGCGTGTTGTACGGGACCTTGCGCGGATGCTCCTCGTGCCGCTCGCCGGTGAGGGAGAAGACGCCCCAGGTCTTGTTGCGGCGGCAGGCGTCGGCGAAGATATCCGTCTCCTCGCCGGGCACGGTGGATGCCGTCTCCATCATCTCCTTGTGGTCGTACATGATGCCGTGCGTGCTGTACTCCGGAAAGATGATGAGGTCCATGCCGGGCAGGCCGACCTTGATGCCGTCGATGAACCGCGCGATCTGCTTGGCGTTGTCGATGACTTCCTTCTTCGTGTGCAACCGCGGCATCTTGTAATTGACGACCGCGACGCCAACGGTGTCCTTGCTGCTGGATATGTCGCCGTGAAACATGGTTGCTCTCCTCGCGGGGTGTTTGACGAAGCGAAGCCGTGCAAGCATGGTAAATGGAGAGCACCGACAAATGTCCAGGGCCCGCTGGGGTTGAACTCGGCGCGTGTCCGCACCCAATGTGCGGAGCGGCGGAGACCCGTCATGATTTTGCCGGCAAAACGGAAATTTGCCGACTGCAGTTCAGCTGGTCTGATATAAACATTGTTCATGAAGTCATTTACGTCGAATCCGAAAATTCTTGGCCGGTTCCGGCGTCGCCTGGCAATTCCCTGGTGTAGCCCGGCAAACTTCAACATCATCGAAAGGGGATCGCATGCTGCTTCTCGTCAGCCGGTTTCTGAAGTCACGCAAGCAGGCCCGAACGCTCGACGCACCGGCGAAGCGAATCAAGCCGGCCAAGGTCAGGCCCACCGTCGAACATCTCGAGGATCGGCTTGTGTGCTCGGTCTCGGACTTTTCCTACCCGTCCGGCACATGGGCGTAGAACCACGACAATGGCCAGTTCCGGCAGATCACGAAGGCCCGGCCGTTGCAGATGGTCGCCATGCACGATGGTCCGGTCAACTCGCCGCTCTTCGCCAGCTATTCGAGCGGGCTGTTCAGTTACAGCTACGAGAACAACTCCTGGAAGAAGCTGACCAGCGCGGTGCCGATTGCCATGAGCAGCGGCTCGCCGAACCTCTACGCCAGCTTCAAGTCCGGCACCTGGGAGTACGATGGTAGCTGGCGCAAGCTGACCAACTCGGTGGCCACCAAGCTGGCTGCCATCGGGCCTGGCTCGTTCTACTCGGTCTTCGCCTCAGGCCTGTGGCAGTACGAGGACTATGCCAGCCGCTGGACCAAGATCATCTCGCAAGTGCCGAAGGACGTTGTGTGCAGCGGCTCGTCCCTGGTCGTCACGCTCAATTCCGGCACCTGGAAGAACTCGCTTAACGGCTGGGTCAAGATCACCAGCGCCGTGCCCAGCAACATCGTCATGTACACCAACGACTTCTTCTACGCGACCTACGCGAGCGGCACCTGGCGTTACAACAACGGGACCTGGACCAAGCTCACCAGCGCGGTGGCCACGAAGATCGAGGAGGTCGAGAAGGGCTACCAGGAACCGGTGTTTGTCGGCAACTTCAGCAGCGGCACCTGGACCTTCAATGCCGCCAACGGCGGCTGGAAGAAGATCACCAGCGCCCAGGCCGGCATCATCGCCTGAAGCACCACGCCTGGCCTGGCCGATGTCGGCGTCCGCCGATTCTGCTTGCGACGACCCACGCGAAGCCCTAGAATCGGGTGAGAACCGCCTGGCCCTCCCGATGTGCTCCGCAAATGTCCAAGCGCCTGTCAACCCGATTTCTCGTTGCCATGCTGGGCGTCGTCGCGCTCGTCGCGCTCGTCGCGCTCGGCGTGACCGGCGAGGCGCCGGGACAGCCGGACGCTGCCGAGGAGACATGGTGGTCGCTCCAGCCTGTCGTCAAGCCGCCGGTCCCGGCGGTTGCCGGCGACTGGGCACGCAATCCCATCGATCGCTTCATCCTCGCCAGGCTGCGCGGCAAGAAGATGAAGCCAGCGCCGCCGGCAGACCGCGCGACGTTGTTGCGCCGCGTCAGTTACGATCTGATCGGCCTGCCGCCGACGCCGGAGGAGATCGACGCGTTTGTCGGAGATCCGTCGCCGGACGCCTACGAGCGCGTCGTGGATCGGCTGCTGGCCAGCCCGCATTTCGGCGAGCGCTGGGCACGGCACTGGATGGATGTCATCCACTTCGCCGAGACGCACGGCCACGACCAGGACGTGCCGCGCGACAACGCCTGGCCCTACCGCGATTACCTCGTCAACAGCTTCAACAGCGACAAGCCATATGGCCGGTTCGTAGAGGAGCAGATTGCCGGCGACGTGCTATATCCGGCAGATCCGCAGGCGACCGTGGCCCTCGGCTTCCTGGCGGCCGGCCCGTGGGATGAAAGCTCTCTCAAGGATATTCGCGACGACACGCTGGACCGCAAGTTCGCCCAGTATCTCGACCGCGACGACATGATCGGCACGGTCAGTCTCGCCTTCCTGAGCGCCACGGTGCAGTGTGCCCGCTGCCACGATCACAAGTTCGACCCGATCTCGCAGCAAGAATATTATGCGATGCAAGCCGTCTTCGCCGGGGTGGACCGGGCCGACCGTCCCTACGACACCGATCCGGGAGTGCGGTCACGCCGGCAATACCTGAGCAAGCGCAAGGCGGAACTGCAAGACTGGACCGGTGACCGGGCGCTCAAGGAAGCCGGCGCGGACCGGGAAGTCGCCGCCTGGGAATCGCAGCACGCCGCCGGGCGAAATGCCTGGCACACGCTGCGACCGACAGCAGTCACCTCGACCAGAGGCGCCGACGTCAGCAAGCTCAAGGACGGCTCGATCCTGTTCGCCGGCAAGAAGCCGGAGAAGGATAGGTACATCATCGAGGCAAGCAGCGACCTGGCGAGCATCTCCGCCGTGCGCCTGGAGGTGATGAGCGACGAGCGCTTGCCGATGAAAGGTCCCGGGCGTCAGGACAACGGCAACCTGCATCTGTCCGAGTTTCAGGTGCTGGCCGGGCCGCGCGACGCCGGCGGCCTTGTGCCGGTTGCCATCGCTCGCGCCAGCGCCGATTTCAATCAGGCCGGCTGGGACATCGCCAAGGCCATCGACGGCAACATGAGCACGGCCTGGGGCATCCACCCGGCGGTGGGGCAATCGCACGCCGCGGTGTTCGTGTTCAAGGAGCCGATCCGTCATGCGCAGGGCGCGCGCTTGCAGTTCAAGCTCGAACAGCAACATGGCGGCGGGCATCTCATCGGCCGGCCTCGGCTGTCGGCAACCGGGGCTGTCGATCCAGATTCCGCAACGCCGTTGCCGCCGGCAATCCAGGACATCCTGGCGAAGACGCCCGACAGACGCAACGCTCAGGAGAAGGGCACGCTGGCGCTGCATGTGCTGCGCACTCAGACCGAGGTGGAACTGAGCCGGTTGCCCAGGGAGAAGATGGTCTATGCGGCGACCAGCGATTTCGTCGCCCAGGGGAGTTTTCGTCCCACGAAGGAATGCAAGCCGGTGCATCTGCTCAAGCGCGGCGACATTCGCCGGCCAGGGAAAGCCATCGCGCCCGGGGCGCTGTCAGCCGTCGCAACGCTCGATCATCGCTTCAAGCTCGCCGATGTGAAAAACGAAGGCCAGCGCCGCGCCGCCCTGGCCCGCTGGATCAGCAACGCGAAGAACCCGCTGACGTGGCGGTCGATCACCAACCGGCTCTGGCATCACCACTTCGGCCGGGGCCTCGTTGCCACGCCGAACGACCTCGGCAGGATGGGCTCGCCGCCCAGCCATCCGGAACTGCTCCACTGGCTGGCCAGCTATCTGCTCGAGGAGAATGGCTCGCTCAAGAAGCTGCATCGCCTGATGGTGACCAGCGCAGCCTACCGGCAAGCTTCCACCTTCAATGGCGAGTATGCGAAGGTGGACGCCGATAACGCGCTTCTGTGGCGGATGAACGTAACGCGCCTCGATGCGGAAAGCCTGCGCGACGCCGTGCTGCGCGTGGCCGGCAAGCTGGATAAGGCGATGGGCGGCCCGTCGGTGAAGCACTTCATCCAGAGCGGCGGCATCCATCGGACTCCGAAGGCCGACTATCTCGCGTTCGATCCGGACGCTGCCGGCAGCCACCGCCGCGCCATCTATCGCTTCATCTTCCGTACCGTGCCGGACCCGTTCATGGACGCGCTGGATTGCCCGGATGCCTCACAGTTCGTCGCCAAGCGCGCCAGCTCAGTGACGGCGTTGCAAGCTCTCGCTTTGCTTAACGACTCCTTCATGGTGCGAATGAGTGAGCATTTCGCTAAACGGGTCGCCGTCGCCGGTCCGCTGGAGAAGCAAGTGGAACTGGCGTATCGGCTGGCGCTGAATCGTTTGCCGACGCCGCGCGAATCGGCCGCGTTAGTGCGCTACGCCGCGCGCCACGGCATGGCCAACACCTGCCGCGTCGTGTTCAACAGCAACGAGTTCCTGTTCATCCCGTAAGCTGTTTACGTTTCGCGTTCGCAGGCTGCCATGCGAGGTCCGTATGCGGTCCGAGGGATTTTGGAAATCCGCCTGCCGCAACTACAATTGCACTTCACTTCCTAAAAACGCGACATTGTGCTACCTCTGGGACCGCGATCCGCTTGCAAGCGAGCATGGCTTGTCTTAACATCATAACCATGCTCTTGTCACGGCGCGATCTTCTCTGGCGACTCGGCGGTGGCCTCGGCGGTATTGCGCTCGCCGACATGCTGCGTGCCGAGGAACGGGGTCCTGCGAGCGCGAAGCCGCAAGCTCGCGTCAGGCGGATCGTGCAGCTCTTCATGAACGGCGGGGCCAGCCAGGTCGATACGTTCGATTACAAGCCGGCACTGGAGAGGCTGCATGGCCGGCCATTCGACCCGGGCGATGGCCAGCGCGTCGAGGCGGTCACGTCCACGCCAGGCAATGTCCTCCGCTGTCCGTTCGCGTTTCGACGATACGGACAATCGGGCCGCTGGGTGAGCGAGGTCTTCCCGCATCTGGCCCTGCATGTCGATGACATGGCATTCCTGATGTCCATCGTCACGCGCACCAACGTGCACGGGCCGGCCAGCTACATGATGAACACCGGCTTCACGCTGCCCGGCTTCCCGTGCATGGGGGCGTGGATCAGCTATGGCCTGGGCAGCCTGAGCGACAACCTGCCGACGTTCGTCGTCCTGCCGGACCCGCGCGGCCTGCCGTACAACAACCAGGGCAACTTCTCGTCGGGCTTTCTGCCGGTCGTGCACACGGGGACGATCATCCGGGCCAACCAGCCGACGCCGATCGCGTCGCTGCATCCGCCGGCAACGGCCCGGCACATCACCCGCGACAGCGAGCGCGACGGCCATGACCTGCTTCGCGAGCTGAATCGCGATCATCTGGCGAGGATGCCCGGCAACTCGCGGCTGGAGGCACGCATCTCCAGCTACGAGCTGGCGGCACGCATGCAACTGAGCGCTCCGGAGGCGCTCGACCTGTCGCGCGAGACGGAAGCCACGCGACGGCTTTACGGCCTGGGCGAGCCCGCGACCGATACATTCGCAAGGAACTGCCTGACGGCCCGCCGCTTGCTCGAGCGTGGTGTGCGTTTCGTCCAGGTCTGGAGCGGGGCCGGCGGCGCCAGCGGCAACTGGGACAATCACACCAGCATCATCAACGAGCTGCCGCCGATGGCCCGCAGCATCGACAAACCGACGGCGGCGCTGCTGCAAGACCTCAAGCAACGCGGCCTGTTCGAGGACACGCTGGTAGTGTGGTGCACGGAGTTCGGCCGGCAGCCGTTCAGCCAGGGCTCGGAGGGGCGCGACCACAACGGCCGCACCGCCATTGCCTGGCTCGCCGGCGCCGGCATCAAGGGGGGCGCCACCGCCGGCCAGAGCGACGATTGGGGCTGGCAGGCCGTCGAGCCGCTGTACTGCTACGACTTGCACGCAACGATGCTGCATCTGCTGGGCATCGATCACACGCGGCTGACGTTCCCCCACAACGGCACGGACCGACGGCTGACCGACGTGCATGGCCGCGTGCTGACGAGCTTGCTGGCTTGATGAATTCGTGGCGACAAGCTGCCAGCTTGTCTGCCGGTTTGCGGGTCGCGCTACTGTCGCTGCCGGTTACGATGACAGCTTGCGGTCAGTCGTCGCGGACGACCTGAATTATCTGGCGGAACCTTTGCGGGGTTGGAAGGTTTAACACTTTGTTAATCAGTCGT
Source organism: Planctomycetota bacterium (assembly GCA_016873095.1). GTDB lineage: Bacteria > Planctomycetota > Planctomycetia > Gemmatales > Gemmataceae > VGYC01. Next base: position 59,132 of record VGYC01000008.1, on the reverse strand, counting down.
GGGATGAACGGGTGCTATTGAGGAGATCACAGATGAATCGCCGTTTTGGCTTGTGCGCGTTGATATTGGGTTCCGCGAGCTTGCTGGCAGTGCTGGCGGCCGACGCCGGCGCCGACGGCAAGAAGGGCAAGGGGGCGCAAGCAAAGGCGAAAGCAAAGGGCAAGGGCAAGGGAACCGGACAGGGACCGCAAGCTTTCGGTCTGGCAATTCGCGACCTGCAGGAAGCGCGCATCTGGCTTGCCGAGGGAAAGCCCATGTTTGTTGTGGCCGTCGTGGTTGCCGCGCGCGCCGACGAGCGCGCCAGGGACGACATCAAGGACAATCCGGACAAGTTTGCCGACTTCTCCAAGGTCATCCACGGCATGGTCGTCAAGCAGATGCCCAAGGTCTATGAGGACAAGTCGGCCTGGGGCCAGACGATTCCGCTCAAGGAACCGTTGCGCTTGCCGAACCTGCGAACCTATGTCAAGAAGGGCAACAAGGTCGAATTGCCGCACGGCCTGTGGCGAAAAGTCCGCGTCCGCATGGATGATCCGCAACGCGACTTGAAGATCAAGGTCAGGGATTTCAAAGCCATCGATGCCAAGACTTATCGCGTGGTCGTGGACAGCGAGTCCGCAGTCCGCACCGAGATCGAGGCGCAGCACTGGCAAAAGGGGTTGACGCTCGTCGGCTTCAAGGGCAAGGCCGACTGCGTCGTCGCCGTCTCGCTGGATTGCGATGTCAGTATCGCCCTCGATCCCAAGACGTTCGCGCTCAAGGTCGATCCCAAGGTGACGCGGCTGAATCTCGACCTCAAGGACTTCACCCTGCGCGAAGTGGGCACGGTCCGGCTGGGACAGGTGCTGGAAGGAGAACAGGCCAAGGCGTTCGGCGATCAATTCAAGGATCTGCTGCAAACCGCCGTCAAGGCCTCCGAACCGCGCGTCAAGGACTACGCCAACAAGACCATCGCCAAGAGCATCGAGGAAGGCAAGGGCACGCTGGGCGGCGCCGGACTGCTGAAATTCCTCGGCAACGCGCCAAAGGACAAGTAGAGTGTTCAGTTTTCAGTGTTCAGTTTGCAGTGGGCCGCTGGCAGAATCGCGTTTCGAACTTCCCGCCCCGCCATTGATCTGTATAATACGGACTCGCCTGTTGAACACTGAACACTGAACACTGAACACTGAACACTGAACACTGAACACTGAACAGAGGACCTGCATGCCCCTTCGGATGCGAATTCACGACCGGGAACCCATCGGTGCGGCGTTGCGCCGCTTCAAGAAACTGCTCGAGCGTAGCGGCCTGACCAAGGAACTGCGCAAGCGCAGCCACTACGAGAAGCCGTGCGAGGCCCGCCGCCGCGCCAAGCTTCGCAAGCAAAGCGCCATTCGCAAGGCCAAGATGATGCCCCGCGTCGCCCCGACGCGTTAGCCCCGACACAATACGTCCCGACTACTCCACCATCGGCTGATTCTTCACGGCCACCACGAAATCGTTGCGGTACAGGTTGAAGCTTCTTGCGACCACGTGGGCGCCTGGAGCACGATCCGCCAGCTGGCGCCACGCGCTCTCCGCCAGGAAAAGCACGGTCGGCGTCGGATAGCGCAGCAGATCCAGCGCCTCTTCCTCGGTGCGTTGCGTGATCACGTCGCGGCGGCTGTAAAAGGTCAGGCTGGCAAACTGGCTCAGCCCGAACGCGCCGATGCGCAGGTCCTGATCCGGACAACAAGCGCCTGATTGCTGAACGAGAATGCGCGGGGCCTTGTATGGATCGAAGGCGGCATTGACGCCCGCGCCGGCGCCGATTGCCAGCAGCACGGCAGACGTGACGCAACAAGCCAGTGCCCGCGTGTGCCGGCCGCGGCGTGCCTGCCACGCCGCCAGCAAGCCGCCCAGCACCAGGAGCAGGCCCAGCGGCGCCCAGGCTCCAAGCTCTCCGAAACTCCGGCCACGATATACTTCCAGCTCGATGACGCCGCCGGCTATCAGCAAGCCCATGCTGGCCAGCACGCCGACGAGCAGCAGCGCGGCGCAGGCGAGTTGCCATGCCCAGGGCGTCAGCTGAATCACGCCCGTCCGCCAGCCGTTCAGGTAGCGACCGGTCAAGATCGCCGCCGGCACGATGATCGGCAGGATATAGTTGGGCAGCTTGGTCGCCGAAAGCGAGAAGAAAACCAGATACACGCCGATCCAGCTCCACAGCAGTATGCGCGCCGTCCCTTCCCCGGGCGACCGATTTCCAGCGGGGTCGGCAGACGGATTCCGCGGCTCGTCCGGACAACCGTGGAACGCCGTTCCACCACGAGGCCCACCGAAGATCAATCGGGCTTCGTGCCACAGCACCAGCGGCAAGAACACGGACCAGGGGGCAAAACCTGCCAGGAAGATGGCCGGATACAGATACACGCCGCCGCCGTGGGTCTCCATGGTTTGCAGGAAGCGATTGACGTTGTGGTTCAGGTAGAACCCGCTGATGAACTCCCACTTGGTGGCCAAAATGATGGCGATGTGCCAGGGCAGCGCCGCCAGACAGAAGCCGAGAATGCCCAGCAGCAGCCGGCGATCGCGCAGCAAGCGCCCCTGGCGGCTCGCCAGGAGCGTGATGACGATCACCGCCTGCGGCAAGACGAAGCCGATCAGGCCCTTGGCCAGCGTGCCGAAACCCATGCTCAGACCCAGGGAGAAGTGCCACCAGCCGGAGGGTCGGGGAAGACCGCGCCAGAAAAGGAAGAGTGTCAGCACGGTGAACAGGTTGAGCAGCGCGTCCGGGTTGGCGAAGCGCGCCGCGGCACAGAAGAGCGGCGCGCTGCCGGCGATCAGCCCGGCCAGCAAGCCGGCCGCCGCGCTGAACATGCGCCTTCCCAGTTCGTAACACAGAACCATCGTCAGCAGCGCCGCCAGCGCGGATGGCAGCCGAGCGGCAAACTCGTCAATGCCAAGCAAGTGGAAGGACAGAGCCTGCAGCCAGTAGAGCAGCACCGGCTTGTCGACGCGCAGCGCGCCATTGAAGGTCGGCACGACCCAGTCCCCCGCTTCACACATGGCCAGGGCGGCGCTGCTGTTGCGTCCTTCGTCCACGTCCCACAGGGATGGGCCACCCAGGTTGAAGAAGAACAGACCAAGCCCTGCCGCCAGCAACAATGCATGATGCCTCAGCCGCGAAGCCGCCGCGCCACCGTCCGACTCCATCACTGCGTTGCAATTGTCAGTCATGCAATTATCCAGCGCTGCGGCGCCTCGTTTGTCGTCCCAACCGAGGGCGAATTATAAAACAATACGGCAGCCCTGCGGAGGCCAATGCGCCCGCGGGACCGGCCCCAGGTCGGTCTTTCCACGCCGACGAACCTTGCCCAGTCTCATTGAAGATGGGCAAGCGAAGTCGACCTGAGAGAACCACCTGCCAACACGGGAAAACTGGCGAATGACGAAGCGCATGTTTGTCGGACTGGACGTGGGCGGCACCAGCATGAAGGCCGGCGTGGTGGACGACGCCGGCCGCGTGCTGGCCTCCGCGAGCCTGCCCACCGAGGCCCATCACGGTCAGGAATTCGGGCTGGAACGCATGTGCGAGACCATTCGCCAGGCCGTTGCTGATGCCGGCCTGAAGATGGACGACATCGCCGCCATCGGTGTCGCCACGCCAGGGACGATGGACATCCCCGCCGGCCTGATCCTGGACCCGCCCAACCTGCGACCCTGGCAGAACGTTCCCGTGCGTGCTCACATTCACAAGGTTTTCGGCCTGCCGACGGCTTTTCAAAACGACGCCAACGCCGCCGCCCTGGGCGAGTTCTGGATCGGGGCTGGCACGGATGCCCATAGCATGGTGCTGTTCACGCTCGGCACGGGAGTCGGCGGCGGCATCATCATCGGCGGCATGGTGGTACAAGGGGAACACAGCCACGGCGCCGAACTGGGGCACATGAAGATCGAGATGACCAGGCCGCGGCAATGTGGTTGCGGCCGCTGGGGCTGCCTGGAAGCCTATGCCAGCGCCACCGCCGTCGTCAAGCGCACGCTCGACGCCCTGGACGCCGGCGAGGAGAAGTCCTCGCTTCGCGGCACTCGCGACTTGACGGCTCATGTCGTCTTCGACGCCGCCGACGCCGGCGACGCCCTCGCCGAGCGCATCGTCGAGGAAACCGCGTATTATCTTGCCGTCGGCACGACCAACATGCTGCACATCATCGATCCGGACATGGTCGTCTTCGGCGGCGGCATGATCGCCGCCGGCGACCATTTCCTCAACCGCATTCGCAAGCACGTCAAGGAACTCGCCTTCCCCGTCCCCGCGGAAAAAACGCAGCTCTGCTTTGCCACCCTGGGAGTCGATGCCGGATTCATCGGAGCAGCGGCGTGTGGTCGGCAACTGGTGAGCGAGCGCAGCAGCGCCTGAACCATTGTCCCGGCCCGGTTTTCTCGAGTAGTCCGGCTGGATTCGAACCAGCGATCTTTCCCATGTCAAGGGAATGTCCTGCCCGCTGAACGACGGGACTGCAAGCGTCGTGAATACCCCGACCAGGATTCGAACCCGGAACGCCTCGTTAGAAGCGAGGCATGATCGTCCGTTTCACCATCGGGGTGTCGAGAGCATCGAGTGGACCCACCGGGAATCGAACCCGGATCTCCAGTCTGCCGAACTGGTGTCGTCCCGTTGGACCATGAGCCCAGTCAATTCGAGTCAGGGGAGTGGGGATCGAACCCACGCTTTCCGGCTCCCAAGGCCGGCGGATTACCGCTTTCCTACCCCCTGAAACAAGCATCGAGTTGAACCTGCACAGCTTGATGCGGGTGGGTTACAGTCACTTGGGCTCGCCAGTGCCCAGCCGACGCGTTGTCCGATAATCCAGACCACGCTGGCCCGTGCATGGTTCGCGCTCAATCCGCGACTTGCTCACTCATGGGTGCAGCTAATGAACTCTGTCAGTCCCGTTCACGCGGCTTCCTGCGGTAGCGGTAGGCCCGCCGTTGACGGCGGGATCAGGAGGCAGCACTCGTTTCGAGCCCCGTTTGACGGGGCATCTCGGTGTTTGGCTTCAGCGCTTCTCTAAAGCGGAACCGCGAGAAGGCCCGTGAACGGGCCTCGTGGCTCTCGGCTCGCCTCTTTACCCGCCGTTAACGGCGGGCCTAGGACCGCTTCGCGGGAAGCCCCGTGAAACGGGGCTGAGCGGTCGCAATCCCACGCAAACAAAGACGCATACCGCTCACTCATCCTCATCGAACTCCGCGGCGAGGCGTTTTGGCGCCGTGTTGCGCCAGGCGGCAACGATGGCGCTGCGCACGGACGCCAGGTCGGCATGCTTGAGATGAATGGTCGTGGCGCCGCGGCGTCCCCAGGCGCCCTTGACCGGAACGTAGACGCCCGGTTCCGAGCGCGCGAACAGGGCCTGCTGCTCCGGCGTGAGCTTGACCATGGCCCAGCCAGCCTCGGGATAGCCAAGCGTCGCGAAGATCTTGTCGGCCACCCGGAAGTCCGGATGCGCCATGTGCGAACGCTCCGTGGTCTTCGGCAGGCTCAGCGCGAGTTCGCGGAAATCGTCAGGCGTCATGGAAACCTCCACGTTGCATCACGACATCAGAAGTCCGCCGCAGATGTTGAACGCCTGTCCCGTCACCATGCGAGCCGCGTCGCCGGCCAGGTAGACGGCCATCGGGGCGATGTCGTCGGGCTCGAGCCGGCCGCCGATGGGCGTGAGCGACGCCTCCTGTTCCTTGAAGCTGACGCCGCGGCGCTCGGCGTCATAGGCGATGCGCTTGTCGTTCATGCGCGTGCGCACCGGGCCGGGACAGATGGCGTTGACGGTGATGCCATCGCGGGCGACCTCGAGGGCGAGCGTCCGCGTCAGGCCCAGCAGTCCGTGCTTGCTGGCCGCGTATGCCGCCCCGTGCAAGCTGCCGGTCCGGCTGTTGATGGACGCGATGTTGATGATCCGCCCCCAGTGCCGCGCCACCATGTCCGGCAGCACGCCCTTGCTCAACAGATAGGGGACCGTCAGGTTGACGCGCAGCGACAGCTCCCAGAAGTCGTCGTCGAAATCGATCACCGGCCTGGGATCGGCACTGCTGCCGACACCGGCGTTGTTGACGAGGATCTCGATGGCACCGAGCTGCGACTTGACGCGTTCGAGGAGGGCGCGAGCCGCATCCGGCTGTGAAAGGTCGGCTACCACGGGAAGCGCCTGCCCGCCTGCCGACTGGATGGTCGCAACGACCTCGGCCAACTCATCCTCACTGCGCGCCGAGACGGCCACCTTCGCACCATCGCGCGCCAGCGCCATGGCGATGGCCCGCCCGATGCCTCGACCTCCACCTGTGACCAGCGCGATTCGTGCCATGCTGCGCTCCTCCGGTCGCTCACGCCGGCTCGCCAGTGTCAGTTCAGCTCCGCCAGCGTCACCTTGGTCTTGAACATCTCGCCGTCACGTACGGCGGTGACCTCGACCTGCTGGCCGATCTGGTAATCGTCGAGGAGGCTGAAGAGCTGGCTGCTGGTGAACGTATCCTTGCCGTCGATGGCGACGATGATGTCGCCGAGGCGATAGCCGGTCTCGGTCGCAATGAGGCCGCGCAGGCCGGCCTTGTCGGCTGGGCTATCGGGCAGGACCTTCATCACCAGCACGCCCTTGATGCGCCGGCTGTGGGCGAACTGATCGGTGGCCACCTGGATGCCCAGCCCAGGCCGGCTGACCTTGCCGTGGCGAATGAGCTGCGTCACCACGCGATTGACCTCGTCCACGGGGATGGCGAAGCCGATGCCGGCCGACGAGTTGGTCGAGCTGATGATGGCCGTGTTCACGCCGATGAGCAGACCCGCGCTGTCCAGGAGCGGCCCGCCGGAGTTGCCGGGGTTGATGGCGGCGTCCGTCTGGATGACGCCTTTGATGCGCTCGAACTGCCGGCCCAGGGCGCTGACGACACCGGTCGTCAGCGTGTGGTCGAGGCCGAACGGGTTGCCGATGGCGAACGCCTTTTGCCCGACTTGCAGATTGTCGGACCGGCCAATGGCGATGGGCTTGAGCCGTTCGGCCGGCGCGTTGATCTTGATGACGGCCAGGTCCTTGGTCTCGTCGAACAGCCGCTGAACCGGATCGAGGACAACCTTGTAGCGCGAATGGTCGGCCAGCGTGACGTACACGACCTGGGCGTTCTTGACGACGTGGAAATTGGTGACGATATGTCCCTTGTCGTTCCAGACGATGCCGGATCCGGAGCCGATCTTCTCTTCAGCGACGTCGAAGAAATCACGGCGATAGCCGACCGTGTCGATGTTGACGACCGATTGCCGCGCCTTGTTGTAGATGGCGATGGTCGTCTTCTCATCCTCGGCCAGGTCGCCGCGCGGCGTGATCTCGCGCTGGCTGGCCTGCGGATCGAGACCGACGACGCCCGTCGGCTCCGGCCAGAACCGCCAGACCAGGAACAGCACCACCCCCATCAGGAGCGCGTACGCCCACAAGAGACTCAGCGACGAAGGACTCGGCGGCCGGCGGCTGTAGTTGTTGGCATGGGACATGGCGATGAAACCTCAGCGGCTGAATGATCGAGCATGTCTATTCTATTGGATAGCTCATGGTAGAATCGGATTCGGCGAGCCAGAAACAGCGAGCCAGAAACAGCGAGCCAGAAGTCGGCGAGCCGGGAGCGTGAGCGACCGGAGCACGGAGTCCGCCCATGTGTTGCACGCACACCAGTCCGTCGCGGACCAGTCCGTCGCACACCAGCCGCCGCGGCCTGTCGCGCACCGATTTCGTCATCGTCCTGTGCGTGACGGGTGTGGTGATCAGCCTGGTCATCGTGATACTTGGCCGGCAACGCCGAGAGCACATGCGCTGGGTTGATCGCCGGAACTTCAAATTTGTGGCCTTGGCGATTCATAGCTTTGCCGGGAGCTACAAGAGGCTACCGCCGGCCTTTGATCGAGTGCCGACTCTCAAGATGGATGGCGCGGTTGGTGACGCCTGGGGATTGAGCTTTGCCGCCTCGATGCACGTTCATCTCTTACCCTACGTTGAACAAGATGAGCTCTACAAATCGTGCGTGAAGCAGGGCGAGGTGGTAGCCGACGCAGTCGTAAGTCAGTTCCTTGGCCGTCGAGAAGAGGATGAGGCCGGCGTGCAGCATTTCACCGCGAACCTGCGCGTCTTTTCCGATAGGGGTGTCAGCACATCATTCGACCGGCCGATGCCTCGCCTGGCCGAGATCGAACCTGGCACGGCGCGGTTCCAGACCACTTTCACCGACGGCACGTCGAATACCATCGCCTTCTCGACGAAGTTTGCGAAATGTGGCGATGGCGGCAGCCGCTACGCGGCGGCGCCGAACACGCCGTTCGCCGCGTTCTTCGGCGAAGTGCCCGCCATCAGCACCGCCAATTCCTTCGGGACAAACGTAACGTTTCAGCTCGCGCCAGCAGATCACGAATGCCTGAGCAGTCCTCTGCTGGCGCAGAGCTTCAGCGAGTTTGCCATCACCGTGGCGCTGGCCGACGGCTCTGTTCGCCAGGTGGCCGCAACCATCAGCCCAGGCACCTGGAATGCCGCGATGCAACCCAATGACGGCAACCAGCTGGGGGAGGACTGGTAGCGTGGAGGCGGGCAGTGGGAATTGGATCGCGCCGTTGCCTGATCCGGATCTTTGATCGCCTCGACCAGGACCTTTGTTGCAACACGGTCGCAGAGGCTATCGGCACTGAGAATGAATTGCAAGAGTCCGCGAGTCTCACTCTCAGTTGAATTGACATAACATATTGTTAAAAAATAACTTACGGCAACTAATCTGTTGACAACGCCGCGCGGCTTGAATTATGATTCCAGGAGCTATGGGAACTATGAATGGCGTCATAAGGAGAGGAACATGAATCGGCTGTACCAGGCGGCATTGTCGCATTTTGAGGCCAAGAAGTCCGAGGCCGTGGCCACTCTCGAAGTCTACTTTCAGAAATCCGTCGGCATCGGCGAGCATTCCGGCTTGCTCGAAGAAATCCGCAAGTGGACGGAAACCCTGAGCAACGCCCACGACGCGCTCGACAACCTGGATCGCTACTTCAACGCCGACGGGCAACCCAAGTAGTCAAGCGGCGCGAAGGCGATTGGTGGCTCCGCACTCCGATGCGCGGCGCGGCGCATTGGGGCGTAGCTCGTGATGCGCGAGATTGCGCAGAATCCCCGGCCGTGATACAATTACCCGCATGCAGGAACAAGGCGGCGTCCCGCCCGAGCAGTTCCTGGAATCTCTCGGACTCAGCGCCGGGGCCAATTCTCATGAGTGATGCGGTCGACGGCCCACGACCATACCATGTCTCTTATTCGGCGCGATGTCGGGACAAGGCCAAGCAGCTATTATCTCGCGCAAAAGACAAGAACTTGGTTCTGTATGTTGCCCAAGCCATCGGCCATGGTTGGCGGCCAAACTTTTAGCCTGGCCACGCCCGCGTCCTTAACCTCCGTGCCAATGAGGCTCAGCGGCCAGTTCCTCAAGCCCTTCGTCCGTCACCCGCATATAGACCAGGGAAAGCGATTGCAGACTGTTGCCTGAGCATGTTGCCTCACGATTTTCGTGGCGTCGCCGTGGGTGCGAGCCTATAATCGCACTTGTCCATCCGCGACTTCGCAGCAAGGAGAAACACCGTGTCCCGCCATTCTTCCACGCGACGCCTCCTGCCAGCCATCCTGCTCGTCGTCGGCCTGCTTGTCTTCGGATCGCCGGCCGGCAACGGCTTCCGTGCCGATGAGCCGGGCAAGAAATTCCGGCAGAAGCTGTACGTCACCAACAGCGCCGGCGACGATGTCACGGTAGTGGACGTGGCCACGCACAAGGTCATCGGCCGCATCGTCGTCGGGCCGCATCCGCACGGCATCGCGGTGCCGGCCTCGCAGGACGTGGTCCTGGTCAGCGTTGAAGGCAAGGATCCGGCCGAGCTGGTGTGGATCGATCCCTTCGCGGACAAGGTCATCCGCCGCATGAACATCGGCCCGGCGCCGAACCAGCTCGCCGTCACGCCGGACGGCAAGTTCGCCTACATTCCCGCCAAGGACGGCTTCTACGAGGTCGTCGATCTTGCCAAGGCCAAGATCATCGAGCGCATCTTCACCGGCGGCCGGCCACACAACACCCTCTGCTCCGCCGACGGCAAGCGCATGTATCTGGCTCCCATGGGCTCGCCCAAGAAGGTCACCATCGTCGATGTCGCCACGCACAAGCCCATCGGCGAGGTCCCCTTCAGCAACGTCGTCCGGCCGGTGGCGCTGACCAGCGATGAGAAATACCTGTTCGCCGAGGTGGATGGCCTGGTCGGCATCGAGATGGCGGACCTGTCGAAGCGCAAGATGATCCACCGCGTGCCCGCCGAGCTGGCGCCGGAGCATCTGAAGACCGGCAGCCGCAGCCACGGCCTGGGCATCCGCCCCGACCAGAAGGAAATCTGGGAATGCGACGTCGAGCACCAGGAAGTGCATGTGTACGCTCTCGACGGCGGGGCCAGGCCCAAGCAGATCGCCACCATCCCGATGGGCGGCCGCGTCTACTGGCTGACGTTCAGCCCGGACGGCAAGCACTGCTACGTCTCCGTGCGCAGCCGCAACGAGACCGCGGTCGTGGACACCGCGACGAAGCGCATCGTCGCCCGCATCCCCGCCGGCAAGGAGCCGAAGCGCCTGCTGGTCGTGACGCTGCCGGAGAAGAAAGGTGGGTAATCGTCACATCGGCAGCCGCTGGAGCATCTGAAATGGGTAGACGAGCGTGTGGGAAGCTCGCTTGGCGGTTTTGCGCACGATGTCTCGCGCGAAAGCCATTCTGCATTCTGGCGATGATCGGCCTGACGGCGGGCGCGATGCGCTCGCACGAGAACGATGCCGGCGTTCAGCGCAGCCCGATCGACCTCGTCATTCTCCCCGACGGCAAAAGAGCGTTGACCGCCAACCACACCGCCGGTTCGGTGTCGCTCATCGACCTGGACGCGGGGACGGTGCTGCACGAGTTGCCGGTCGGCAAGAAACCGTCAGCGCTCGCGCGCTCGCCGGATGGTCGACGTGCCGCGGTCAGCAATCTATGGTCGCACAGCATCTCGCTTCTGGAACTGGCAAACACAAGACTGAAGGTCATCGGCCGGATCGAGTCGGTGGCATTTCCACGCGGGCTCGCCTTTTCCCGCGATGGCGCGACCCTCTACGCCGCCCTGGCGGGAGATGACGAGGTTGTGGGCATCGACTGGTCGTCGCGTGCCCTCGTCAAGCGCTGGCCGGCGCCGCGCGAGCCGAGGCAACTCGCCTTGTCGCACGATGGCCGGTTGCTCGCCGCCGCCAGCACACGCTCGGGCCAGGTGCGCTGCTGGGACCTGGACACCGGCAAGCCGCACTGGGAGCGCTCCATCGTCGACGGCTTCAACCTGCGCGGCCTGGCCTTCACGCCGGACGACCGCTTCGTTCTGTGCACACACATCGTTCGCCGCGAGTTCCCGGTGACCAAGGATAATATCGAGCAGGGCTGGGTCGTTGACAGCCGCGTGACACGGCTCGCCGTGAGGGAACTCCCGTCGCTGACGCTCCCGGCTCGCCAGGCGCCTGTGAGCTGGCAGATCGCGCTGGATGTGCATGGCCAGGCAGTGGGTGATCCGCATGGGCTGGCCTGGGGCCATGCCGGCAAGGTGCTCGCCATCACGGCCGGCGGGACGCATGAATTGCTGTTGCTCGATGCCGCCGCGATTCCGTGGATGGCGGGCGATCCCGGCGACTTCCTCGATCCGCGCCTGCAGAAGAACAACAGGCTGCGTCGCCTCGCGCTGGGCGGCCGGCCGCTGACGGTGGCGTTCGCGCCGAAACGACCGCATCTGGCCGTCGTCGCCAACTACTTGCTCGATGCCGTGCAGGTCGTGGATGCGCTGGCCGGCCGGGTCGTCAAGACCATCAACCTCGGCAAGCCCACTCGGCCGTCGGCCGCACGCCGCGGCGAGGCCATCTTTCATGATGCCCGCCGCTCGCACCATCAGTGGTTCAGCTGCCACACCTGCCACGTCGATGGCCACACCTGCGGCCTTAACTTCGATACGCTCAACGATGATTCCTACGGCAACCCGAAGCTGACGCCGTCGCTGCACAACGTGGCCCGGACGGGGCCGTGGACATGGCACGGCATCCAGCAAAACTTGAAGGCCGCCGTCCATAAATCGCTGACGCAGACGATGTTCGGCCCCGAGCCGTCACGAGAGGATATCGCCGACGTGGTTGCTTTTCTCGAGACGTTGACGCCGCCGCCGCACCCGCGACCTGCTGCCAGGGCTGCCGCCGTGCGACGCGGCGAGGAGTTGTTTCGCGGCAAGGCCGGCTGTGTGCGCTGTCATCGCCCGCCGCTGTACACATCACCGGGCAACTACGACGTCAAGCTCGGCAGCGATGGTAGCCCGCACACGCTCTGGAACCCGCCGTCGCTCCTCGGCCTGTACAACCGCGGCCCGTACCTGCACGACGGCCGGGCCAGGACGCTCGACGAACTGCTGCGCCGGCATCACACGCCGGAGTCGTTGCGCGGCGATGCGTTGCATGACAAGGAACGCAGCGATTTGATTGCCTTCTTGCGGTCGCTTTAGGCCTAAAGGCTACCGGACGATTCGGCATCCCGGCAGCGCCTTGCGGAGCCTGGCCACGCCCGCGTCCGTCACCTCCGTGCCAATGAGGCTCAGCGACCGCAGGCCTCGCAACTCGGCCAGTCCCTCAAGGTCTTCGTCCGTCACCCGCATATAGACCAGGTCAAGCCATAGCAGGCTCTTCAGCTCGGCCAGCCCCTTCAGCCCCGCGTCCGTTACCTGCGCTCCGTTCAGGTCCAGCGCCTCCAGGCCCTTCAGACTGGCGAGCGCCTTCAGACTCGCGTCCGTTACCTGCGAGCCATGGAGACCGAGCCCCTTGAGGCCCTTCATTCCGGCCAGCTCCTTCAGCCCCGCGTCCGTGATCTCGGGCATGGAAAGCTCTAACCTCCGCAGGCTTTTCATCCCGGCCAGCTCTTTCAGACCCGCGTCGGCGACCTGTGTGTCGCGGAGACTCAGCAACCGCAGGCCCTGCATCCCGGCCAGCACTCTCAGCCCCGCGCCCGTCACCTTTGTATTGCTGAGGTACAGCGACTGCAGGTCCTTCAGCCCGGCCAGTTCCTTCAGCCCCGCGTCCGTCACCCGCGTCCTGGTGAGGTGCAGCGTCTGCAGGCTGGTTAGCCGGGCCAATTCCTTCAGGCCTGAGTCCGCCACCTTAGTATTGCTGAGGTCCAGCGACTGCAGGCCCGTCAGCCCGGCCAGGTTCTTCAGCCCCGCGTCCGTCACCTGCGTGACGCCGAGGTTCAGGTTCTGCAGGGTCTTCATTCCGGTCAGCCCCTTCAGCCCCGCGTCCGTCGCCCTTGTTGCCCACAGATTCAGCGCCTGCAGGCCCTTCAGCCTGGCCAGCTCCTGCAGACCAGTGTCCGTGATCTGGACCAAGGAGAGGTGCAGCGACTGCAAGCTGGTTAGCCCGGCCAGCTCTTTCAGTCCCGCGTCCGTCAGCTTGGTGCCGCTGAGGTTGATCACTCGCAGGCTCTTTAAACCGGCCAGCTCCTTCAGCCCCGCGCCTTTCAGATGTGTATAGGCCAGGAATAATGCCTGGAGGGCCTTCAGCCGGGCGAGCTCCTTGAGCCCCGCGTCCGTCACCTTGGTGCCGCTGAGGCTCAGCGCTTGCAGGCCAGTTAGCCGGGCCAAATCCTTCAGCCCTGCGTCCGTCGCCTTGGCAACGCCGAGGTCCAGCGCCTGCAGATCCTTCAGCCCGGCCAGCTCCTTGAGCCCCGCGTCCGTCACCATTGCGGCTCTGAGGATCAGCCACTGCAAGTTCTTCAGCCCGGCCAGTTCCTTCAGCCGCTCATCCGTCATCTGCGAGTCGATGAGTTCCAGACCGAACGGCGTGCCAGGGGACGGCAAGGCGCCAATCGTTCCGTCACGCCACTGGCGCATGCGGAAGCCGGGCAGGTCGCCGGGCATGCCTTCCTTGCCTTCGATGAACCAGACGAGCCCATTGTCTGCCCGCCGTAGCCAGCCGATGGTGGCGCCGGCTTTTTCCCACGCCGCCACGACGTCGACCGGCAATGCTTTGGGGCCGGCCGCCGGCTTCTCCTGAGCCGGGCCAACCACCGCCCCGGCCGACAAGAACATCAACACAGTCAGCCCACCAGCCAGCCTGCGTGAGAAGACAACATCAGCGCACATGGCAGGATCTCCAGACGGATTGCGAAATGGCTTGATGAGAAGTTACCGACCGAGGGCATTCCCGACCAGGAGGCGAAACGGTTGCTTTGCGCTGCTTTTCAAATAAGCCTTCAGTCGGGCCTGAACTTTCTCGAAGGTCGCCTTTTTCATGTCTCCACTGGTTTCATTTCACCAAACGTTCGGCCATAAACTCGATGTATCGTCGGGCGAGCAATCCAAAGCTGTTCGCCGATGGAAGGCGTGAAGAACAGGCCGAGGTTGAATCAACCGCTTGCGGTGTCGCGCACGGGGAAGTTGTTCTAGACATATTGTCGCGGAACTGGTTATACCCACGATTGAGTACAATCGGCGGCGGTGATACAATGACGAACATGAGCGACGAAAACCCTAAAATCGTTAAGCCTCCAATAGGTGATTCTCGTCTTCCGGCGGACCTCAAGGCGAGCATCCTGGCCGACTTGCCTTCAGACGAGGAACAGGAGCGTCTCTACAGGCAAATGCAGGAACAAGGCGGCATCCCGCCCGAGCAGTTCCTGGAATCGCTGGGGCTCAGCAACGGGGCCAATTCTCATGTGTGATGCGGTTGTAAGCCCGCGAGCCATCCCGCTGACTATGCTCAAGCCCCCGGTCGAGTTGAAGCCGCCCCCGAACCCAAGTCGCGCCGGGCGCTGTACGCTCCATAGCAGGTGAGAGCGACGCCAGCTACTGCCATCCACCCGAATTGCCAAGGTTGTGCGCTAGGGCTAGGCATGATGAGTCGGAATATGGCAAGCAATAGCACGCCCATCAGGAGCAATGTCCAACTCCACGACGTCACCGGTGTGACGAGTGCAAGAATCCGCGGGACGATTTCCATCAAATATACCGCGATCATTGCCTGCCCAACGATAGGAAACCACTCGGAATCTCGGTGGAAAATGAGAGCATACGTGAAGAACAGAAGGAATGCCGCCGCCGTCGGGAGCTGAAATGCCTCCAACCATAGGCGGCGTCGGGTTGGCCAAGGTGGAACTCCGGTTTCTTCTGGTGTGCCGCCCATCAGCTTCTCGGGTTGAACAGACGACCTCAACTATCAACAGTATAGCAAATTCACAGAACCGACTTGCTGTGGTCGGGACAATGAATCCAAGCGCGATACAATTTCCTCCACCCCACCCGGTGCGCTCCCCACGCAACGCCACGAGACAAACATCATGACGCAGCCGCGATTTCGTTCCTTGCAGCGCTGGACTCTCATCGCCGTCGCCATCGGCCTGGCGACCAGCGTCGTCATGCTGCGGAGTCCTGCCGGCGATCCCGCCAAGCCGGCCGCCAAGACCATGTTCGAATGTCGCTGGGCGACATCGCCCATCGTCATCGACGGCAAGCCGGATGACGCGGCCTGGAAAGACGCCCAGGTCATCGACAACTTTTACCTGCCCTGGCTGAAGGAGCCGCGGCCGGCGAAGACCAGGACCAAGGCCAAGCTGCTCTGGGACCGCGAGAATCTCTACTTCCTCGCCGAGATGGAAGACACCGACCTTTATGCGGATGTCAAGGACCACGATGGCCAGACGTGGGACAACGATGTCTTCGAGCTGTTTTTCAAGCCGGCGGACGCGAAGCCCGGCTATTACGAGTTCCAGGTGAACGCGGCCGGCACGGTCATGGACATGTTCATCCCGCGGCGCGGCAGCGGCGGCTTCCAGCGCTACAAGGCCGACGGCAAATTCCACATCGAGGCCAAGGTCAAGCTCGACGGCACGCTCAACAACTGGCGCGACCGCGACAAGGGCTGGACCGTCGAGGGCCGCATCCCCTGGAAGGACTTCTTCCGCACCGGCGGCCGGCCCAATCCCGACGAGAAGTGGCAGTTCGCCCTGTGCCGTTACGACTACTCCGTCGATTTCGAGGGGCCGGAGCTATCCACCTGCGCGCCGCTCAATAGCTTGCGTTATCCCGATTTCCATCACTTCGAGGATTACGCCACGCTGCGCTTCGTCGGCCCGCCGGCCAGGGACGCCCGCAAGCCCTACGGCATCGACAAGCGCTTGCCGCTCACCACGTCGCGCATCATCGGCTCGCCGGAGCCGCCCTTGCCCTATCGGGTGAAACGCGTGCTTCCCAAGGTCAGCCCGAACATGGCGGTCACGGTACTGCATCAGCCGGGCAGCGACCGGCTGGTTTACGTCACCCAGGGGCATTCCTGGGGCGCAACAACTATCTGGCGCATCAAGGACGCCGCCGATCCCGGCACGCCGGAGAAGTTGCTCGATCAGGACGCGCTCACCTATAGCCTCTGCTTCCATCCCGATTTCAAGAACAACGGCTACCTGTACCTCGGCTTGAACGGCCCGTCGTCAGACCAGGCGAAGCGGAAGACGAAGGTCATTCGCTACCGCATCGATCCGAAGCCGCCGTACCAGCTCGATCCGAAATCGGAGACGGTCATCATCGAATGGGCGTCGGCGGGGCACGACGGCGCCGCCATCACCTTCGGGCATGATGGCATGATGTACGTCACGGCCGGCGACGGCACTTCCGATTCGGACACCAACGTCGTCGGCCAGGACATGACCACGCTGCTGTCCAAGCTGCTGCGCATCGACGTCGATCATCCCGAGCCCGGCAAGACCTACTCGATTCCCAAGGACAATCCGTTCTGGAGCCTCAAGGGCGCGCGGCCCGAGACCTGGGCCTACGGCTTTCGCAATCCCTGGCGAATGACCACCGACAAGAAGACCGGGCACATCTGGGTCGGGCAGAACGGCCAGGACTTGTGGGAGCAGGCCTTCCTCATCGAAAAAGGCGCCAACTACGGCTGGAGCGTGATGGAGGGCAGCCATCCGTTCTATCCGACGCGCAAGCCGGGACCGACGCCGTTCGTGAAGCCGACGGTCGAGCACCCGCATTCGGAGTTCCGCTCGCTGACGGGTGGCATGGTCTACTACGGCAAGAAGTTCCCGGAGCTACAAGGCGCGTACATCTATGGCGACTACTCGACGGGCCAGATCTGGGGCATCCGGCACGACGGCAAGAAGGCGATCTGGCACAAACGGCTGGCCGACACGCGGTTGGCGCTCACCGACTTCGCCGCCGACTCGAAGGGCGAGCTGATCATCTGCGACCATCGCGGCGAAGGCAAGGGCGGCTTCTACACCTTCGAGCCGAATGTCGATGACGGCTCGCACAAGAAGTTCCCGCGCAAGCTGTCGGACAGCGGGCTGTTTCGCAGCGTCAAGAAGCACGAGATGGAGCCGGCGCTGATTCCCTACTCGGTCAACGCGCCTCTCTGGGGCGACAACGCCGTCAAGAAGCGCTGGATCGCGCTGCCGGGCGACAATCCGAAGA
This sequence comes from Planctomycetota bacterium, assembly GCA_016873095.1. Taxonomy (GTDB): domain Bacteria; phylum Planctomycetota; class Planctomycetia; order Gemmatales; family Gemmataceae; genus VGYC01. Next base: position 41,608 of record VGYC01000008.1, on the reverse strand, counting down.
TCGACTTCACCACCAATCGCGGCTGGACCTTCCCGGACGGCACGGTCATCGTCAAGTCCTTCGGCCTGGAGCTGGAGCAAGGCAACCCGGAGTCGCTGCGCTGGATAGAGACGCGTTTCCTCACCAACCAGAAGGGGGAATGGTTCGGCTACTCCTACGCCTGGAACGACGACGAGACCGAAGGCACGCTCGTCGAAGGCAAGGGCATGGACCGCGACTACTGGATCAAGGTTCCCGCCTCGAAGGAGCATCCGGAGGGCAAGCGCAAGCAGACCTGGCATTATCCGAGCCGGTCGGAGTGCATGGTCTGCCATAGCCGGGCGGCGAATTATGTGCTGGGCCTCACCGAGGTGCAGATGAACCGCGACCACGACTACGGCGGCGTCAAGGATAACCAGCTTCGCGTGCTCGAGCACCTCGGCGTGCTCAAGGTCAACTGGGCCGACGACAACCGCAACCTGATGAAGGAGGATCTGAAAGCCAAGGGCAAGACGGAAAGCGAGATCAATGCATTCATCGAGCAGCAGACGGCAACGCGCGACCAGCGCGGCGCTGAAGTCTCCCCTCTGCTCAGCTTCAACCCGGACAAGCACCGCAAGCTCGTCGATCCCTACGATCCCAAGGCGGATTTGACGCTGCGGGCCCGGTCGTATCTGCACAGCAATTGCTCGCAATGCCATGTCGAGGCGGGCGGCGGCAACTCGGCGATGGAACTCGAGTTCACCACGCCGCTCGACAAGATGCGGCTGATCGATGTCAAGCCGGTGCACCACACCTACAAGATTCCGGGCGCCCGCCTGGTCGCCCCCGGCCATCCGGAGCGGTCGATCCTGCTGCTGCGCATGAGCCATCGCAAGGAGGGGACGATGCCGCCGCTGGCGACGTCGATGGTGGACGAGCCGGCGGTGGCAATGATGCGCGAGTGGATACGGCAACTGGGGACCACGAAAAAGCCAAGTTCCAAGTAGGGCCAAATGTAATGGAAAACTACTTCCGCACAGCCACCACGGCGATATTGTCCAGCAGCGGGCCGGCGTTGCCGGTCGCACTCAGGCTTTGGAACTCCAGCGTGGTGCTGTCCTTTTCGGCAGTGAATTCCCAGGTCTTGCCGACCCAGCCGGGGTCCTGCGCCGTCTTGCCGAAATTGTCAAACGCGAAGTCGGCGGACTGGCCGGCAGCCGTTACGCGCAGCTTCATGAGGCGGAGCCCGCCACCAACATTCCCGGCCAAGTCGAATGTCAGGCGATAGCGCCGGCCCGGGACAGTGGCAATTGTCTGAGCGATGCCGCCGGGCACGTTTCCGTCCAGGTCCAGGCAGCGGGCGCCGTGGGCGGGCCGAAAAACCGATCCATTGACGTCGATGTCGCCGCGCGAAAGAGTCCAGCCCGGCAGAGTCGCCGAGCCTTCCTTGTGAGTCACATGGCCCCGTCCCGGATCGGGTCCCTCTTCGAAGCTGCCGTTCTTGAGCAGGTTGTCATCGACCACAACGCCCGCCGGCCCGTCGTGCAATGTGGCATCGCGCACCCGCAGGAGAGTGAGAAGGTCCTTGTCCTCGGGGCGGAGCTTGATGACTCGGGCGAGAAGATCTTCTCCGCGTGGCAGCAGATCGTAATGGAACAGCGTGGGCAAAAAACCGGCGTCGCTGCCACCGAGCTCAAGGGCGTTGTCAAAGTCGGCGGCGGCCTTGTCGAGCAAGCCCAGGTCGGCGTAAACGCGACCGCGTCGCCGGAACTGCTGCGGATCGCCATCGGATTTGATCGCCCTGCCAAAATCGGCTTCCGCTTCCTTGGTGCGCTTCAGCTCGAAGAGCCGCCGGCCGCGAGCCAGCAACAACCGCGGCTCGTCTGGCTCCAGCAACAGGGCAAGGTCGAAGTCCCTTGTTGCCTCCCCGAAGTTCTTGAGCCGATCGCGCATGCGCGTTTGCTCGGCTTTCTCCTTACCATCGTCCTTGACGCCGGTAACCAGCGCCGCCGCCTCGTTGCGCAGACTTTGAGCGATGAGCCACTCTTCCCATACCTGGTTGCGAGCCGCCGCCGCCCATGCCGTCGCCGCATGAACCGCTTCCGCCACCGCGGCCGATCCCGACGGCTGGGCAAACCACTGCTCGGCCTTTTGCCACCACTCCTTCGCCTTGCCGGTTTCGCCTTTACGGTGGTGCGCCATCGCCAGAACTAGCCAGTTGTGAACCTCAACCTTGAACCTGGCGATTCCGAGCGCGCGGGTGCAGGATTGAATGGCGTCATCAAACTTGCCAGCTCGGTATTGGGCCGCCCCGATCACACACAGAATGCCCGAGTGGTCGCCCCATTGTCGCCTGTCCATGTCAAATGCTTTCTGGGCAGCGTTGAGCGGACCGGAAAAGTCTCCGACGGCACCGTCAGCCAGCACGCACGTGCGGGCAATCCAGTTGAGGCGATGGGCCTCATTGCCGGCGGACCATTCATCGAGCATCTGCTGACAGATCTTGCGGTATCCAACCTGGTCGCCGCTGCGGAGCAAGGCGTAAGCGTGGTGGAACCAGATGACCGAATCATCTGGCAGCTCACCTGCCTTGCGAAACTCGGCGGCCGCTTCCTTCCACAGGCCCAGTTTCGCAAAAGTTTCACCGCGGTCCAGCGGGCTGTCGGCAATGCGTAACAAGAAACCAGTCCCCCCGGGACCATTGCTCACCTTGACCAGGAGAGTGTTTCGACCGGCCCGAAAAGCAACCGGTATCCCATGTGGGGCGCCCCAGCAAGCAGGGTTCTCATCGACAAGCTGCCCGTTGAGCCAGATGCGCCGGTTGTCGTCTGCCGACACATACAAGGTCGCCGTCATTTCCCTCTCCGCATAGACATGCGTGAAGGCATACGAGGAGCGATTATTGCCGCCGGTAACGGGACCAAGATTGATCCAGCGCGGCGTCACGGATGGATGCGCAGTCGTGGCGGTCAGGGACAGCGACTGCCAGCGGATGGAACCGGGGCCGCGATATTCGGCGGCCGGCCGTGCCGGGCTCAAGTCCATGTGGTTTCCTTGCTCCGGCGGACAGGCAAGCGCGAGTTCTTCGGGGTCTGGCCCGGCCGCCCACCAGCCGGCTTCAAGGAAATGGTTGAGCTCAGCCGGCGTCCGTGCGGCGGCCTTGAGGTAGTCAGCCTCGGCTTTCTCTGGTTGACCAGTTTCCACGAGATAGCGTGCGCGTTGGATCAAGGAGCGGCCATCTTTGGGATTCAGCTCGACCGCCGTGTCGAAGTCGGCCTGAGCCAGGCCGTGCTGACCCATCCGCGCCAGGAACTGACCGCGAACAGAAAGGAGAGACGACTTGTCAAGCTTGGCCGCGGTCGCCGCCTGGTATTCGGGTTGGCATTCGGCGGCCTTGATGAAATCCCGTTCCGCTTCCCTGGCGCGATTGAGGTCAATGAGGCGTTGAGCGCGAGCCAGCCACAGGCGCGCGTCCTCGGGCTGGAGCAGCACTGCCAGGTCGTAGTCACGCGTATCGCTGTTGAGACCCTTGAGGACGCCGCGGGCACGAGCTTCGAGGATCTCGCGGTTAGGGTCGCCGGCCTTTGGGCCTTCGATCAGCCGCCGCGCTTCGGCGTAGAAAACCTGGAAATAGGCCTGTGCCCACCAGTGGTCGCCAACAAACGTCCCTGAGATTCTTGCGCCTTTGGCCTCTTGGGTTGCCTTCGTGTACCAGTCGCTTGCCCTGCTCAGCCAGCGGCGTGCTTCATTCTTCTCTCCCGCTCGGTGGTGGACCATGGCTCGGATGCCCCACGCGAACTTGAGATCCTTGTCTTTGGGCAACTCGTCAAGGCGTTGCTTGGCCTGTTCGAGCTGGCCCGCACGATAATGGGCGACGGCCCGGTGGGCAGCGTGCCACCAATCCTTGCCAAGCGCCCTCTCGGTCACTTCAACGAGGCGCGGGCCGTCCAGCGGTGATTTGCCATCGAGACTGCAGGCGAAGGCGACGGCCCATAGTTCGTCGGCATTCTTGGAGTCGGCATAGCGGTCGACGAGGCGCCGGCAGTTGTCCCGATATCCCTTCTCGTCACCCGCGAGGACCTGCACAAGAGCCCACATGCGTTCCAGGTGCATGGAAGGCGGTGCGGTCCTGGCAAATGCTCGAGAGTCGTGGGCGGCCGCCTCGTTCCACAGGCCCAATGTTGCAAAGGTGTCGCCCAGGTCGAGCGGGTTGTCGGCAAGCCGGACCATCATGCTGTGCGGACCCGCCTTGTTGCTGACTTTCACCAGGAGCGTATTCTTGCCGGCGCGCAACGTGATCGGAACGCGCGGGAGGTCTTCCACGCGACGATCACCAGCAAAACCCTCATGGACCAGCTGGCCGTTCAGCCAAAGGCGTCCGGAATCATCGGCGGCGACCAGCAAGCTGACAGTCATTGTCTTGGGTGCGTAAACGTAGGTCAGGGCATAGGCGGACCGGTTGTCCACCTTGGAGATCGGCCCCAAATTGACGTTGCCCACGCTCCCGGTCGCAACGGGCTTCCACGCCGTTGACCCAACGCCATCGACGACTCCGTCGACCGGCTTGAATGGGTGTGGATCGTTCTCGGGCGTGCAGTGCATTTCGACGGGTTCGGGATAAGGCCCGACGACCCACCAGCCGGCCTCGATGAAGCGATTCAAGTTGTCCGTCAGCGTCGCAGCCGCCATGTAGTCGACGTCGGCTTCCTTGTCGCGGCCGCGCTCCACCAAGTGGCGGGCACGAGCGATCCGCGGCCGCGCATCTTTGGGATTCATCGCCACCGCCTGGTCGAAGTCGGCCTCGGCCCGGCTGTGCTGGCCGACCTCGACGAAGAGCCGGGCGCGGGTCAACAGATCAGATGTGTCTTTGAGCTCGACCGCCGCTGCTGCCCGAAACTCAGCCTCAGACTTTTCCTTCTCTCCGAGCCGGGAATAAAGGATGCCGCGGTGCACCTGGCCGTAAACCTCTTCAACAGGTGGAGCGCCGGTGATCAGCAGGGATGCTTCACGGTACAGAACCAGAAAAGCCACCCAGTCAGCCCATCCGGGCCAGACCGGGACCGCCTGCAGCCCGTCTACTTGCCGGGAAAGGGGACTGTAATGCCGCCATTGTTCCCTGGTCTGTTGCAGATACGTTCTTGCTTCGGCGGCGCGTCCCAGACGGTGATGCGCCATGGCGAGCACGGGGAAGTTCATGATGCCGCCTGCCGCAGCATGGCTAACGGCCTGATCGAATTGGCCGGCGCGGTAGTAGGCCAGGGCCGGGTAGAATGCGTTACCTCCTTTACCGTGGGCCGCCGCATTCACCGCGATTTCGGCTAACCTGGCGCCCTCCACGCCGCCGTTGGAACCGATACTGCAGACTTCCGCCACGTGTAAACACACGACCGGATGGTTGGATTTGCCAAACTGCCGCAAGACCTTGTCGCACGTCTCGCGGTAGCCCGCCGCATCATCGGTGATGACGTCAAGACACGCCGCATTTCGCCAGGCGCCGGACCAGCTCTCTTCATTCTGCGGTCCCTGTCCGAGATTCAGGTATTCGTGGAACTCCCTGGCTACTTCCTTCCACAGGCCGGCCTGGGCATGGGCTTCGGCCGTCGCCCGGAGAGCCACGGCGTACTTGCTCTGCAGGGCAACATTCTTGGGCTCGCCATCCAACGCCACTTTCAGCATGTCGAGGCCGCGCCGGCGTGCCTGCGCTCCCTCCTTCAGCCGGCCCGCATGCCAGTCGAGATCGGCCAGGGCCAGCAGCGTTTCGGCAAGGTCCTTCTGGTGATGGAGGTTTTTCGGTTCCTTGGCCGCCAGCTTTTCTCTGAAGGCCAAGGCCTTCGACAGCAATTCACTTGCTTCGGCAGTCCTGCCAAGTCTCAATCCCGAGGCATGGTGCGCGTCCGCCAGTGCGCGCTGGATATCCACGTCGGCGGGATCGGCCTGGGCCAGCAACTCCAGGAGCTTGCGGGCTTTCTCGGTCGCGTTGCGCGCATCCTCGTGGTCGCCTGATTCCGCATGAATCTGCGCCACCGTCATGTACGCGGACGCCAGGCCCGCTCGAAAGACGGGATTATCCTGGTCCCCCTTGAAGAGCGCGTCGAGATCCAGCAGCGGGCGGCGAAAGTCGCCAAACCACCTGACTTTCAGCGTCGGGATCTTGCCGATGGCTGTGAGGTAGTTGTTGAGTGAAGTGTTATAAGCGCGCATTGCCTGGCGGTGCTTGTCCGCATTCGCTTCCGCCAGCTTGCGTTGCTCTTGCGCATCCCTGAAGTTCTTGTCCCGCCTCTTGCTTGGCCTGGAGGGCGGCCTCGCGCGCCTGGCGCTCCTTGACAGCGGTCGCCGCTTCCTGATCGTAAAGCCGATCGAAATGGGCGGCCGCCAGGAGCGAGGCGGTCGTCACGCCGACCAGGAGCAAGACTAACGCAGCAGTCAGCCCGGCCACGCCGGGATTGCGCCGGCACCAGCGCCAGGTCCGCTCGTACAGCGCAAGCCGCCTGGCCTTGATCGGCTCATCTTCAATGAAGCGATGCAGGTCGGCCGACAGCTCTGCCGCGGTTTGATAGCGCCGCCCCGGCTCGTGATCGATGGCCTTGTGCACGATCGTCACCAGGTCGCGCGGGATTGCTGGATTGATCCGGTCCAGCCGGGCCGCCTCGGTGCTCATCACCTGCTTGATCAGCTTGTTGCGGTCCTTCTCATCGAACGCCGGTTGCATGGCCAGCAGTTCGTACAGGGACAAGCCCAGTGAATAAACGTCGCTGCGCGAATCGGTCTTGCCCTCGAAGGCTTCCGGCGGCATGTAACGCAACGTACCCAGGATATCGCCGGTGTGCGTGATATTTTGCTGATCGTCCGCCTTGGCCAGCCCGAAGTCGGTCACCCAGACGGTGCCGCGCGTGTCCAGGAGAAGGTTTGATGGCTTGATGTCGCGATGCAGGATGCCTTGCTTGTGAGCGTACTCCAAAGCGTCGGCCACCTGGGCACCGATCTGGGCCACGCTTTGCCAGTACGTCGGCTTCTTTATCTTGGATGCATGGGAGTCGTCGCTCTGCCCCGGCAACGTTACCGACGAGGAAGACAGCGTGAACGAGTCGGACAGCCGGCCGGTGCCGCTCGATGCATCCCGTTTATCGTGTCGCGCTCGCTCCGCGCTGTCAGCGGTGGCATCCCGTTTGTCCACGTCCGATTCGTTGGGATCGCTGAACTCCATGGTGCCCTGAAACTGGCCGGTCAACAGCGAACGGGCTACGTCCGCGGCCGGCGCGGCCGCCACCGGTGCATCCTTTCGCGACACGCGCAGCTCGCCGCCCGTCTCTGACCCGCTGACAGGTTGCAGGCGCTTGAGCTCATCCATGACTTCATCCAGTCCCAGCCCCTGGATGAATTGCATAACGTAATAGGGCAGGCCGTCGTGCTCGCCAACGCCGAAGATCGGCACGATATTGGTATGGTGCAGCCTGGCGGCCGACTTGGCCTCGCGCTCGAAACGGCGTTTCTGCTTGGCGTCGAGCAGGGCTTTCTGCGGCAGCACTTTCAAGGCAACGTGCCGGCCCAGCGACACTTGCTCGGCTTCGTAGACGACGCCCATGCCGCCGCGGCCGACTTCGCGAATGATGCGGAAATCGCCCAGTTGCTGCACCGAGACTTCCGATGTCTTGGGCACCGCGGCAGACTTGCCATTCTCCAGCGAAGCATCGTCCAGGGCGATGTTCTCCATCATCGCCATGGCCGGAAACACTTGGCGCATCTCGCCGGCAAGATCGGGATACCGGTCGATGTACTCCTTCAACGACGGCCGATTGCCCCGGCGATACTGCTCGAGGAACTCCTCGGCCAACTCCATGACGATCTCGGACCTGGATTCGGAATTGGACATGGCAACCTCCCGCGTAGCTCAGTCAGCTCACAAGCTGGCAGCTTGTGGCTACGATCATAGTTCCCCGAAGCCGGGAATGCGCGACAGAATCTCCCGCAGCCTTTTGATAGCGCGCAAATATCGGCTGCCCGCGCCGGCCTTGGACATCCCTAGCACTTCGGCGATCTCGCTGGTGCTGAGCTGCTCGAAGTGCTTCAGAGCCAGCACCTCGCGGTCAATGGGATCCATGCTGTTGAGAGCACCTTGCACCTGGAGTCGCAGCTCCGCTTTGATGGCAGCCTGCGACGGCGTGGTGAGCTTTCCCAGCAACTGGGCCACAAGGGAAACGGAATCGGCGTCGGGCAAGCCCCCTCGATGCAGCGACACCTCCCGGTCAGCATCGCGCATTTGCGTCCCCAGGTGACGGCGGTGCACCTCTGCCAGCTTGAGGCCAGTCATGTGCCGGAGCCAGAGAAAGAACGGCAAGCCCGGCGCCTGCACATAGTCCTTAAGTTTCTGGCAGACATCCAGATACGCCTCTTGCAGGATGTCCGAGTCATCGACGCGTCCCTGAAGCCGTCGGCTCAGACGCAGATGGACCATCCGCTTCAGCCGATCCCGGTAGCGCGAAAACAGCTCCTCCTGGGCTCGCGCATCGCCCGCGGCCGCATGCTGCAACAGCTCGGTCACTTCGCTGGTCTCATCCGTCATTGTCAGGGCCCATATACGATAAAATGCTTCTTGCGGCCGATCGTCTCCATCCTGAATCTTTTTCTTTAACCAGAAGTCTACAAGGACGAAGAGAACTGGGTCTGAGGGTCAATGGTAACGACCGTTCAGAACAACCTGATGCTGCACAATTCGTACCGCAGGACGAGGCCACTGGCAACTTCGCGGGTCGAAAGTCCGCGTGAATGAAATATCTGCTGAACGCAAGAAACTCGCCTGCACCGTGCTGGGGTGGCGAAGAATCCTACCGTGAAGTAAGCTGAGTGTGCCGTGCCCACGCAAAGCCGGGCGTGGCAGCCGTGGCCTGTGTGCAAAACGCGATCCAAGCGATCCTTTTCCAAGGTTATCGAATAGTTACTCGCCGCAGTTCCGAGTCCGAATCCTTCGTCACAAGGAGAAGCATCCATGCGTTCCTGTCTTGTCCTTGCCGTTGCGACGTTGCTGACCTCATCGCTGACCGCCGACGCTCCCAAGGGTTTCGAGCCGCTGTTCAACGGCAAGGACCTGTCCGGCTGGAAGGCAACCGGCGACATGAAGGTGTGGGGCGTTGAGGACGGCATCCTGTACGTCAAGGGCGGCGGCGGCGGCTGGCTCATGACCGAGAAGCAGTACGCCGACTACGAGCTGCGCCTCGAGTTCAAGATGCCGAAGATGGGCAACAGCGGCGTCGGCCTGCGCGCCCCGCTGCAGGGCGACCCCGCCTACCAGGGCATGGAGATCCAGCTCCTTGACGACGACAACTGGAAGGACCAGAAGCTCCGCCCGGTGCAGCAAACGGGCTCCATCTACGACGTGGTGCCGGCTGCCAAGATCGTCACCAAGCCGCATGGACAGTGGAATGCCATGCGCATCGTCGCCAAGGGGCGCGAAATCCTCATCGAGCTGAACGGGACCAAGCTGGTGGACGCCGATCTCGACAGGTACAAGGAACATGCCAAGCGGCACCCGGGGATCATGCGAAAAACCGGACACATCGGCTTGCAGAGCTATAACTTCAAGGTCGAGTTCAAGAACATCTATCTCAAACCACTGTGACGCATGATCGCCTGTGAATGCCAGCAGTGCGGCAAGCCGCTCAGGGTTAAGGACGATCTGGCGGGCAAGAAGGTGAAATGCCCGGAGTGCGGGCAGGCAGTCCCCGTGCCGCCCGTGCCGCCCGCTGCCGCAGGCACGACGAGGTCGCCGGTGTTGTCCGGCGGCAGCAAGCGCACGCCGGTTCCCATGCCAGCGCCCGAAAGTTCCGATCCGGAAGGCCCCACAATGCCGCCGGACGCTGGCCGCGTCGACCTGGAAGTCGAGCCGTCGCAACAGACGCTTGACGATGATTCCGGAGGCGAGCCGCCTGCGGAGTATCCCGCGGAGCTGACGGATTTCCTGGCGCCGCCGGCAGGGCCGGGCGAGATCGGCCGGCTGGGCTCGTATCGCGTGCTGAGCGTGCTGGGCGCCGGCGGCATGGGCGTCGTCTTCAAGGCGGAGGATCTGAGCCTGCAAAGGCTGGTGGCGATCAAGGCCATGCTGCCGTCGCTGGCCGCCAGCGCATCGGCCCGCGAGCGCTTCAAGCGTGAGGCCCGGTCCGCCGCCGCCATCAAGCACGATCATATCGTCACCATCCATCAGGTCGGCGAGGACCGGGGCGCCCCGTTCCTGGCCATGGAGTTCCTGGCCGGCGAGCCGCTCGACGAACGGCTCAAGCGCGACCAGATTCTTCCCGTTGCCGACATCATCCGCATCGGCAAGGAAGTGGCGCTGGCGCTGGAAGCCGCCCACGAGGTCGGCATGATCCATCGCGACATCAAGCCCGGGAATATCTGGCTGGAGGCCGCCAGCCATCAGCGGTCGGCCCTCAGCCACGCCGAAGGCAAGTCAAGCGGCAAGCTGAGCGCTGAGCACTGTTCGCTGACAGCGTTTCGCCGCGTCAAGATTCTGGATTTCGGCCTGGCCCGTGCGGCCGGCAAGGAATCGCAGCTCACGCAGCAGGGCGCTATCATCGGCACGCCGGCGTACATGGCGCCGGAACAGGCGGCCGGCAAGGAGGTCGATGCCCGCTGCGACCTGTTCAGCCTGGGCTGCGTCCTGTATCGCATGTGCACCGGCGACTTGCCGTTCAAGGGAACGGACACGATTTCCACGCTGATGGCGGTGGCAACCCATCAGCCGCCGTCGCCGCGCTCTCGAAACCCGAAGGTCCCGGCCGCGTTGTCCGATCTCATTGAAGCATTGCTGAAGAAGCGGCCGCACGAACGCCCGGAATCCGCCCGCGCCGTCCAGCCGCAAATCCAGGCAGTGGCTTGTCGCGGCGGCTGCCAGTGGTATGCTGGCGTTGATCGTTGCCGTCGTCTTGTTCCTGAACAGGAGTGCCGATGGTGAGCGCACGCCGTCTCCCGTCGTGCCGGCACGCGGCGTGCCGGCCGATCAGCTCAAGGCGGAGGACATTGTTGATGCGGACAAGTCGCTCGCCGGCGGCGGCGATCCCGGCAAGATGTCGCAGTATCTCGTGGCCGTGCTGCACAGCGACACGGCCACGGTTCCCAAGAGGAGCATCGGCAAAGGCGTGCCATCCGTGCTGCAGATCGGCATCAGCGCCGACGGCAAGACGTTGACCAGCCTCGACGGCCGGGATGTCGCCGTCTGGGACCTGTCCACCGGCAAGGAGCTGAGCCGCTTTTCCGAGCTGCTCCCCAAGAACCTCCCGGCCGAATTCGCCGTGGACCTCAATACCACCGGCAATCTCCTGGCCTGGAACGACGGCAACGACAATGTCGCCTTTTTTGACCTCGCCAATCCCAAAAAGGGGACGATCCTGATGCCGAACCCGACGAAAGGCACGATCAAGGCCCTCGGCTTCAGCCCCGACTCCGATCTGTTCTGGATGGTTCAGCATCTGAACAAGTCATCCATCAGGCTATTCAAGACCCAGACCAAGCAATCGTTCAGCTCGGCCGGGCCGAGTGTCAGTGCCGAGGCCATCGACGTGAGCCCCGATAACAAGACGTTGATATCCGCTTCCTCAAAGGGCCGGGTAATCTTGTACCCACTTCCATTCGTCAAGGTCAAGGGAGTCAAGCCACGGACCCTGAGCGTGGACGGGACCTGTACTTTCCTCAAGTTTGCCCCGGATGCGCGGGAACTGGTAACGGTGACGTCCCCCGGTTACCACTTCACGCTCTGGGACCTGCCAAACGACAAGGAGATTCACCAGTTCGGCGGGCACAGCAGGAGGATTCGCACGGTCGCCTTCAACGCGGACGGCAAGGTCATCGCCTCGGCCGGCGACGACAACTTCATCAAGGTTTTCGACCGTATCACCAGGCAGGAGTTGCATCACATAGCAGTTGGTCCCAAGGGAATGGAAATCCATCAACTCTTGTTCACGCCGGAGGGAACGCACCTGGCAGCTGCCACCAACCTGGGCCATGTCTTCATTTTCCGCCTGCCCCTTCCCCAAGCAAGCAGGCCAAACCTGGAAATTGCAAAGGATACGAAGCCACCAGAGGTGAAATAGCAGCCCGAAACGGCTCCGGAAGCATCACGCACAGTGCGCCCGAATCGAATTTGTCGCTGGCCGCTCGCACGCCGCCGATGGCCACGTCCGAAGACCAGGATGCACGCAGCGGTCCGGCAGCATTGTCGTCGTACTTTCGCGCGGGCAGCTTTATAATCCAATATGCGGCATCGGGCACGCCCGTAAAAGCCGGATTTGAGAGAGCAAGCATGACAGCAGTGGCGACCAAGCTGCCGGAGGCGCGAGCGCAGCCAACACAACCAGAGCGGGCCGCGCCCGCGGAACAGCACTTGCTGCTGCCGGACGTGAACTGGGACAGCTATGTAGCCATCGGCGCCGCCCTTGCCGACCGGCCAGCGTTGCGGCTCACCTATGATCGTGGGAGTCTCGAGTTCATGACCACCTCGCGCGCACACGAATTCTACAAGAAATGGTGGAACCGGATAATCGAGATCATCGCCGAGGAGCTGAATCGTCCGATCGCTCCGGGTGGGAACATGACCTTTCAACAGGCCGACCTGCATCGCGGTTTGGAGGGGGATGAATGCTTCTGGATCGAGCACGAAGCACATATGCGCCGCAGGCTGACCTGGGACCCGGATGTCGATCCGCCGCCGGACCTGTTTCTCGAAATTGAAGTATCGCGCAGCCTGCTGGACCGGCTGGCGATCCTGGCCGCGCTCCGTGTTCCCGAAGTCTGGACTTTCGATGGGAGCGTGATTCGTGTGCTGTGTTTCCAGGCTGACGGGACCTACCAGGTCCAGGAGCGCAGCCGGTTCTTTTCCGAAGTGCCCCTCGCGGACCTGGCACGATTTGTTGATCCGAATGGCAGCACGGATTACCTGTCGGCAATGCGCGCGTTCCGCGAGTGGTTGCGGCAAGTGCTGGGGAAACCTGCAGGCGAATGACAACGACTGGCCGACTTGCCGAGGACGACCCGCCGCTCCCCTTCAGCATGTGAGTCATCACGATGAAGATCACGCGCATCACCGCCTACCAGGTCAATCTGCCGCTCCACGAAGGCAGCTACAAGTGGTCAGGCGGCAAGTCCGTCAATGTCTTCGATAGCACGATTGTCCGCATCGACACGGACGTTGGCGTTGTCGGCCATGGCGAGGTCTGTCCGCTGGGGCCGTTCTATCTTGCCGCGTACGGCGCCGGTTGCCGGACCGGGATCAGCGAGCTTGGGCCGCATCTGCTTGGCGAGGACCCGACGCAGCTCGAAAAGCTGAATCGGCGGATGGACGCGGCCTTGAAGGGACATCCCTACGTCAAGTCGGCCATCGACATGGCCTGCTGGGACATCCTCGGCAAGGTCGCGCAGCAGCCGGTGTGCGTCTTGCTCGGCGGCCGGTATGGCGACGACTTTCACCTGTATCGGGCCATCTCGCAGGAATCCCCGGAGGCGATGGCCAACAAGGTCGCCGGCTACCGCGCCGAAGGCTACACGCGCTTCCAGCTGAAAGTCGGCGGCGAGCCGGGCGAGGACATTGCCCGCATCTTTGCCGTCCGCGAAAAGCTCACGCCCGGCGACCGCCTCATCGCCGACGCCAACACCGGCTGGCTGATGCACGACGCCCTGCGCGTCGTCCGCGCCGTCCGCGACGTGGATGTGTACATCGAGCAACCCTGTGCAAGCTACGAGGAGTGCTTGACCATCCGCCGGCACACGGATCATCCGTTCGTACTGGACGAGGTCATCGATTCCATCGGCATGATCCTGCAAGGGCGGCGCGACCTGGCCATGGACGTGGTCAACATCAAGATCAGCAAGTTCGGCGGGCTGACGCGGGCCCGCCAGGCGCGTGACCTGTGCGCGTCGCTCGGCATCGCCATGACCATCGAGGATAGCGGGGGCGGCGACATCACCACGGCGGCCATCGCCCACCTGGCGCATTCGACGCCGCCGGAGTTGCTTTTCACGGCCACGGATTTCAACAGCTACGTCACCGTCAGCACGGCCGAGGGAGCGCCGCGGCGCGTGCATGGCCGGATGGCGGCGTCCACCGCGCCGGGTCTGGGCATCGTGCCGCGCCCGGAAGTGCTGGGCAAGCCCGTGCTGGAAATCGCGTAGCCGCTTGATGGCTCACATTGACGCGGTCATGCGCGACGAGCCCATCGGCTGCGGTTTCGATACTGTACGAAGCGGCGGCTCGCGTTTATTTCATCCACCCCAACCAGCGGAGATACCATCGTGCGTTGCTTTCTTGTGCTTTCGCTCCTTGCGTCCGGATTGTCCAGTGCCGCCGGAGGGGCCAGGCCGGCGGTCCAGCCGTTGCTTGCCGGCGCCGCCAAGGTGGACATCACCAACACCGAGGCCGGGCCGGTCAATGATCCCCTCTACGTGAAAGCGCTGGTCCTCAAGAGCGGGGCCACGACAGCGGTGATCGTCACGGTGGATGCCGTCGCCATCGCCGAGATCGGCTCCATCCGCAACGATTTCCTGGCCAAGGTCCGTGCCCGCATCAAGAAAGAGCTCGGCATCGAGCCGGCAGGCGTCCTGATCAACGCCAGCCATTGCCACGGCGTGGTCTGTTCGGACATCGAGGAGCGGACCTTCCGGGCCGTGGAGGCCGCCGCAAAGAAGCTGGTTCCTGTCCGTGCCGGCGTCGGCGTCGGCTTCGAGGACCGTGTCATGGAGAACCGCCGGCTCAAGCTCAAGAGCGGCAAGGAGGTCGATGTCCGCCACGCCTACTCGCTGCCGCCGGACGAGGAGGTTGCCGAGGTCGGCCCGATCGATCCGACCATCGGCGTGCTGCGCCTGGACAGGAACGACGGCAAGACGCTGGCCGTCGTCTACAACTTTGCCTGCCATCCGATTCAGGGCGTGCCCAGCGGCGGCAACACGGCCGACATGACCGGCTTTGCCTCCAGGGTCATCGAGAACAACATGGGCGACGGCGCGATTGCCCTCTTCGTCCAGGGCTGCGCCGGCGACATCAACCCCGCTCGCTACAAGGAGACGCACAGCCCGCGCGATGCCGAAACGCTCGGCAACCTGCTCGGCCTCAGCACCCTGCGTGCGGCACACAAGATCAAGACGGCGCCCGGCGTGCCGCTGAAAGTCATCAACGAGATGCTCACGCTGCCTCGGGCCGATCTTGCCCAGCGCATCGACCGCATGCTGGTCGAGCAAACGAAGCTGCTCCGCTCCTTGCAAGGAACCAGCCTCAGCTTCCAGACATTCATGCCGCTGTACGTGAAATACCAGCTGTCGCCGCAGTTCCCCTCGTACTCGTCGCATCGCTACTTGCACGAGAAGATGCTCGGCCGCGAGGAACTGAACAAGCTCGATGCTGACAACCGCAGAAACATGAAAGCCTACATCGACAACATCTACACGATGGAGCAGCTCACCCGGCTGCAGACCAACCTGGCGCTGCTGCGCAAGCACCACGCCAGGAACGCAGCCGCAGGCAAGCGGACCATCGACGTCGAGCTGGTGGGATTGCGCGTCGGCGACTTCGTGCTGCTCACCTTCCCCGGCGAATTGACCGTGCCGATCGGCCTGAGCATCAAGAAGCACTCGCCGCACAAGCATACATTCGTCGCCGGCTACACCAACGGTTACATCTTCTACGCGCCGACCGCCCAGCAGCTCAAGAACGTCGGCGGCGCTCAGGAAGACAGCGACTGTCTGCTGGCGCCCGAGTGGCATCGTCTTTTCGAGGACCGGGCGGCGGCGATGCTCAAAAAACTGTAGATGCTCGCGGCGGTTTTCGCGCGCGAGGTCGCGCGCGAAACCGCCGAGCGAGCTTCAGCGACGCTTGCCCCAATACAATACGCGCATGGCGCGTTTCATGCTCAAGTCGAAGATTCACCGGGCGCGCGTGACCGACGCCGACGTTGATTATGAAGGCAGCCTCACGCTTGACAGCGAGCTGCTTCGGGCGGCGGATGTTGTCGCCAACGAGGAGGTCCACGTCTGGAACGTGACGCGCGGCACGCGGCTGCGGACGTATGCCATGGAAGGAACCGCCGGCTCCGGCGTCGTGTGTGTCAACGGTGCAGCGGCGCATCTCGCCAAACCGGGCGACCTCGTCATCATCGCAACATTCACGTTGCTCGAGGAGAACCAGGTCCGCGAGCATCGGCCCAAAGTCATTCTCGTGGATCAGAACAACCGCATGCGCACCGGGCCGGCGGAGGAGGTCCCCGGACCGGACAGGAGACAACAACAACGATGAAGATCGTGGACATTCGCCTCACCGGGCTGGCCGGCGGCACCGTCGAGGGAGGCTGGGCCAACGACCTCAAG
The DNA here is from genome assembly GCA_016873095.1 of Planctomycetota bacterium. GTDB lineage: Bacteria > Planctomycetota > Planctomycetia > Gemmatales > Gemmataceae > VGYC01. Next base: position 25,309 of record VGYC01000008.1, on the reverse strand, counting down.
CCGGAGGATGACCTCAATACCGTCGTCGAGGTCATCAGCGACGAGGGGCTCATCGGCGTCGGCAGTGCCATGACGGGCAAGGCGCTCGTCGAGGCCGCGGTGCGTCTGCTGCGGCCCGTGCTGATCGGCGAACGTGCCGACGAGCCGGCCCGCGTGACGGAGAAGCTGCGGCAGAGCTACTTCTGGCAGGGGCGCGGCGGCACGGTCGAGCACGCCATCAGCGGCCTCGATATTGCCCTGTGGGACCTGTTCGGCAAGATCTGCAAGCAACCCGTGGCGCGACTGCTGGGCGGCTATTATCGCCACAAGATCAAGCCGTACGGCTCCATGCTCTTTGACGAACCGGGGCCGCTGCGTGACAAGCTGCAGCAGGCAGTGGCCCGCGGCTTCAAGGCGATCAAGCTCGGCTGGCGGCCGTTCGGTCGCCGCGATCGCAAGTTCGACGAGCTGCTGGTCCGCACCGCCCGTGAGGCCGTCGGCCCGGACATCGAGCTGATGGTGGATGCCGGCGGCAGCGAGCAATACTGGCCGCACGGCTACAAGTGGGCCCTCGAAACCGCCAAGATGCTCGCCCGCTACGACATCGTCTGGTTCGAGGAAGCGCTGCCGCCCGATGACCTGGAAGGCTTCATCGAGCTGCGCCGGCATTCTCCCGTGCCCATCACCACGGGCGAGGTGCTGACGCGGCGGCAAAGCTTTCGGCCATTCATCGAGCAGCACGCCGTGGACATCATTCAACCCGATTGCACCAAGTGCGGCGGCCTCACCGAGGCATGGCGCATCGGCTGGCTGGCCTACGACCATAACGTGCTGCTGGTGCCGCACGGCTGGAACACGGCCATCGGCCTGGCCGCCGACCTGCATCTCACCGCATCATTGCCGGTGGCCCGCTATGTCGAATTCCTGACGCCGTCGCCATACATGGATGATCTGATCGTCACGCCTTTCAAGCCGGATGGAGAAGGCTACCTGCACGTACCGGAGACGCCGGGCCTGGGAATCGAACTGAACCGGGAAGCGTTGCAGCGGTATGGAATCTGATCCAGGCACGCGACCACAGCGTCAAGCGCCGCGAATACCCGGCCCTGAGTTTCCTGTTATGCTGTCTGCCTTTCAGCGGTAATCCTCCCGGAGACCAAGAGCAAGAACCTGGAAAGGGAGGTGCATCATGATCATGGTTTACACTTATGCGGCGTACTTCGTGGCGAGCGTGGCATTGACGGTGTGGGTGGGGCGGACGCTGCACAAGAATGGGCGCGTGTTCCTCATCGACGCGCTGTCCGGCAACGACAAGCTGGCCGACTCGGTCAACCATCTACTCGTCGTCGGCTTCTATCTCGTCAACAGCGGCTTCGTATCCGTCGCCCTCAAGGTCGGTGGCAAGGCGGTCGATGCCGTGTCGGCCATCGAGTACCTGAGCACGAAGCTGGGCGCGGTGCTGCTCATTCTTGGCGTCATGCATTTCTTCAACTTGCTGGTGCTGTCGTGGATGCGCCGCCGCAGCCTGCGGCGGCCGTTGCCGGCAGAGATCGTGGACGACGACCTGCCGCGCCGCCGCCGACTCGATCCGCCTTACGTTGGCGGCCTGCGAACCAGCGCGGTGCCCGTGGATGACCATCGCTGAGCTACAACATGACATCGTTCGGCGGGGAGCCGTCAGGCGACCGACAAGCAGTCCGGTCGCTTGCCGGCTCCGTGCCATTTGCCGGCTGACGGCCCGGCTTCATATGGTAAGGTTGGCCCGTTGATTCTCGAGGAATGTGAGATGCTTCGCCATCGTTTTTTGATTGCCGTCAGCGGCAGCCTGATACTGCTGGGCGCTGCAACTGCCACTTCGCAGACGGCGCTGCCACGCACGAGCGGCAAACTTGCCGGCGGCGACGATCCCGTGCGGATCGTCTGCTTTGGCGACAGCATCACTGGCGTCTACTACCACACCGGCGGCAAGCGGGCCTACCCGGAGATGCTCGAGATCGCCCTGCGACGCCTGTATCTCAGGGCCAAGATTCAGGTCATCAACGCCGGCATCAGCGGACACAACACGCGGCACGCGCTGGCGCGGATCGAACGCGACGTGCTCAAGCACAAGCCGCAACTGGTCACGGTCATGTTCGGCATGAATGACCTTGTCGCGGTGCCGCTCGCGGAGTTCCAGACCAACATGGAGAAGCTCATCGCCCGCTGCCGCGCTGCGAATGCAGAAGTGCTGCTGTGCACGCAGAACGCGGTGCTGGACAATCCTGGGCGTCCCGACAAGAAACTGGACGAGTTCACGCGCACGATCCGGGCAATCGCCAGGCAGCAGAAACTCGCCGTCGCCGACTGCAACCAGGCGTATCGCGCCGTCCGCGCCAGGGACGCGAAGGAGTTTCGCTTGCTCATGAGCGATGAGATTCACCCGAACATGGACGGTCACAAGCTGCTGGCCGAGGTCATCGCGACAACGATAAGCGGCAAGGAGGTTTCACTGGCCGATGTGCCGACGCCGCGGCCGGCCATCCCGCGCACGCTCTCACTCATCAGGGCGGGCAAGCCGGTCAAGGTCCTGGCCATGCCGCCGTACGACAAGCTCATCGCCCCGGCCCTGATGAAGCTCGATGCCGGCGCGAAGGTGGAAGTCACTACCTGGCCCATCGATGGGCAGCCGCTCACGCAGATCGAAGCATACGCGCGCAAGGTGCGCAAGATGGGCACGGACCTCGTCGTGATCGCGGTCCCCGTGGATTCCAGGGTAAACGCCGACGAGGAACTGATACGCTCGTTTTCCTGGGTGATGAACTGGTCGCTGAGCTTCGCTCGGCAGGAGTGGGACTGCATCGCGATTCCGCCCTCGACGGCCACGCCCAAGCTGACCGACGCGGAACGGCGGCGCGATCAGCTCTTCCGCCGGCTCATTCATGCCCAGCACATTGACACAGTCCCCCGCGAGGCGAGCGATGAAAGGCCGATCCACGAACTCCTCGTGCACTGGCTGAAGGAGCAAGCCAAGCAACCATGACGCCGCGTGTGATAGGCAGCGTGGCCGAGCTGAAAAGTCTGATCGGCCAGGAAGTCGCCGTCAGCGAGTGGCTGACGATCACGCAGGAGCGCATCGACGCGTTCGCCGCCGCCACCGAGGACCGGCAATGGATCCACGTCGATACGCAGCGCGCCCGCGACGAGTCGCCGTATCGATCCACCATCGCGCATGGCTTCTTGACGCTGTCGCTCATCAGTCAGCTGCACGGCCAGGCGGTGGCAATTCACGCGGGGCAGAAGATGATCATCAATTACGGGCTCAACCGCGTCCGTTTTCCGGAAGCGGTTTGTGCCGGAGCGCGCATTCGCTCGCGCAGTTTTTTGCAGAGCGTCGAGGACCAGGCTGACGCGACGCAGCTGTCCTGGTCGATCCAGGTCGAGATCGAAGGGCGCAAGAAGCCGGCGCTGGTGGCGGAATGGATCGTGCGCCTGTACTGCTGACGCGACTCATCGGTTCAGTTCGGCGAGCAGTTTCTGGATGGCCAGCCACATTTGCCGGTGGCCGTCCTCGCGATTTTCGCGGAAGCCGAGCGAGCTGATGCGGACGCGGGCCACGTCATCGTCGATCTGCTCGGCGAGACGGAAGTAAAGATACCACAGGCCGCCGGCCAGGTCGCCATCGCGGTCGTAGACGAACAGCGGCAGGTGGCTTTGTTCCTTGATGGTCGCGGCAAACTCATCCACCGTCCTCTTCGACAAGGTTTGCGGGGACACGTCCATCGCCAAGAACTTCAGGCCGCGCTTCTCGGCTTGCTTGCGGTCGGCGTCGTCCGGGTCGCCCGGCTTGTGCAGGAACAGCACGGCCTTGTAGCCGTTGTCCCTGAGCCAGTCGAGACCTTCTTCCAGTGACGGCCGTTGCCCGTTGGCAACTTGCTCCTTGACCATCGTGAACTGCGGGATGCCCACCGGCAGCGAGGGCACAGCGCCCTTGTCTTCCTTTTTCGGCGGCATGGGAGGCAACGGCTTGCTATCGGATTTTTGCAGCGGCGCCTCGTTGGTTTCCGGCGGATAGAGCTTGCGCTCCTCTTTCACTTCCGGTGGCACCGGCTGAGGATTCTCGAGCTTGAGCTGGCCCGGCAACTGGCCCGATGGCAACTGGCCCGATGGCAGCTGGCCCGGCGCCGGCTCCCAGCGATAATCCGGACGCTGACTCGTGCTCGGCGGATAATTGGACGGCGGTGCCGATGGCGGCGGTGCCGGCGGGGGCGGACCGGCGTCCAGCGGCGGAGCGGCGCCCAGCGGCGGCGGTGCGGGCGGCGGCGCCGGCGGTGCGGCCCCGGGACCTGGACCGACCACGCCAGGCGGCGGTGGTGCTGGCGTGGCGCCGGGGAATACGGCCGGGCCTGGGGCACCATGCGGCTGACCGGGCACGACCAATCCCGGTGGGCAACCGGGCGGGCACGGACGGGCTGGACTGCAACGCCTCCTGCCGCTCGCGCGGCATCCCGTACCCAGTATCAGCGCAGTCAACAGCAGTCCACTCACCAGGTACTTGCTCATGATTCGATCCTCGCAACGAATAATCCATTCGATTCTACGGTGACGCGCATGCACAAACCCAGAGAACCTTGAGCCAAAACCGCGAAATTGCCTGCAAATGTGAAGCGAGAATGCCGCCTGGGGGGACTTTGCCGGCTGGCCACCGGAATTCAATGCACGACAGACCGATTGTGAGGTGCTGAGGACGATCGGGAAGCGGCTGACGATTCCTTTATTAAGTTCCTGAGCAGTGAATGGTCGAGTTTCGGGAGGGCGAGGCGGGCGAGGCTCAGGGACTTACGAAGCGATCATCTAGCTCGCGAAGTACTTGCGGCTCATGGCGCGCAGAAATGCCAGCGACTCGGCCATCTCCTCCATGCCGTTCATGCCGTCCTCGATGCTGACCCAGCCGCGATAGCCGTGCTCGGCCAGGATGCGAAAGATCGTGTCGTAGTCGTTGAGGCCCTTGCCCGTGACGCCGTGCCGCAGGTTCGGCGAATAGCCCAGCGTGCCGTCGGCCTGTCGCAGCTCATCCAGCGTGGATCCATCAGCCAGGTAGCGGTCGCTGGCGTGCATGCTGACCACACGATCCACGACGCGGCGCAGCAACTCGATCGGATCATCCCCGGCGACGATGGCATTGGATGGATCGTACTGCACGCCAAAATGCTGTCGGTCGGGAATGGCAGCAACGAGTTCCAGAAAGACGTCCATCTTCTGGGCAAACTCTGGATAGCGCCAGAAGCCGTCCTTGTAATGGTTCTCCAGGCCAAGGATGACGTCTGCCTGGCGGGCCGCCGGCAACACCTGATGAATGCATGCGACGACCCAATCCAGGCCCTGTTGCCGCGATACGCCCGGATAGCGCTGGCCGCTGAGCACGCGGCAGACGGCGCGCGGCCCGCCCAGCCGGCGCGTGACGTGCACCATCTCGACGGCGCGCTCGACCGCCCGCTTGCGGCCGTCGGCGTCCGGATTCGTGAAGTCGGGCGAGCAGCACAGCATTGGCATGGCGAAGCCGGCTGACCGGATCGCGTCGCCGACGCGGTCGAGGTAGGCCCCGTCCAGACTGGTGAAAAAACCGTCGTACATCTCCAGGCCGTCAGCGTCGAGAGCGCCGGCCATGTCGATCCAGTCGAAGACGGACATGGATCGCTCGCCGGCGATCTGGTCCAGGTAGCATTTCGGAAATGCGGAGATGGATAATGGCAAGACGTTCCCCGTTATCAGACATCAGAGGAAAGAGCAGCCAATCCCTGAAAAGATAGGCAATTGACAGCAGATTTCACAGCTTCGCTGGCAAAAAAGGGAACAGGGCGTGCCAGCCAGCCGCCACTCCGTACCGCCGGGTCAGAAGCGATAATCGGTACAATCGCTACAGACATGCGTGCTGCCGATCATTCCCCGTCCAATCACATTCAGACCCCGTAGATATCCCAGCCGTTCTGCTTTATCGTGCGGCAGTGGAGTCTGGCAACGTCCGATTCCCTTGCAACAAGGGCCGACATGATAGCGCCGCGACTGTTTGGAGCGCCCGGCATTTACATGGTCCAGCCGAAGTTTCCGCCCTCGTACTGGGGCATGGAACACTTCATCAAGCTGACGCCGTTCAAGGCGGTGTTCCCGCCCCTCGGCTTGCTCACGCTGGCGGCCCTCACGCCTCCTGAGTTCGACGTGGAGCTATGCGACGAGAACGCGGGCGAGGAGGTGGATTACGACACCGACGCGCGCATCGTCTGCATCACGGGCTACATCATTCAGATGAAGCGCGTCTTCGAGATCGCGGACCGCTTCCGCGCTCGCGGCAAGCTGGTCGTGCTCGGTGGGCCGATGGCCAACTTGCTGCCCGACGATTGCCGCAAACATTGCGATGTGCTCTTCGAGGGAGAGGCCGAGTACACCTGGCCGCGCTTCTTGCAGGAATACAAGTCAGGGCTGCACGCCGACCATTACATCGAACACGACAAGATCCACCTGCCCGACTCGCCGCCGGCCCGGCTCGACGTTCTCCGGCAGACCTATGCCCACGGCATCGTCCAGTGTACGCGCGGCTGTCCGTTCACCTGCGAGTTTTGCGACATCATCGTCATGTACGGTCGCAAGATGCGCTTCAAGCCGGTCGCGCAGGTGCTCGAGGAAGTGAAGGCCTGGCACGCCCGCGGCGTGATGCAGGTGTTTTTCGCCGACGACAACTTCGTGGGGCACCGCGCCTATGCCAAGGAACTGCTGCGGGCTCTGGCGGCCTGGAACATCAACCAGAAGCGGCCGCTGGCATTCTACACTCAGTGCAGCATCGACATGGCCCGCGATGACGAGCTGCTCGGGTTGCTCCGCGACGCCAACTTCATCTCCGTGTTCATCGGCATCGAGTCGCCGCGCAAGGAGAGCCTGCAAGAGACCAGGAAGACGCAGAACGAGCGGCTCGACCTGGTGGAGGCGATCCACAAGATCCAGTCACACAACCTGTTCATCTCGGCCGGCATGATTGTTGGCTTCGACAGCGACGATTCGAGCATCTTCGAGGAGCAGTATCAATTCCTTCAGAAGGCCCAGATCCCCTTCGTGATGCTCAGCGTCCTGCTGGCCGTGCCGAAGACACCGTTGTTCCAGCGCCTGGAGGTCGCGGGCCGGCTGGTCCGGCCCGGCGTCGCCAGCGACGACCAGGCCCGCTACGTGGGCACGGCCGGCGGAACGAATTTCCATCCGCTGCACATGACGCGCGAAGAACTCAAGCAAGGGCAGATGGCTCTGTACCAGCGGCTCTACGAGCCGGAGGCGTTTTCTGCCCGACTGCTGGGAAACCTGTCGCGCTTCGACAATGTCACCTTCCGGCCGGAGCCGCCCAACCTTCGTGGACTCGGCGTGATGTGGCAGCTGATTCGCCACTACTGGAAACAGTCCTCCGCCTCACGCTGGTTCTTCTGGAATTGCCTGTCCAAGGCGATCTGGCGCTCGCCCCGGCTGATCGCGCAGACGGCAGTCTACATGGGCATGTACATGCACTTCTGCAAGGTCCACGGCGACGAGCTGTCCTGGAACCCGTGGCAGTCCAGGCCACGCACCGCGGCGGAACCCCTCGACCCAGCCCAAACACGGGTGAGCAAGGACATGACCGTGCCCCAGTGCTGACGGATCTACGGGCCGATGGCAACTCGCTGCCCGTGTCAATGTCTTCCCTGCCTGCCAGGTGTCGCCTGAATCGCGCGCAACCTCCCGTGCGCGAAACCGCCAATTGCTTCGATCACGTCTGCGTGGACATCATGCCAGCGCCAGCGGCCGCAGCGGCGAGCCGGTGGCGCCCTGGAACTTGAGCGGGATGCCGATGAAGGCGAAGACATGGCAACGATCGCGGGCCAGCTCTTCCAGGTTCACGTTCTCGATGATGTAGATGCCCTTCTGCGGCAACAGGTAGACGTGAGCAAAGAGGGTGGCGCCGGTCTCCGGGTCGCGGTCGTCGGGGGCGTCCCAGGCCATGTTGTCGGCGGCCACGGCGACGACCTGCTGCTCCGCCGCCCACAGCGTGCCGGACTTGCCGACGCCGGCGGCGTCGAGGTACTCGGCCTCCTTGTTCCAGATGGCGCCGTAGCCGGTCCGCACCAGCAGCACGTCGCCGGGCCGGACCTCGACGTTCTGGGCCGCGGCACACGCCTTCATGTCGTCAACCGAGATGGAGTGTCGCGGGGGCAGCCGCTCCTGTCCCTTCCAGCCGGCGATGTCGAGCAGCACGCCGCGGCCCAGAAGGGGCGGCACGGTTTCGATGCCGAGCTTCTTGAAGCCGGTCGGCGTCTCGACCTCACGCGTCGGGATGCCGCCGAACAACGTGAGGCCGCACGACTGGTGGCACAGGGCGTCGATGTGCGTGCCGCTATGCTCCATCAGCATCATGCTGCCGGAGGCGCCGGTGCGCGGACCGTTGACCTCCGGCTGGTAGGTGTCGTGATGCCGGCGATGCAGCGCGTAGTGATAGCCCGGCCGATGCGTCGGATGAATCGGCATGCCGTGAAAGCGCGGCTGCTCGAGGTCGTAAACGCGGGCCTGGCCGACATCGTCCCATAATGCCCTGGTCATAAGCGTTCTCCCTTGAAGCCGATGAAGAACAGCGTCGCCAGCGCCAGCGTGATGGCTGTGCCCACGGCAAAGGTCGGCAGGAACGCGCCGTCAAACTCGCGCCGCAGCACGCCCACCAGCAGATTCCCCGTCGCCATGCCGAGACCGTTGACGAAGACCAGCAAGGCCTGGGCGCTGGCACGCACGTCGCCGTGGGCCCGGCTGTTGATGAACACCTGGCCGGCCACGATGTAGCAGGAGATGCACAGCCCGTTGAGGCTCAGCGATGCCACCACCAGCCAGATGGGCTGGCCGAGCGTGAGCACGCCAAGATAAGCGGCCCAGGCGAGCAGTCCCATGAGCAGTGTGCCGCGCAGCCCCAGCCGCAAGAGAATCATCGGCAGCAGACCGAGCGACAGCATCTCGATGCTTTGCGACAAGGTCAGAATGGGAGACAGCCAGGGGCGGGGCAAGCCCAGATGCTCCAGAAACAGCGGCAGGAGCTGGATCACGAACGGGATGCTGACGCAGATGCCGAAAGAGCAGATCCAGAAGACGCGAAAGGCCCGGCCGCGCAGCTGCCGCCAGGCAGCCAGCGGCGCCAGCCAGTGGCCGCCCGCCTCGCGCGGGGCCGTGTTCGGCAACGTGAAGCCGTAGGCGCTGAGCAGGAACGCCAGCAGCGCCGCCCAGCGAAAGATGTCGCGCAGATCGCCGGCGGATGTCTCCCAGCCCAGCTCGACCAGCCCGTCGCGCACCCAGTACCAGATGCCGACGAGCCAGCCGGCCGCCACCCAGCCGGCGGTGCCCCAGAGTCGCACCGGACCGTAGCTCCTTTCCGGATGCGGCAGGTGCGAGAAGCAGAGCGTCACGCATAACGTGTTGGCCGGGCCGAGCACCAGCCAGATCGCCAGCGCCGTGAGGAACACGGAGAGCGGGCTCGTCAGATCCGACAGCACCAGGAAGAGGACGCCGGCGATCAGGGCACAAACCGACAGGCAACGCCGGGCAGGCAAGTAGCGGTCGGCCACCTGCCCCGCCACCAGCGGCCCCACCAGCGACGCCAGCGCCTGGGCCGCGCAGCACCAGCCGATCTCCACCGAGTTGAAGCCCAGCTCCTGCAAGCGCAGGCTGAACAGAGGAAGAAACGCTCCCTGCGTGGCGTAGTTGACGAACATCAATAACGCGAAACGCTGAAACAAGACGTGCGACCTCTCATGCTCCGCCGCGGCTCCGCTGGCCCGTGCCAGGATGCTATTCTATAGTTTCAGGATGAACGCGCCGCGCTTGACCTGGACCGACCATCACGCCTGCTCGTGCTGGCAGCTGGTACGGGACGCCTATCACGCGCCGGCTGCCGAGAGCCCGCTGACCGAGCCGCTGGCGCGCTTGCGGGCGGCGTTCGCCGAGGAACACGTCGCGGCCGAAGTCTTCCTCGATCATGTCGTGCCGCTGTCGTTCAGCACTGCCAATCAGCGCGAGCTGGCCGAGCGCGCCCTGGTGAAGACCATCGGCCGGGCGGAGACGGGCATGCGCCTGAACCGCTTTCATGGATTGGTGATCGACATCATGGCCGCTGCCGACAAGGCCGTGCCGCCGCACGCGAAGCCGTCGCCAGGGTTTCTTCAGCAACAGTGGAATCAGCGCGGCGACGGCTTGCTGGCCTGCATCGTCAATTTTTCCGAACCGGGCATCCTCGCGGATGAGGCCGACATCGTCCGGATCGATCCCGATCTGCCCATCGTCGGCCGGGGCTATCTACCCTACAACCTGGTGTGCATCGCCGACGTGCCCGGCGATGTTTCGGCGGAGTTGCCTGAAGTCGTGCGCCTGGCCTGGCTCATCGCGCTGCTGAACCTGGACCTGCCGCGCTATGCTGAACAAGTGCGGCTCAATCCGCTGATGACGGTGGTCGCACTGGCCATGCTGCCGCTCGCGCTGCAAGCATCGCGGCTGTTGGAACTGGGCGGCGGCGATGAAGCAACGATCCGCCAGGCCATCGCCTCATGGCTGCCCATCGAGGACGACCGCGACCGCAAGACGGAGACGCTGCTGCAATGGTGGGACGTGTATCAGAGCACGCGCCCGCACTTCGCCGCCGGCCTGAGCGCCCTTGACCAGCTGCTTGCATGAGTGGCCCGGACAGGCGTCGCACTTCACTGTTCAGCGTCTTCGCGCGCTTCTCGGTGAGGCACGAACTGCATCGCCCAGGCCGCATCCTCCGGCGATAACGGTGGCTCCGGCGCTTCAGTGTAAATGTACTTGCCATAGTCAGCCGCGTCATAGGTTTTGTTCAAAGCTTCCTGCAGGTCGAGCGGCGCGTCGGCATCTGGCGCGGTAAGCGGAATGGGTATCACCGGCAGGCGATCGGCCAAGCGCAAGGGCCAGAGACCGAGCTTGGGTCGGTTCTCATATCGACTGACTATCACATAGTAGTCGCATGCCGGCAGCACCGGCGGCTGAGGCCGCTGCCCGCCGCGGCGCAAATCGATCTCCACGAAATGGGTGTGGCTAACCAGCAGGGCGGCACGCTTGCTTCGATAGGCCGTTTGATCCTGGCCGGGATCCTTGTTCGCAGGACTCAACAGTTCCAGCACGGTGACCAGGCGGCGATTGCGGCGGTCGCGGATCTCAAGATAGGGTTGCTTCCGCACCTCGACGCTCGGCAATGAAAGCGACATGGGCGCGGCCAAAGTTGCCGCGGGAACGCCTGAGGCCGATTGCACGCTCGAACGCGTTGTCAAACCAATGTCGGCCTTGCCAAAGAAGCGTCTTTCCTCCTCGGAAAGTTCATGCACATACAAGCGTGCCTCGACCTTCACAAGGTAGTTAGGCCCAACCGAGCCTGCCAGCATCTCGCGCGAGCGCGTGATGAAATCGAGATGGAAATCCTCCCAGGTGTCATTCTGCTCAAGAAACGGATTCATCCCGGGAAATGGCGATGGCATATGGACCTCCCGAGTTTCATTCTACCGCATTCGCTGGCACGTATGTTCGCGCACCTCACGGTTCGCTGAGCAAGCCCGGCCGTTTCCACAGCGCCGTCACTTCCGTCATGGTCAAGGGCCGGTCGAAAACGCTCAGCTCATCCAGCAAGCCGATGTAATTGACAGCCACGTAGATGCCGGTCCGCTCCAGGTCCCAGCCCATGGCGATGGCGCGATCCTTGACCTCACCGATGAGCTTGCCGTCGATGTACATGGCCGACACCGCGTCCTTGGCGGAAGTGTTCTTGCTGCTCGTGTCGAAGTTCTTCCACGAAAGGACCACGTGATGCCATTTTCCTTGCTTGAAGCCCGGTTTCGGCACGCGCACCATCGGCGCGTCGGCATCATCCTCCGACAGCGCCTTCTCGTTTGGCTTCACGGCCGGGAAAGCGCCATGGCGAAGGTGCCTGGGCTTGGCGTCGTTGAAGTCGAACCAGATGCCGCCATTGAGCGCCCCTTTCTGCGTGATCTGCACCGGATCGCAGAACTTGGTCTTGAAGAGCTTGTCTGGATCGGTGTTGACCCAGACGGAGACCGCGCCGCCCCATCCGCCCTTGCGAAACGCCAGGTTGCCCAGGCCGGGATAGAAGATCCGGCCGTTGCGCGGCAACACGTCCAGCGCCTCCAGCGCCCCGCCGTGGATCCCCTTGCCGCGGGCGACGCGGAAAACCTTGGCGTCGTAGCCCTTCTCGAAGACATGCTTGTCCTTGTCGGTCTCGTGGTTGAAGCGCGTGCTCAGCTTCCGGCCGCCGCGAGCGAAGTCGGCCTCCAGCGACTCGTCGAAGGACGCGCGAAACGTCAACGCTTTCTTGAGAGCGCTCTTCGCGGCCTCCTCGGCTTCCGTCAGCTTGTCGCCGGCAGTAACGCCGCCGGCGGCAGCGCCGCAGGCGAGAGACATTGTCACGAGAATCAACATGAGATGGTGCGCGTATCCCGGCAACGGCATGGCTGGTCTCCTTGGTAATGTGCCCACGATCTCGGTGGTTGTCTTTGTAAGACCTGTCGAGGGAATCGACCGGGATTGTACATCTCCAGCGGCTGGCCACTTGCCGGCTCCGGCACTGGTATTACAATTTTCACAATGGTATTACTACCCTCCAGCGAGATTCCCATGCGGCGAGCGCGCCGGGCGCGGCTCATACGGGCGCGGCTCATACGGGCGCGACGGGCGCGACATGGCTACACACTCATCGAGTTACTGGTCGTCATCGCCATCATCGGCGTGCTGATCGGCTTGCTCGTGCCGGCCGTGCAGAAGGTTCGCGCGGCGGCCTCGCGCGCTGAATGCCAGTCCCATCTGCGGCAGATCGGCCTGGCCGTCATGCAGTATTACGATAACCATGGCGGCAAGTTCTTCCTGCACCATCCCTACGACGCCGACGTGCTGGCCAACACCGGCGGCGCCAACTCATTCGCCGAGATCTACTGGGAAGACAAGCTCATGCCCTATATCGGCGGTGTTGGCGAACTTGGCGAGAACCGCTCCAAGCAGGGCATCCTTCTCCCCAGCGAAGCCATCTACCGCTGTCCCACCGATCCCTCCATTCGCAAACCCTTTGTGGACAACGGCCAGGTGGACGGCGTCGAGCATCGCACAAGTTATCTGATGAATTCGCTGCTGAGCCACAACTCGCGCCGCTACGGACACTGGACCCTGATGCGCTTCGTCCAGGAGGTCGGCACCTCGAATTTCATCTGTTTTTCGGAGCGCAACGCTGCGGTCTTCAGCATCGGCAACGGTGAAGACCCGCGGCAAGACGACTATGACATCTGGCTCGGTACCGGCATCATCCAGCCCTGGATTGCTCACACCCGCCACGACCACGTTGCCAACTACCTCTACCTCGATGGCCATGTGACGACACGCAACTGGGACGCCGCCGTCATCTTCATGTATCCCGATCACGTGGTTCTGACCCAGGACGGTACCTACCCGTGAAGCTCACTCATCGATGGACCCTGTGCGCTTTCCTGCTGCTGGTCATGTCCGGTTGCGGACGCGAAGTACCCGAGCGCGCCGACACCGGCTCGCGCGAAGTAGCGCGAAAGTTTTTCGAGGCGATCATCAACAAGGACTGGCGGCGCGCTCACGCCGAGGTGCTCCAGGGTCAAGATGCCAAGGAATTCGCTGCCCTCGCCGAGGCGTACCATGGCAAGCTTGGCTTCGAGCCGGCCCAGGTTCACATCCGCGCCTGCGAGGAACAAGGCGACGATGCCATCGCGCACGTCACAGTCTCCGGCCGACACGAAAAGCAAATTCAGCGCTACCGCGACGGTATCGTCCTGCGCCGGGTATCCGGACACTGGCGCGTCGTCTTGCCCGCGACATTTGGCGCGGACAAGCGAGCAGCGATCGGCACGGTCCAGCCGCGCTTTCGCCGAATATAACAAGGGCACTGAACTGAGCTGAGGGGACCCACCAATGAGATTCTTTGCCAGCCTGTCGTTGATACTGGTATGTGGAGCCGCGTCGGTTCGCGCCGACAAGGTGATCGTCGTCGCCGGCGCGGACGAATCGGCGGCGACCAGGGCGGACATCAAGACGCCCTTCGGCATGGAATTCGACCGCCGCGGCAACATGTACATCGCCGAGTATTCCGGCCATCGCGTCCTGAAGATGGACGCCAGGGGCAAGCTCGCCGTGCTGGCGGGCACGGGAGCGAAGGGCTTCAGCGGCGACGGCGGGCCGGCCTTGAAGGCGAAGTTCAACGTCATGCATAACCTGACCGTCGCAGGCACCGGCGACATCTACGTCGCTGACACCGGCAATCGACGCGTCCGCAAGATCAATGGCAAGACGGGGACGGTCACGACCATCGCCGGCACGGGCAGGAAAGGCTTCAGTGGCGACGGCGGGCCGGCGACCGAGGCTGACTTCGGCGACATCTATTGCACGGCCCTGGCTCCGGCTGGCAATCTGCTGTATCTCGCCGATCTCGACAATCGCCGGATCCGTGTCGTCGATCTCGAGACCAACATCGTGCGCACGGTGGCCGGCAACGGCAAGCGCGGCGTGCCGGCGGACGGCGCCGAGGCGACGAAGGCGCCGCTCGTCGATCCGCGTGCCGTGGCCGTGGACGGCAAGGGCAATGTCTATGTCCTGGAGCGTGGCGGCCATGCGCTGCGCGTGGTCAACGCCAAGGGCAAGATTCGCACCGTGGCCGGCACCGGCAAGCAGGGCTTCGCCGGCGACGGCGGCGATGCCCTCAAGGCCCTCCTGAACGGTCCCAAGTTCCTGTACCTCGACGCCCAGGGCAACGTCCTCATCGCCGACACCGAGAACCACGTGATTCGCAAGTACCGTCCCGCCGACGGCACGATTGTCCGCGTCGCCGGTTCCGGCAAGCGGGGCAAGGGGGGCGTGGGCGCTGCGCCGGAGCAGGTCGAGCTGAACCAGCCCCACGGTGTGTACGTGCACCCGTCCGGGGCGATCTATATCGCGGATAGCACCAACAATCGCATCCTGAAGATTGAGAAGTAGACTGATTGCAGGTCGCAAGATTGCAGGTCGCAGGAGTGCAGGTCGCAGGAGTGCAGGTCACAGGAACAGGCTGATCGTCACGCGCTCGGATTGATTGGGGGCGACCGTGGCGGGGACGGCGCCGCGGCGGCCGGAGGCGGGCTTGAAGCTGCGCAGCGTATAACGCCCCGGCGCAATCTCCTCGAAGCGGAAGGTGCCGTCGCGGCCAGTGGCGGCACGTCCTAGCTCGCGACCGGAGTCATCTTCCAGGATCACTTCCAGATCGGGCTGCGGTCGGCCGCTTTCCAGAACGCGGCCCTCAATCGTGCCATTACCCATCATGGCCGGCTCGATCTCGGTGAGCTCGATGACCGTTGTCGCGAAGACGGCCTTGCCAACACGATTGGCGATCAGCGCGCTGATCTCGACCGGGCCCACGCGATTGGGCAGCGACAAGCGGCCGGTCCAGACCCGGGAGTCGGCGGCCGGCGGCTTGCCGGCAGCGGATCGCGTTCCCTCCGGTATTTTGCCCTGTAGCGGCCGGCCCACGAACCAGGTCACCGAGGCGATGCCGCTGTCGGCCTCGGCCGTCGCCTTCACCTGCAAAGTCGTGCCGCACTTGGCCCGGGCAGGCATCCCCAGAAAACGAACCGCCGTCGGCACGCTGCCGTCGATCGTGACGGCTTGCATGGCTTGCTGGACGTCATTGCTGAGATCGTCGATGAGCCGGGCCTGAAGCAAGCGCTGTCCGGCAACCTTGCTCAGATCGAAGTCCACGATCCAGTCGTGTTCGCTGGCGCGAAAGACGATGGCGTGGCTGGGCCCCCGGGGTTGCTGCAAGTGCATGTCGATGCGGCGGTTGCGATCGGCTGCAAAGACGCGCGTGGCCTCGGCCTCGAAACCGCCGTGCCCGATGTGCCCCAGCCGGACTTCCAGAGTCGAGCCCGGCGGGGCCCGATCCACCGCGAGCGGAAAACGATAGCTCTTGTTCGGTGCGACAAACGGCGGTAGGCCGAGGCTCACTCGCGGAGAAGCGGCGTCCTGCGGCACGAGAAAAACACCATCGCTTCCCCATTTTAGTCTGAACGAGAAGGCCCGGCTCACGCCATCGACGTCAACGTGAATCACGTCTTCGCCGTTGACCTCGTCGGGCAAGTTCAGTCGCTCGGCGAAGAGCGTCAGCGATCCAGCCTTGTGCGGAGCAAGCTCGCCGCGCAAGGTCCCGGCCGCCGGACCCTTCAGGCCGGTGAACAATCGGGCAGGCAAGATCAGCTCTGCCGGAATGGGGGCTCCAGTCGGCGGCGCGATCGTCTGAAGGCGCACGGAGAATCCGTGCTGATTCACACCCGCCGAGGTAAGCGACGCATCCTCGACGCGAACATACTCCGAGGGAGAGGCGATCGCCAGCGCCACCTGTCGCGCGTCCAGCACTCGTTTCTGGTCCTCTGCGTCGAGCAGCACGAGTTGCAACGGGCCCTTGACATCCGCATAGCCGCCGCCATTCATGTCCTGCAGCGGCACCGGCACGATGTCATCCGCCGGCAAGCGCAGCGCCGTGCCGGTCTCGGTCAGGACACGGTCCGCCGCGCGCACCTGCACGTGAACCAATCGTGGACGGGAAGTCGGGTTCTTGGCGAACAAGTAATACGGTTGTGGGACATTGCCGGCGCGCAGGCGAATCTGCCGCAGGTTTGGATCGGGCTTGCCTGCTTGCGTACCAAGCAAGACCTGCAGATCGTCCGGCCCTGCCTCCAGCACGACGGGTACGACAAAGTGAAAATGCCGCTCGGCATAGGAGGCCTGTACCAGAAAGCCGCTGGGCCGCGCACCACGGCCGCGTTCCTCGCGCGGCTTCAAGCGCACGCGCAACGGCACAGTCTTGCTCGCCCGGGCGGAAAAGGATGCGAAGGAGAAGGCGTCTGGCGACACATCGAGCCAGTTGGCGGCCGGGCGCAGCGCGTCAAAACGAATCGGCCCAGGCGCCCGCGTGGCCGAGGCCGAGCGGAACTCCAGGACAGCACGCGTTTCCGGGCTCGAGAAGGACAGAGCCTTTGGCATCTGCTTGGTCCGGATGACGAGCGTTTCCGGCATGGAGGGTTGATGCAGGGCGGAATTGGCAAAGGCGGCCTGCTGGTAGAATTGCCGCGCGGCCACCGCCCCTTCTCCGTCTAGCCCCGCCCCCTGGTAATCGCGCGCTTGATACAGGTAGTGGCTGCTGGCGAACTCCCACCACGATTCCGCCTGCTTGCGGGCCAGC
Organism: Planctomycetota bacterium; assembly: GCA_016873095.1. Lineage (GTDB taxonomy): Bacteria > Planctomycetota > Planctomycetia > Gemmatales > Gemmataceae > VGYC01. The sequence continues at coordinate 8,064 of VGYC01000008.1, read as the reverse complement.
ATGGCGCCAGCGGCCGGCGCATCGTCGATGACGGGATAGTCGCTGCGCGGGGGCGCGACCCAGCTCAGCCGCACGCGCTCCGGCGCCGCTGCCTCTCGATAGGCGCGCGGCAACTGCTCCGCCCACAGCGACCGCAACCGATTGCCCAGCGCAATCCAGTCCGCAGGCGCTTGCGCTGCGCGCATGGCCTGGCACAGCGGTTCGAGCCGTTGCCGATCAACTCCGCCCAGTTCCGCCAACGTCAACGATATCCGCGCGCGGCGCCGGGCGCTGTCTCTGTCCGGCATTGCTGCCTGTGCCGGCCTGGGCGTGGTGGCAATGACAGCGCTGGCGTCGTCATGGCGATCCAGCTCGACGGTGGCCCGTCGCAGGCGCTCGGCGAGATCGCGAGCGGCGCAGGCCATCCGCACGCGGGCGTCGGCCTTCAGAACCGGCACGGCGAGCAACGCCTCGAACCGGCGATAGGTGCCGCCATCGGCGCGCGGCGAACGCGCCAATGACTCCAGATGAGCGTCGCCTTCCACCTCGAACTGGGTCATCAAGCTGCCCAGGTCGCTACACAGTCTTCGCATTCGTTCCATCAGCTCGCTGGTGTCGTCGAGCGGCGACTCTTCGTTTCGGGTCAGCGACCGGGACTCTTCCGCCCGCTCCATGCCGGACCGCAACAATTCCTGGAGCGCAAGCACATGCCGCGCGACTTCTTCCCAGGCGGCAAATCTCCCCGGATCGTGTTCCAAGTAATGCGGGAACCAGGGCAGCAGTACCATCGTCCGGTTCAGCGTATCCTGGGCAGCCAGGATCGGAGCGGCACTCTTGTCGATGTCACGGTACAGCTCGGTAGCCTGTTTGAGGCGTCTGGCCGCGCTCGCCGGGTCGGCAAAGCCGCGGGCCCAAAGCAGCATCTCGCCGTCGTGCCGGGCCTGGGCCGCGTGAGTCAGCTGGCCGCGCACCCGGGGAAACATGTCCGGCCGCATCCATTTCTCGCCGGCCAGAGCCGCCTGCACGGCGTGCTGCACGGCAGTTTTCGGCCACGGCGATCCATCGCTGCGCCGGCCCAGATCCGCCAGCTGCCGCACCAGCAGCAACTCGACATGCCGTGGCGACGGCGTCAGCGCGCGTGCCATCTGGTCTAGCAGGTCCAGTGCGTCCGGCTCAGGCCGCTGAGCCGCCTCATCCCATATGGCGTGTACCACGGCCTCGGGCGCGGCATCCTTGATCTTCAGGCGAAAACCGTCGAGCAGCCGCGCCGCCAGATCGCTACGGTCCTTGCTCGATAGCCCGGCGGCTTGCTGCTTGAAACGCGCGAGCACGTCCTGGACCGCGGCCACGGAGTCGGCGTAAGGGCCCTGCGTGCGGCCCGCACCGGCAAGCGACGTGCGCTCATACGCCGCGAGCCTGGTGTTGCCCGTGATCTCCTTGCGCAGCTGGGCAAACTTTGCCTGGAATGCTTGCTCGCGCTGGGCATGTCCCTTGCGCCAGGCGCGTTCGGCATCCAGCAGGACGGCCTGCCGCCGTTGAAACTGTCTTGGCGACAGCGCGTGCGCGCCGCCTTCTTGCAGCGCATCGCGTTCGCGCCAGGCTGACTGCAACCATTGCGGATAGGGCGTGAGTTCCACCGGGGCCGGCTGTTCGCGCGTGCGTCGGCGCGGAAGAGCGGCCAGGGCGAAGTCGTCAGCGTCCCCGAAAAGCACCGGGGTCTGCCGCCGGCTGAACTGGCTCTGGGCGGCGCGATCCACGCGCGCATGCAGGAAGGCGGCCAGTTCGCGCACGCTGACGAAACCGTCGCGCCTGCCGTCGACGCCGTGACCATCGGCGTGGCCGTACAGGCCCTCTTGCAGGTAGTGGCCGAAGAGGGACGACCCATCGGCCGCCGGCGCTTCCTGTCCGGCGGCGCAAGCACACAGGACCAGCCGGCCGGGATCGGGGACGTCGTCGAGAAGTTTCGGCAATCCGTCCATTACATCGTCGTGGAGCGCGCCCAGGCACGGGTCGGCCTGACGCTTGACGATGTCAAGGATCACAAGCTTGTTCTTGGCGGGGTTGGTTCGCAGCGCTTCAAGCACCTCTTTCAGCGCAACCCATGTCAACGGGCGGTCAATCGAAGCGTCGGCCGGCACGATGTGGATGCCGCCGCGCGCATCCGTCATGGCCGGCGCGTTGATGTAGGCAATCAGGCCATCGCGGGCCGGCAGCGTGCGCCAGCGCGCCAGCTCGGCAAGAAGCCTGGTCGTATCGGGATTGTCGATGATTGCGGCGTCCGGCGTCAATTGTGGTTTTGCGCCGTCGTCGATCCAGACGCCGACGAATTGCGGGCTCGGGACCGGCCCCAACCAGGACAGCATGCCGAGAATGCCCCCCGACATGCCGAGGATGAGCACGACCAGCATGAGCGCCATCAGCCCGCGCCCGAGCGTCCGCAGACGGAAACGTTCGTGAGTCGTTCGCATGTTCGCATCCATGCAACTCTTTATCGAGCAGGCTTCCAACCTGCTCGGCAGCGCGGGGATTATAACTCCGGCAGCGGCGCGGTCACAAGCCACGCTCGCGGCGGCAAGACAGGCAAGCTGGGGTGGTTCGTTCCGCGTTCGCGGACGTCACTCCATTTCATCCAGCAGATGACCGAGCTTGTCCTTCTTGGTTTTGAGATACACGCGGTTGCTCTGGTTGGGCGGAACCTGGATGGGGACGCGTTCGACGATGCGCAGGCCGTAGCCGTCGAGGCCGACGACCTTCTTCGGATTGTTGGTGAGCAGCCGAATTTGCCGGACTCCGAGGTCGAAGAGGATCTGGGCGCCGATGCCGTAGTGCCGCAGGTCGGCGCCGTAGCCGAGACGGCGATTGGCTTCGACGGTGTCGAGGCCTTCCTCCTGTTGCAGCCGGTAGGCTTGCAGCTTGGGGAGCAGGCCGATGCCGCGGCCTTCTTGGCGCATGTACAGGATGACACCCTTGCCGGCCTCCTTGACCTGCACCATGGCCTGATGAAGCTGGCTGCCGCAATCGCAAAGCTTGCTCTCGAAGATGTCGCCGGTGAGGCACTGGCTGTGAATGCGCACGAGCACCGGCTCTTCCTGCAAGGGGATGCAGCCTTCCGTCTCGACACCCAGGCCGCCCATGCACAGAGCGAGATGCGGCTCGGGATCGACCAGCGACGTGTAAGCGATGAGGTCGAATTCGCCGGCGACAGTGGGCAACTTGACGGCCAGCTCGCGGCGGATGAGTCGCTCGCGCTGCCGGCGATGCTTGATGAGGTCCTCGATCGTGCACATCTTGAGGTTGTGCTGACGGGCGAAGTCGCGCAACTCCGGAACACGGGCCATGCGGCCGTCGGCCGTCATGATCTCGCAGATGACGGCCGCTTCCTTGAAGCCGGCCAACCGGGCGAGGTCGATGCTCCCTTCCGTGTGTCCGGCACGCACCAGCACGCCCCCTTCGCGAGCGCGCAGGCAAGGCACATGTCCCTTGCCGACCACGAGGTCGTTCGGCGTGGTGCGGTCGTCGATGGCCACTTGAATCGTCCGGGCGCGATCGAAGGCGGACGTGCCGGTGGTGATGCCGGTGCGGGCATCGATGGGCGCCGTCCAGGGCGTGGCCTGCGGATCGACATTCTTGCCCGGCAACGGCTCGAGATGAAGCCGATCGCAGATGTCCGGCGAGAGGGCCAGCCCGAGGATGCCGCAGCCATTACGGACCATGAAGTTGATCGCCTCCGGCGTGACCGTGTCCGCCGCGATCACGAGGTCTCCCTCGTTCTCGCGATATTCATCATCCACGAGCACGATCATTCGCCCAGCCCGCAGATCGGCAATGATTTCTTCAATGGGAGCGAAACCGCTTTTCATCGTTGGTCCGTCCAAGTGAGTGAGCACCTGTCACGCTTGCCCATTGTAGCAGGAAAGGGTGGGCCCTCTGCCGTGAGCGGCCGCGAAAATTGGTTTTTTGCTTGGGAGCGCGGCTGATTTTCCCATAAGTTGAAGACGATCACATCGAGGCGGCGATACGTCCTGTTCGGAGAGAGCGTCATGGATACGGCCGGCTATCTGGATGTACGTTCCGAGATTGCCGAGGCGGTGGCGGCGCGCGGGCCGGTCGTGGCCCTCGAATCGACGCTGATTGCCCAGGGATTGCCCTGGCCTGTCAACCTGGAAACCGCTCTGGAAGCGGAACGGGCCGTGCGCCGCGAGGGGGCCATCCCGGCGACCATAGCGGTGTGGCAAGGCCGGCCCACCGTGGGCTTGCGTGACAGCGAACTGGAAGAACTGGCCCGCAATCGCCAGGTGGCGAAGGCGAGCCGGCGCGATCTTGCAGTGGCCGTCGCCCAGCGGCGCACCGCCGGCACCACGGTCGCTGCCACCATGTACCTCGCCCATCGCGCCGGCATCCGCATGTTCGCCACCGGCGGCATCGGCGGCGTCCACCGCGAAACCCATCCCTGGGACATCTCCGCCGATCTCGTCGAGCTGGCCCGCACTCCCGTTGGCGTCGTCTGCTCCGGCGCCAAGAGCATTCTGGACATCCCGCGCACCCTGGAGTTTCTCGAGACGCACGGCGTGCCGGTGGTCGGCTTCGGCAGCGACGAGTTTCCTGCCTTCTACGTTCGCAGCAGCGGCGAGCCGGTGACGGCCCGCGTGGATTCGCCCGGCCAGGCTGCCGAGTTGCTGGCTGCCCACTGGTCGCTGGGCGGCGGAGGCGTGGTCCTCGCACAGCCCGTCGGCGACCAGGTCGCACTCGAGCCGGATGAATTCACCGTCGCCCTCACGTCCGCGGAGTTGCAAGCCGTCGGCGTCGGCGTGCGCGGCAAGGAGTTGACACCGTTCCTTCTTGGCCGCCTTGCCGAGATCACGCAAGGTCAAACGCTGCGCGCCAACCAGGCGCTCGTCGTCGCCAATGCCAGGTTGGCGGCGCAGGTGGCACGGGCGCTGGCGTGAGCTACCTGTCTCCAATCGGATTGATGCCGCGCGGCTCGGCGACGCCTTCGAGCGTCTTCCACGACGCGCCCATCTCGCGGAAAGCCGTGAAGTCGCGCGGCTGGTAGGCGAAGTTGAGATGCGGCGTGGCGATGCGGCGCCCTTCCTGGCGCGAGCGCATGACGGCTTCCAGTACGCCCGTCGTCAACAGCGTACGCTCGACGGGGTACGGCGAGCGGCGCTGCACGAAGTGATCCTGGATCGCGTGCGACAACGCCATGAACAGACAGCGATTTCCCCACGGGCCGACATAGTAACTCGTGGCGTGCAGCCGCTTGTCGCCGGCCAGCTTGCAGGCGAAGTTCCAGCGGACGGCGCTGCGGCCAATCTTCAGCACCGTCGCCTTGAAGCCGTCGCGGTATGTGAGCAACAGACCGTGGGCCGGCTCGGGCTTCTCGCCGGGGATGGGCCGGCTCAGGTCGGGAACTTTCCTGTCGCCAAACTCGGCGGCCATGGCGGCCTCGGCCAGCTGCCGCGACCAGCGGCCTTGCTGAGCCGCTCGCCAGAGCGCATCCCCCGTCAGGAACTCAACGCCGGAGACGCCCTGCTCGCCTCCCTTGCGCGCTTCGACAATCGATTGCAACACTTCCAGGCCATGAAAGTCGTAGCTCTCCAGCCCGCCGCCGTGAATCGAAACCGCCTCCTCGACGGCGGCGTCGGCGGGCAAGGCCAGCGCCGGCCGCCGCTGCGCCAGCGGCACCGAACTGCCCGCCATGAGCGGGATGCCGAGCTTGCGCGACGTGTCGTACATCTCGCGGGCCCAATCCCAGCGATACGACAGGTGCTTGTCGTTGAACAGCGGCACGAAGCGCCTGGAACGCCGCATCACGGCCGTGATCTCATCAAAGAAGCGTTTGCGCGGATACTCGACCTGACCCAGCTTGTTTGTGCGGTAGCTGCCGTGCTCGCCGATGGACAGGACCGCATCCACGGCCAGCTCCTTGCCTCCGAGCGTCAGCGCGTCGGCGATGGTCTTGTACACGGGCACCTTGAATTGACGCGACACGTCCTGGGTCATGTCTCCTTCCGCCAGGCGTTGATCGGCGTAGAAGGAGACGACCTCGACGGGCGGCTGGATACGCTTGCCGTTGAAGAAATACGGCCGCAGGAACTTCTCGAGGATCACATGGGCGTGCGAGCGATGATGAAAGACGGTGTAGATGGCGGCGACCTTGACGCGACCGCGCGGCTGCTGCCGGGACGCCTGTCCCTGCAGCGCCGCTGTCAGGCCGATGCCGCTGCTCGCCAGAAACTTCCGTCGCGACAGGTTCGTTGCATGGGACATGACAACCTCTCGGGTCTAACGACTGGCCGACAAGCGACCACTGGGACGATGGCAATCGTCGTCGGTCACATCCGGAATATCACACCTGAAATATTCGCCGCGCATTGTCGCGCAGCAGCAGCCGGGCGAATTCGATAGCCTGGTGCTCATTGTAGACGCCGGCGCGGACGAAATCGTCGGCCAGAACCCTGGCGAGAACGTGGCGGTACATGTTGTATTTCGGCAGTACGAACTCGAGCCGGTAAGCATCGCTGTAGTAGCCGATCTGCTTCGTCTTGGGGACAGCTTGCAGGCGAGCCCTGCTATCCACCTCGATATATGCCGGGATGTTTGAGTACCACCAGTGCCCGTTGGTCACGACGTTTGGAAAGATCCAGCTGTAGCTGACCAGTTCCTGGTTCTGCCCGCTGGACAGCACCGATACGGGGAACGTCACGTCCGGAAACGCGTTGAACAGCTCGGTGTATTGAATCAGCGAAGTGCGCTGATCGAACAGATCCTGCCCCTGGTAAACGCCGCCGCGGTAGACGCGGCGATTGACACCGATCATGAGATCAAAGGGCAACTGAAACTCGCGGCAGCAGGTTGCCAGCGACCAGAAGACGCCGCGCGCCAACACGCCGCGCTCGTCCGCGGCCAGCGCACCGTCCAGTCGGGACCGCTCCAGCAACCGGTCCAGGTCGCCCTGTTCCACCGGGGTGGGGATAAAGTCCGGAGGCAGCGAGATGGCGCAGGCCCGCGCGCCATGGTTCTGAAAATGCGCGAAGAGCTTGCCGAACGCCTCGATCAGCTCGGCCAGGCAGCCGACCTCCACCCCGGTAACGCTCGCCAGTCGCTGGCGCACCTGGCCTGTGTCGAGATGAAACACGAGATCGTCGGTTCGCAGGCACGGCACATAACGCGATGTGTCGAAGCCCTCGAGAGGATCGTCGAACTGGTTGGTGAGGAACACGCATTCGAGATTGGAACGGCGAAAGACTTGCTCCTCCCAGTCCGGCTGGCTCATGCAGCGCTGGGCGGCATCCCAGAGCTGGTCCGCGTCGCGCTGCGTGATCCTGTCCCCCTTGAATGCAAGAAAGGAACGGGCGATGTCCAGGAACCAGCCATACTGGGCCGTGTTATCGATGCGCTCCATATGGCCAAGGATGGCGCGAGCGCGCTCGCGCGGCTCGAAGTCGGCGGCCAGCGGTCCTTGCTCCATGCCAGCCGAGTGCGCCAGCTCGGTGTAATAGTGGTAGCCGAGGATGTCGTCCAAACTGCTTGCCGTCGCCCGGAGCGGATCAATGTGTGAATGTGGATCGATGAGGGGGATCTTGCGGATTTCGCTCTCGAGATCACGGGCCAGGCGGTCTTCCCACATGATCCATCTCTCCAGGGTGGCGAGCCAAAGGTTGCAATCTTTCCCTTTCTTACAATGGAACTTGTAAAATCCAACCCTTTTCATTCAAGGTTCGACCGTGGACTTGCGAGGCCGTCTCGAATGGCGATTTCATTGGAAAATCACAACAGCGAGTTCTCAAAGAACTTAGCAAACAAGATTGCAGCGCAGCGAGAATTGCCGGCACGCATTGGCACGGACGTTGCTTTATCAATCCATCGACAAGCGACGGCCCTGCAAGCCTTTCCCCCGAGGCGCAGGGGCATGAGTCGCAGGTCGCAGAAACGGGTTTCGGGGCGTTGTGCCTTCCCCCGGGCCGCGCCCCAGAGGGAACCCAGTTCCTTTCCCCCAGCCCGCCTTTTCCCCCGATGACTGACCAGCCGCACCCCGTTGATGGGCAACCCTCCTTCCCCCGGGAGGGTTGCCCTTTTTCTATT
>VGYC01000007.1 GCA_016873095.1 Planctomycetota bacterium | reverse complement strand
TCTATAATGACGGACGCAGTTCACGCACGTCAGGGCACGCAGGTCTGAAGCCTCAAATGATGCCTCACAAAAGGAAGACGCCATGAAATCGACCAACCCCAGCAGGATCGCATGGTTGACTAGCGCCGTCGCGGGCACGGCCTTGATCGTCTTCACCGGCTCCGGGCAGCCTGGCGCAACGGGGCAGACGCCGCGCCGTCCCGTCGCGGTCAAGATTGAAGATGAAAAACCAGTCGTAACCGAGACCGACCACGGTCCCATCGAGAATGTCCAGCGCATCCAATATCAGGCGGCAGGGCCGATGAACGTCCGCATCGCCACCGAACAAGGTCAGAACCTGCATCTCAGCCACTTTCCCACGATCAACATCGATGGCCAGATCCGTCCCGACCTGGAGAGCAACGTCGAGGCGGTCAAAAGGCCCTTGCCCAAGATTCCCGGCGCGCGCGAGCGGCGCGGATACACGTCGGTCTGGACCGCCGAGGATTTGCGCTGGACCATGACCGTCGAGGTCGTCCCGACCAAGCCGGCGACCGCCGGCGCCAAGCGACAACTCGACTCGGTACTGGTCCGCTATCAGGTCGAGAACAAGAGCAATCGTGCCCTCAAGGTCGGCCTGCGCATTTACATCGACATCTACATCGTGGACAACGACGGCGCCCAGTTCGCCTCGCCGACCTCGCCCGCGCTCAAGAATCGCGTGATCGACGGCATGCAGTTCAAGGACAAGGACCTGCCACCGTATATCCAGGTCTTGCAACGGCCGGACCTGAAGAATCCCGGCTACATCGCCCATCTGACGATGGATCTCTTCGAGAAGCCGAATCGGCTCGTTCTGACGCGCCACGGCTTTGGTTTCAACACCTGGGACATGCCGGCCCAGGCATCGATGGGCGATTCCGCGCTGGGATTCTTCTGGGAGCCGCGTGAATTGGCCCCGGGCGGCAAGCGCGACATGGGCTACGCCTATGGCAAGGGGATCGCCTCGAAGCCGGGCGGCGACGGGCACTTCAACGTCGTCCTGGGTGGCTCCTTCGAGCCAGGCAAGCAATTCACCGTCGCCGCTGTCGTCCCGGATGCTGCGCCGGGCCAGTCACTGGCACTCAACTTGCCGCCGGGCATGGAGCGCGTCGAAGGCAAGGAGATTCAGCCAGTCCCGTTCCTGGCCGGCCAGGAGGGGCAGAGCATGGTCCTGTGGAAGGCTCGCGCTACCAAGCTCGGCCGCTTCCCCCTGCAGATCCGCTCCAGCACCGGCATCACGCAGACCAAGATTGTCACGATCTCGAAGGGCGAATGATCCAGGCAGAGCCGACACCGATCGCGTTTTGGGAGGGCGAGGCTCCTGCCGAGCCGTAAAGCGACAGGAACCGGTTCACGGCTCGGCAGGAGGCCCCGCCCTCCCGCCACCCCTGCAACACTTCAGGGCGAACTGCCAGTCTCGAGCCGCAGATTGCGAAACTCGATGCCGTGCCCGTGATTTTGCAGGGAGAGATAGCCGGCAAGTGGTCGCGGCCGGCTCGCGATTGCGGTCTGATCGATGTCCTGGACGAGTTGCCCGTTGAAAATCACGCGGATCCTTGTTCGTCTCGCGCTAACTTCCAGTGTGTTCCATTCACCGGCCGGCCGGGCTGCGTTGATCTTCGGCGCCGACAGGCCATAAAGCGCGCCGCTCGAGGTCTTGCTGGCGGACTTCCCGGCATCGTCCATGATCTGGATCTCGAAGCCGGTCTGCGACGGCAGCGTGGTCTCCGGGTTGCCGTCGTAGGGAACGGCGGCACGGATGCAGACGCCGCTGTTACAGCCCTTCGACATGCGATAGTCGAGCCGGAGCGTGAAGTCGGTCAGCTTTGCGCGGTAGCGCAGGAAGCCGCAGTTGCCCAGCGAGCCGTCACAGATGAGGACGCCGTCCTTCACGGCCCACGTGCGTGCCCGGGCATGCTTGGCCTTGAAAAAGCTGTGTTGCTCCTCCACCCAGCCGGCGAGATCCGGTGTCACGAGCGCTGTGGCGGCAAGCGTCGTCCTGGCGGGCGCCGACTTCAGGCCGGCGCTGTTCAGCGCCGTCACCTGATACTCCGGTTTCGCGCCGGGCGGGGCAGCGCGATCGATGAATTGCATCCGGGGCAACGGCTTCTCCGGAGTGTCGTGATACGACATCGCCTGGAACAGCGGCCTGCCGAAGCGGCCGATCGGCTTTTGCGGCAGCCGCGCAGTCTCCTTGCCGTCGCGCTCGATGATGAAACCCTGCAGGCCGGACTCGAAATCTGCTTCCGCGTCCCAGGTGATCTCGATCTTGTCTCCCTGCCGCACGGCGGCGACGGCGAACGGCGCCGGTGGCGGCGTCGTGTCGCTGACGCTCCCGGTCTTGACGTACTCGATCCAGGCTCTTGCAAAACGCTCGCCGGGCAGCCAGACAGCCTGGTTCGGCTTGCCCGTGAAGGACCGGGCTGGCTGTACCGCGTCGCCGAGCGGTTCCGCCAGCCAGGCTTGCTCCATGTCCACCGCCCTGAGCTTGCGGTCCGGGCTTTCCTTGTCCGCCAGGCGCATCGCCAGGCAGACATCGAAGAACGGAATCGCCAGGTAGCGGCAATCGCCGCATTCGTGTCCGGTCCGCGGATCGGGCGCGAAGCCGATGGGTGCTCCCCTGGCGCGATAAGCCTGAAACATCGCCAGCGATCCGGTCCAGGCGCCGCTGAAGCGCTTGTCGTCCTTCTCCTTGGCGCCTGGATTGCACATCATGGGAATCCGGTAAATGGCCTCGGGCATATTCGGCCGGGCGATGTCGCCCTTCTCCCAGGCGGCGAAGGCCGTGCCCGAGCGGAACCAGATGGCGACGATGCGCTCTGGATACAGCGTCTGCATCAGACTGGCCCAAAACGCGCCGCCGGAGTGTCCCCACAGGCACCAGGGAACCTGCTGCACCTCCGGGTGCTTCGACTTCACCGCCAGATCGCGAAGGGCGCGGAGAAACGTCTGGTGCGAGCCCTTGCGCGGATCGCACCACAGCCGGCAATCCTGCTTGTCCTCCTGCTGGTACGACGGCCCGAGTAACGCGCAGTCCCACTTCTTCGCGAGCGCTTGCCAGTGCAGGTCGTAGGCCGCGGTGGCGCCTCCCTTGCACGCGCCCGTGCCGCAACCATGCTGGTGCACGATGATGCCGCGAATGGTGGCGACCTCGGGCAGCCACAGCGTGTAGGTCACGCCCACAGAGAGTTCGCCGCGCGTTTCGGAGGGCGGATAGCTGACCTCGACAATTCGGCCGCCGGCACGGGCCGCGCATGCGGAAAGCAGCGCGACCATGACGGAAATGACCCGGATGCGACGGTGGCACATGCGTCGTCCTCGCTGGTTCTCATGTTGATCGACTCGACTCAATCCACTTCGGGCGCAGCAGATGGGATGGCTTGCGAGTTGATATCATAGCAAGCACTCCGGCAAGCTGGGATGGAATGCGAAGGATGTCATGGCTGCAGGCCCAGCGCGGGAGTCTTTCATTCCGACTTTGGCCATCTACAATTTGCCATCATGAGCAACTCTCCACGCATCTTGGTGTTGTCGGCTTCGGTGGGCGCCGGGCATTTGCGTGCCGCGGAGGCAGTCGAGGCGGCGCTGCGGGAAGTCGCGCCGCACGCTACCGTCAAGAACCTCGATGTTCTCGACATGACCAATCGGGTCTTTCGCCAGCTGTACGCCCGCTTCTATCTCGACCTCATCAACCTGGCGCCGCACGCCCTCGGCTATTTCTACGACATGCTCGACCAGCCCAGTCGGGCGGGCAAGCGTGACCGCCTGCGCCTGGTCCTGCAAAAGCTCAATCTCGCCAGGTTCATCCGCTTCTTGCAGGACGGCCGCTGGGACCTGGTGATCAACACCCACTTCCTGCCGGCCGAGATCATCGCCTCGCTGCGCAAGAAGGGGACGATCAAGCTGCTGCAGGTCACGGTAACGACCGACTTCGATACGCATCGGCTCTGGGTGAACCAGCCTTGCGAGCGCTATTTCACGGCCACGACGGAAGGGGCACTGTACTTGCAATCCTGGGGTGTGCCGGCCGGCGACATCGAACCCACTGGCATCCCCGTACACCCCGTGTTCTCTTCCGTGAAGGATCGCGAGTCGCTGCTCGCCAGGCACGGGTTGGACGCGGAACGGCCCGTCGTCTTGCAGCTGTCCGGCGGCTTCGGCGTCGGCCCGATTGCCAAGCTCTTCGAGGCCCTGCTCGCCGTCGAGAAGCCGATGCAGCTGGTCACCATCACCGGCCGCAATGAAAAGCTCAAGACACAGCTCCAGAAGATTCGTGGACCGGAGCGCCACCGCGTCAAGGTCCTGGGCTTCACCAGGGAAATCGATGAACTGATGGCCGTGGCGGATCTGGTGGTTTCCAAGCCCGGCGGCTTGACGACTTCGGAGACGCTGGCCCGCGGCGCCGTCATGGTCATCGTCAATCCGATCCCGGGGCAGGAGACGCGCAACAGCGATTTCTTGCTGGAAAGCGGAGCCGCCATCAAGGCCAACAATACCGCCGTGCTGGCCCACAAGATCACATCCCTGCTGAGCGAGCCGCGCCGACTCGCCGAACTGCGCGACAACGTCCGCCGCATCGCCCGGCCACGGGCGGCTTTCGACGTGGTGGAGAAGTCGCTGGAATTGCTGCCAAGCGATTAATTGCCCCAGCCGTGGCACTCAGTTGTGGCACCGTCTCCTGACCGTGCCACACACTGGTTGCGGCCGGCTCAGGGAGACCTGCGGTCGTGGGAGCGTGGCATGGTCGGGAGACCATGCCAAAGCTGTAACCATGCCGCAGCTTGTGAAAGGACCAGGCGCGTCTTTGCGGTTCTCGGTCACCGATCAGCCGGCGTCGATCGTACAATAGCGGCGGTCTTCATGTGCACACGCAGGAGGCATGCGATGCGGAGCCTTGTGATCGCGCTGGTTTGTGTCGTGCCTGGGTCGGCTCTGGCCGATCATCCGCCAGCCACCTCGAAAAGCGCTGTCATGTTGCTGCCGGGACTCGGCAAGCACCACCATCCGGTCTCCACCCGCAACTCCGAGGCGCAGAAGTATTTTGACCAGGGATTGACACTGCTCTATGGCTTCAATCACGATGAGGCGGCGCGGTCGTTCAGCCGTGCCGCCGATCTCGATCCGGAGCTGGCCATGGCGTACTGGGGGCTGGCGCTGGTCAAGGGGCCGAATTACAATCTCGACGCCGACGCCGGGCAATGGCGTGCCGCCAACAAGGCACTGCAGATGGCGCTCAAGCTGTCGGCGAAAGCGCCGCCACCCGAGCGCGCTTACATTCACGCCCTGGCCAAGCGCTACACGGAGGATCCCAAGGCTGACCGCCACAAGCTGGCCATCGCCTACAAGACAGCAATGGGCAAACTGACTGCCAGGTATCCCGACGATCTGGACGCGGCCACTCTGTACGCCGAGAGCGCCATGAATCTGCGGCCGTGGAAGCTCTGGTCGCACGACGCCAAGCCGGCCGAAGGAACGCTCGAGATTCTGCAAGTCCTGGAATCCGTGCTGCGCCGCAACCCGGAGCATCCCGGCGCGAACCACTACTACATTCATGCCATCGAGGCCTCGCCTTATCCGGAGCGCGGGCTGGCCTGCGCCAGACGTCTGGAGACGCTGGTGCCGGCGGCCGGACATCTAGTGCACATGCCGGCGCACATCTACATCCGCATCGGCGACTACGCGGCGGCCGCCCGGTCCAATGAGCACGCCATCAAGGCGGACCTTGCCTACATCCAGCGGGCCAAACCAAAGGGCGCTTACCCGATGATGTACTTCTCGCACAACATCCATTTCCTGGCGGTGGCGCGCTGCTTTCAAGGGCGCTCGGGTGATGCCTGGAAGGCAGTCGAACATCTGGCGGAACATGTGATGCCGCACGTTGCCGAGATGCCGATGCTGGAAGGCTTCCTGCTGGCGCCGCCGCTGGTGCTGGCGCGCTTCCAGCGCTGGGACGATATCCTGGCTGCCAGGCTGCCCGGCGAGAAACTGAAGGCGGCACGCGCCGCCTGGTACTTCGCCCGCGGCCTGGCTCAGCTCGGCAAGGGCAACCCCGCTGCCGCGGCCAAGGAACGTCAGGAGTTTCTGGCTCTCAAGAAAGTCATTCCGAAGGAAACGATGATCAGCGACTGGAACTCGGCCCAGAGCGTGCTGGCGATCGCGGCAGCCGTGCTGGATGCAAAGCTGGCGCTGGCGGTGAAGGAGAGAGCCCGGTGCCTCGACCTGCTCCGCCGGGCCGTTGCCATGGAAGATGCGCTGGCCTACGGAGAGCCGCCCGACTGGTTCTTGCCGGTCCGCGAGACCCTGGGCGCTGCCCTGCTCGACGTCGGTGATGCCGCCGAGGCCGAGAAAGTCTTTCGAGCGGGATTGGCGCAACATCCGCGCAATCCACGGTGCTTGTTCGGGCTGCGCGAGAGCCTCAAAGCCCAGCGGAAGGACTACGCCGCCCAGATGATCAACATCGAGTTTCAGCGCGCCTGGCGACACGCGGAACCGCAGGCGCTGCGGCTCGAAGACCTTTGAGACGACTCGATTCGAAAGTTGACCGCAGCGCCGCGGAATCGTATCACCCTCCAAATGGCAAACGACCACTCCACAGATGCCGCCACCTGTCCTCTGGGCGACCGGGAGCAGGTACGCAATCTCGTCCTGGTTGCCGTCAACACAGGATTGAGCTACCTGGCGTCGCCGGTGCTGTACGTCGGCGTGGTGCATGCATCGTTGTGTGACTGGCTGCAAACCTCGGCCACGGTCGCCAACCTGCCGGCCACCGCGTACCTCATCATGTCGCCGTTGCCGTTGCTGGTGGCCTGGCTGTTTCCCTACGCCCGCTATCTCAAGCCGGTGATGGTCGGCTGCTACGCGTCGCTGGCGACGGTCAATGCCATGATGGCCATCGTTCTGCTGTTGCCGGTGCCAACCGAGGTCAAGGTGGCTGTCCTCGTTCTGCAAGGCGCCATCGTCGGCGGGGCGCGGACGGTGGCGGTGGCTTTCGAGTTCGAGGTGCTCGGCCGGGCAGTGTCGCCGGCACGGCGCGGCACGGCACTCGGACTCGCCTACGGGGCCGGGCCGATCCTGGCCATCATCGGCGCGCTCGTCTCGCAATGGCTGCTGTCCGGCAAGCTCGGACCGTGGCTGTTGCCACACCTTGAGGGGCCATACAACTTCGCCATGCTGTTCGCCGCCGGCGTGCCGATCATGGCGCTTGGCTCATTTCTGGCAAGCCGGTACGTGATTCCGGCGGAGGCATCGGAGCCGCCGCGGCCGCCGTTCTTGCAAGGAGTGTTCGGCGGTTTCGGCAAGTTCCTGGCCCAACCGGTCATCCGTCGCGCGATGATCGTGGCGATCATTGTCCTGGCCGGCTACACCATCATCTCCAACATGACGCTGTACACGCGCGAGGTGCTGGGCGTGGCCCCGGCCGAGGTTGCCGGCTACCAGAACACGGTTCGCTTCGCCTGCAAGGCCGTCACCGGCTTGTTGCTGGGCTGGATTCTGGCGCGCACCAATCCCAGAGTGGGCGTGCTGATCACGGCCGGCCTGGGATTGACCTCGGTGCTGTGGGCACTGCTGGCGCCGGGGAACTGGTTCCTGCTCAGCTTCGGATTCATGGGAGCGGCCGAGCTATTCGGCATCTACGTGACCAACTATATCCTGTGCTGCTCGCCGCGGGCCGAGATGCGCCGCTACATGGCGTTCACGATGGTGACGTTGTTCCCGGCGGCGTTCGCCGGCGTGCTCTTCGGATTCATCACGGATCAGTTCAGTGGCGAGGGCGAGTCCTTGGCCGCGGCAAGCGCCGCGCTCGCCCGCGGTTTCCAGGCGAGCTTTCTTGTCGCTTGCGTGTTCATCGGCGTGGGGATTCTGAATGCCGTGTTGCTGCCCGCGAGGCCGAATGCCGCCGAGACCCAGTCGTAACCGGCACGCGTCCGACCGGCAACGAATGATCACTTCGGGATTTGTCCGACGCTCAGCGGATTGTTACAATGACGTGGTCGTTCACGCCGAGGTGGTGTAACTGGCAGCCACGCAGGTCTTAGGAGCCTGTCCCGAAAGGGGTGCGGGTTCGAGTCCCGCCCTCGGCAATCCCGGCAATTGATTACTTTCGCAACTCCAGCCGGATGTTCGGCCCCATGACCGTGGGGGCCTTCGACTTGACGGCATCGGGCGCGGCGAGGCCGAAGATTTCGATGTTATCGTTGACGCTCGGCTTGGTCTTGGGGGCGGCATCGAAATAGTAGCCCGGCATTCCCTTGGGACCGTGAAGGTCGAGGTTGAGCAGGCGAATCTTCTCCCTGGTTTCCTCGCCGCCGGCGGCATTGATGAACTTCACGGCGCTTTCCGTGAACCCCTTCATTGTCACGTTCTGAATGGTCAGGCCTGGATTCTCCAGCGTGATGAGCACCAGGTAAGGCGACGGCTTGCCCTTGACGCTGCCGTCAAGCGTCAATCCGGGGCCGCGGAGCGTGAAACCCTGGACGTTGGAAAAACGCAGCAGGGGCGGGTCGGCGTTCTTGGGCCGCCAGGTCACTTTGCGACCGGGGCTCGGCTGGATGATGATGCCGCTGCGTATGCCGCGGCGCTTGTCCACGTTCAGCGATTCCTCGTAAACGTCGTCAAGCAGTTCGATGATGTCGCCGCGCTGGGCCTCGCGCAGGGCGTGATCGATGGTGCGGAAAGACAGGGGCCCGCCAGGGTTCTTGGAAACCGTCAAGTTGCCGCGCACCGGCGGTCCAACATCTTCTTCAACGTGAAAGAATTTAAAGTAGCCGAACGCCAGGGCGGCGAGCGCGATGACGGAAAGGACGGCGGCAATGCGGCCGATCTGGCGGCGTTCCCGTTCCCGCGCCTGCTTCTGCTTGGACTGCAGGACCGTGTGCGCGGAACTCACGGGCGCGGTGTCCAGATGCGCTGCTGGATTGTCGGTTTCCGAAGCGAGCCGCTCCCAGGGGGCGTCCTCGAAGTCGTCGGCCGGCTCCGTCACCGGCACGGCCGCACTCGCCTTTGGCTGAAGCGCCGGCAAGGAGGGCAACGGCGGCCGTTTCATGGGCAATTGCAAATTCGGCACGGCAGGCTTGGAACCGCTCGGCGGCTTCGGCGCTGGCGACCGCGGCCCGGCCGCCAGGTGGCGCTGCGGCAGCGGCGAGGTTGCGCCCAGCGAAACCGCGGTCGCCTCGGCCTGCGGACCGCCGGGGGGACCACCGCTGGCCGCCAGGCTCAGCTGCGGCATTTCCGATTCCAGCGGCGCGCGGACCGGCGCCTGACCCCATGGCGCCAGCGCTTCCGCAACCGCCAGCCACGACTGATAGCGCTGCTCGCGCTGCTTGGCCATCATGCACGCGATGACCGCCGACAACCCCTCGGGAACGTCCGGCCGCACCGTGTGCACCGGCGGAATCGCCCTGCTGTGCAACCACATCAGCTTTTGCCCGACCGTCCCCTCGCCCAGTGGAGTCTTGCCCGTCAGCAGAAAGTAGAAGGTCGCCCCCAGGCTGTAGATGTCGGCGCGGAAATCGACATCATGGCTATCGATGGCCTGCTCCGGCGCAAGGTAGTCGGCCGTGCCGAGAACGTTCTCGTCGTACTTGCGCGTGAGGATGTCATCCTGATCGTTGAAGAAACGGGCCAGGCCCATGTCGAGGATCTTGACGAGGCCGCTGCGATCGACCAGGATGTTGCCGGGTTTGATGTCGCGATGGACCAGGCCGGATTGATGGGCGTGTTCCAGGCCAATGGCCGCTTCCCGAATATAGTGGGCCGCCCGCGTCGCCGTCATCGGTCCGGACCTGCCGATGATCTCTTGCAGGCTGGCGCCGTCCACGTATTCCATGACCAGGAAGTGCAGGTTCTCGTCCTGGTCGATGTCGTAGGCATGGACAATGTTGGGATGATCCAGGGCAGCCGCGGCGCGGGCCTCGCGATAGAAGCGTTCCCGGGCCGCATCGTCAGCTGCCTGGGCTGTCGGCAGCACCTTTACCGCCACGCGCCGACGCATGAGCTTGTGCTCGCACAGGTAGACCATGCCCATGCCGCCGTGGCCGAGTCGCTCCAGCACCTTGTACTTGCCGATGTTGAAGCGCCGCCATTTGCCCTGGAGGATCTGCTCCGCCTGGAACTTGGTCAGGAATCCTTCCTTGACGAGCACGCCCGCCAGCTTGGAAAGCTCCGGCGGCAGCTTGCCCTCGGCGCGCAACTTCTCCACGAAGGCTTCGAGGCGCTTATCCTCGGAGACGCCGCTCTTGCGGATGAGATCTACAAACTCGCTTACCGTGGCCGGGGCCGCCATCCGTCATCCCCGCTAACCTGAAAATGCTGCCTTCTCTATGGTAGCAGATGCGGGCGGACCTGGGGACCGCACCTTCCAATGGTAAATATAGGATACTTAATGGCCATGGGAGGAAAATCCAAGCGGACTGTTCCGAAGGCCGTCGTAGGGCCCCTCCGGACAGGCGTAAGGAAGCTTTGCTTGGCGGTTTCGCGCGCCAATCCTGCACAAAACCGCCAGGCGAGCTTCATTCGCGTGTGCCCTGGGTGTGCATTTCGTCTCAAGGCGCATATAAACTGCAACGTGTCCCTCGAAACCTCCCGCCCCAGTCTCAGGTGAACTTCATGCCATATCAGCACATTCAGGTTCCGCAAGGCGACAAGATCGCCATCGCCAATGGCAAGCTCCGCGTTCCCGATCGGCCGATCGTTCCGTTCATCGAGGGGGACGGCACCGGGCCGGACATCTGGCGGGCATCCGTGCGCGTGCTCGACGCCGCCGTCGAGAAATCGTACGGCGGCAAGAAGAAGATCGCCTGGATGGAGGTCTATGCCGGCGAGAAGGCGTTCAAGAAGCTCAACACCTGGCTGCCGGATGAGACCGTGGAGGCGTTCCGCGAGTTCCTGGTCGGCATCAAGGGGCCGCTGACCACGCCCATCGGCGGCGGCATCCGCTCCCTCAACGTCGCCCTGCGTCAGCTGCTCGACCTGTATGTTTGCCTCCGGCCGGTCCGCTGGTTCAAGGGTGTCCCCTCGCCTGTCAAGCGTCCCGAGAAGGTGGACATGGCCATCTTCCGCGAGAACACCGAGGACATCTACGCCGGCATCGAGTTCGAGCAGGGCTCGGAAGCCTGCAAGAAGTTCCTCGCCCTCTTCAAGGAGGCGTTCCCGACAGAGTTCGGCAAGATCCGCTTTCCCGAAAGCAGCGGCATCGGCCTCAAGCCCGTCTCGCGCGAGGGGAGCGAACGGCTAATCCGATCCGCCCTCGAGTATGCCTTTGCCAACAAGCGTAAGAGCCTCACGCTGGTGCACAAGGGCAACATCATGAAGTTCACGGAAGGGGCGTTCCGCAACTGGGGCTACGCCCTGGCCGAACGCGACTACAAGGACAAGGTCTACACCTGGGAGCAATGGGAGCGGACCAAGAAGGACAAGGGCGAGGAGGCCGCCAACTCCGAGCAAAAGTCCGCCCTCGCCGCCGGCAAGCTACTGGTCAAGGACGCCATCGCCGACATCACCTTGCAACAAGTCTTGACGCGCCCGGACGAGTTCGACGTCATCGCCACCATGAACCTCAACGGCGACTATCTATCGGATGCACTGGCGGCCCAGGTGGGCGGCATCGGCATTGCCCCGGGCGGCAACATCAACTACACCACCGGCCACGCCGTCTTCGAGGCCACCCACGGCACCGCACCCAAGTATGCCAACCTCGACAAGGTCAACCCCGGCTCGGTCATCCTCTCCGGCGAGATGATGCTGCGCTACCTGGGCTGGACCGAGGCTGCCGACCGCGTCATCAAGGGCATGGACGGCGCCATCGCCGCCAAGACCGTCACCTACGACTTCGCGCGACTCACCGAGGGGGCCAAGGAGGTGAAGTGCAGCGAGTTCGGCGATGCGGTGATTGCGAAGATGTAACTCGGGAGTCTGGCCCGCGCGAAACCGCGGAGCGGGTTTCGAACACGCGTGGGGGATGAATGATTCCTGCACCGGCGTGACGTGCTGCCTTCACCCCACCAGTTCGTCGACCGCCCGATGATTCCCGAGCAGATACTGCGGCCGGCCCGACAGGTCGTTGAACTGCGCCGTGGCAACGTCGATGCCGAGGCGCTGGTAGAGCGTGGCGAACACATCGCGGAAGTGGACCGGCCTGGTGCGCGGTTCCTCGGCCCAGCGGCTGGTCGAGCCGAGGACTTGCCCGGTGCGGAGGCCGCCGCCGGCAACCAGGGCGCTGCACACGCGGGCCCAGTGATCGCGGCCGGCGTTGCCGTTGATGCGCGGCGTGCGGCCGAATTCGCCCCACACCACGACGGCCACGTCGTTCAGCGTGCCGCGCTGGTGCAGGTCCTGGATGAGCGCCGACAGCCCCAGGTCGAGCAGCGGCAGCGTCTTCCGCGCCTCCGGGAACAGGTCGCGATGCCAGTCCCAGTTGTGGTCGCCACGCAGCACCCGGCCGAAGGGCCAGCGGCTGAACGCCAGCGTCACGCAGCGCGCGCCGGCGTCGATCACCCGCCGCGCCAGCAGGAACTGGTCGAGATAATGCTTGCCCTCGCGCTCGTCGGGATACTCGCGATCCAGCGAGTACAGACGGCGCGTGCGCTCATCCTCGCGCGACAGGTCGAGTGCCGTCGCCAGCCGCGGCGCGGTCAACACCTCAAAGGCTTGTTGCTGGAAAGTGTCGAGGCCGCTGCCCAGGTTGTTGGCATCGGCTTGCCGGCGGAAGCCGTCGAAGCCGGCGAGCATGGCCCGGCGATCGCGCAGCCGGCGCAGATCCATGCCGTTGAGCATGATGTTGCGGCGATCGACCGCCTTGGCCTCGAAGCCGGCGTGGGCCACGCCCAGGTAGCCGGGCTGTCCCGGCGGCGTGCGCAGGATGAAGCGGGCGTCGGCATCCACCGGCGTCAGATCGACGCACGGTGGCACGCCGGCCACACGCGGACCGAGACTGCGGCTCAGCACTGCGCCCAGCGACGGCCAGTCGCCCGGCGGAAACCCCGGAATCTGCGGCGAAGCATCCATGGCCGGGTGCGATTCCCAGCCGGTCGTGCACCAGTGGGTGTTGTGATCGTCGCGAAAGCCGACCAGCGAGCGAATCAGCGTGAACTTGTCGGCCAGGCGCGACAGCCGCGGCATCAGCTCGCAGATGTCCATGCCTGGGACATTGGTCGCCGTTGGCCGAAACTCGCCGCGAATCTCGGCGGGAGCATCCGGTTTCAGGTCAAAGGTCTCGAGGTGCGTCGGCCCGCCGGGCAGCAGCACCATGATGACGCCCTTGGCGAGCCGCGAACCCTCACCCCCGACCCCTCTCCCGGAGGGAGAGGGGAGAGACTGCGCCCGCAGGACTTCGGGCAACGACAGCCCGCCCAGCGCCAGCCCGCCGATTTTCAACCAGGAACGCCGCGAGATGCCATCGCAGTAGCGCGAATGCGGGCCGGGGATGGTGAGCATGGGAAGCCCTCGAAGGCGGTGGTGGGACAATCTCAATGTACCGTGTCGTGAGCAGCGTGGGAATGGTACAATCAACCTTCGGGGACCAAGATGGCAAGCCCTGTTGAGCGAAGCTGGTTCATTCGAGTGTCGCCCGGCGAAGCGCAAATCCGTTGCAGCTACCAGCGTCACAAGGATCAAGTATTGCGATTTACTGTGCAACTGGAAATCATGCATGAGGAGAGATGGCATCCAACGGTGCGATATGACAACGCTCATGGCTTCTGTCATCGCGACACTCTTCATCCGGACGGCAGCCAGGACAAGACCAGGATTTTCGTGGGTGATGTGAACGAAACATTCACATTCGCCATCGAGGACTTGCGGACAAACTGGGAAGGTCACCGTGCCCGCTACCTGACGGAGATGAATGATGATTGACACGCGCGAGTTTGCGAAGAAGCAATTTGAACTGACCGTTGAGTTCGGCAAGTATGTCTTTGCTCATCCGGAGATGGATGATCGCGTGCCCGACGGGGCGTTTATTTACTTCGAGATTGATGGCGAGCCAGGCTTCAGCCAGTACAGCCGTGAGCTTGCGGAACAGCAACGCTGCGAGGAGTGCGTGCCGGTGGTGCTGGTGCGCGTGAAGGGGTTAGCGCCGCCGCAGGCATCACGCTTGATTGATCCGGTTATCGACACGGCATTTACGGCTGCGGACTGAGCGTTGCAAGGATGAATACACTATCGAACCAGGTCGGGGTTTATACCACTTCCCGCAGCGGCTGCGCATTATCTTCGACCAGATACTGCGGCCGGCCGCGCAGGTCGAGCAGCGTCGTTTGATTGACGTCGATGCCGAGGTTGCGGTAGAGCGTGGCGTGGAGTTCGCCGTGGGTGACGGGGCGGGAGACGGCTTCGCCGGCGATGCGGTCGGTAGCGCCGATGACCTGGCCGGTGCGCATGCCGCCGCCGGCCAGCAGGGCGCAGTTGACCTGCGGCCAGTGGTCGCGGCCGACATGGCCGCTGATGCGCGGCGTGCGGCCGAACTCGCCGAGCACTACCACCGTGCAGTCCTGGTCCAGGCCGCGCACGTGCAGGTCTTCCACTAGGGCGCTGACGCACTGGTCGAAGATGGGGAAGTCTTCGGCCTCGCGGTTGAAGATGGAATTGCCCGAGCCGTCGCCGGCAACCGGGCCGCCGTGCCAGTCCCACTTGCTGTAGTTGAGCGTGACGACGCGAGCGCCGGCCTCGATGAGCCGGCGGGCCATGAGCAGGCTCTGCGGCACGCGCGGGGCGCCGTTCGAATCGATGAAGACGCGCGGGTCGCCGGTGCCGTAGCGAGCGACGATGCGCGGGTCCTCGCGCGACAGGTCGAGCGCTTCCGCCAGCCGTGACGAGGTCAAGAGTCCGAAGGCCTGCTCGGCGAAGTGGTCCATGCCGCGGGCGGCGCCGCTCGCATCGACCTCGCGGCGCAGGTTGTCGAAGCCGCGCAGCAATGTGCGGCGATCCGCCAGCCGATCGAGCGTGATGCCTTGCAGGACCATGTCGTTGCGTGTCGGCCCCATGATGCGAAACGGATTGAACGTCGCGCCCAGGAAGCCCGGTCCCGGCTCGTTGTAAGGGCCGTGCGTGCAGGTGTAGCAGAGGCTGATGAACGGCGGCGTGGCGCGATCGGCCGGGCCTTGCAGCTTGGCGACCGTCGAGCCGAACTGCGGCCAGCCGCCCGACGGCGTCGGCTTGCCTGGATGATGGCCGTTGTAAACCTGCACGGCATCATGATCCGCCTGGTTGCCGACCAGCGAGCGGACCACGACGAGGCGGTCCATCATGCGGGCAAGTCGCGGCAGGGCCTCGCAGATCTGGATGCCTGTGACGCTGGTGTTGATGGGCCGCCACGGACCGGCGAACTCGCGCGGCGCGTCCGGCTTCAAATCGAACATGTCCTGGTGCGGCGGTCCGCCGACGAGATAAATCAAGATTACCGATTTCTGCGACGAGCGAATGCCGGCTGCCGCCTCGGCCCGGAAGAGATGCGGCAAGGTCAGGCCGCCGGCGCCGAGCGCTCCGATCTTGAGAAAGCCACGGCGCGACAGGCGCGATGCGCCGGCAAGGGAAGGCAAGCGGGAAGCAGTCATGGACTCTCTCCGCAACCAGGAAGGCAGGCGTCTACCGCTCTCGATCTACTGCACCATGATGAATTCCTTGGTGTTGATCAGCGCCCAGATGATGTTCTCGTAGGCGAGGCGCTTGTTCTTGGCATGGTGCTCGATGTTACGGAGCGCGAGAGTCATCTGCTCGGCCGTCGGCTGGCGGGCAAAGGACCACAGGAAGAGTTCCTCGACCTTTTGCGCGTCCGGGCGCGGATCCTTGGCAAGCTTTTCCGCCCGGCCGCCGGCACGCGACAGCTTGTTCTGGATCTCGTCGGAATTGAGCAGGTGCAGGGCCTGGGCCAGATTGGCCTCGCTGACACGCTCGCACTCGCAAGCGCTGATGCGCTGCGGCCGGCCGAACACGTCGAGGAAGTACGACTGGAATGACTCGTCGGGCAACATGATGGCGCGGTTCGGGGCGTGGCGGTCGCGCGGCAGGCCGGGGAACGTGGCCGGGCTGTCCGTCACCTGGCTGACCGCGTCGAACAACACCTCCGCCGCCATCCGCCGAGGATAATAGCGCGCGAATGACCGCTTGTCCTGCTTGTTAAACTCGTTGGGCATGGAACTGAGCTGATACGTGCGGCTCCGGCAGATCGACCTGATCGTCTCCTTCAAGCTGAACTTGTTCTTGATGAGGTCGGCGGCCAGCGCGTCGAGCAGCGCAGGATTGGACGGCGGATTGGTGGCCCGCATGTCGTCCGGCGGATCGACGATGCCGCGGCTCATGAAGTGAGCCCAGTAGCGATTGACGACGGCGCGGGCGAAGAACGGATTCTTGGCGTCCACCATCCAGTCGACGAGGCGGTGGCGCGGATCATCACCGGGATCCACCTTGACCTCGTCGCCGTCCAGCGGCCGCATGATCGCCGCCTTGTTCGTGCGCTTGTTCTGCACGGTCCCGTTCGGCTTGGCGAAGATGACGACGCGCTGGTTCTGCTGATTGTTTTGCACGCCGGGAACGGGGATGTTCTTGCGGCCGACGCGGCCGAAGAAAGCGGCCAGGCCCCAGTAGTCGTCCTGGCTCCACTTCTCATACGGATGGTGATGGCACTGGGCACAGGCCATGCGCACGCCGAGGAATAGCTGGGCCGTGTCATCGACAAACTGCTGCGGATCACGGAGATCCTTGTACCACACCGTGGCCGGGTTCTTGGTCTCGTCACCCAGGGCCGCCAGGATATCCCGGGCGAACTCGTCATAGGGCCGATCCTGGGCGATGGCCTCGCGAATCCACGAATGGAAGGCAAAGGTGCCAAAAGCCCGGCCTTGCTGGTTGCCGCGCTTGACGCGCAGCACGTCCGCCCAGCGATTGGCGAAGTAGTAGCTGTACTCCGGCGTTTCCAGCAAGGCGTCAATCAGCTTGTCGCGCTTCTGTGGATCGGTATCGGCCAGGAACGCCTTCACCCTGGCCGGCGACGGCAGTGTCCCGGTGATGTCCACGCTCACGCGCCGGATGAAGAGTTCGTCGCTCGCAAGATCCGAAGGCACGATGCCAAGCTGCTTCCAGTGGGCATGAGTGTGCTTGTCGACGAAGTTGCGCTCCGTGAACTGATACTCGGGAATCTTGACGCCCAGCGGCACCGTGGCGCGGAAGACGGTGACCTGTCCCTGGTAGCGGGCCATGATGGCTGCCTCGCCGCTCATGTCCAGGGTGCGCACCAGGCCGGAACCATCGACGATGGCGACATCCGGATCGTTGCTCTCGTACTGAGCGCGCTGCGTGACATCGACGACACTGCCGTCGCTGTAATGCGCATAGACGGCGAACTGCTGGCGATTCTTGCGGGAGATGATGCGGTGCTCCGGAAAGATACTGATCTTGCTGATGTTGGGGTCGTCCGATTCGCCGACGGGGAGGCCGGCGGCGATCCAGCGACGGATGAGCTTGTACTCGTCGGAGCCGGCCTCCATGCGCTTACCGCCGGCGTGCGCCATGCCGCCGGAGGCCTTGAGCAGGAGCAGGCTGTGATCCGGGGACGAGGGCAGCAGGCGGCGGCCGCGGCTCTCGTGGACCAACGACTGATAGTCGAGTTCGGGCACGAAACCGAGCAGCGACAGGGCAAAGCCGTTCTGGCCGCCCGATTTGCCGTGGCAACCGCCGGAGTTGCACCCCAGCTTCGTGAAGATCGGCACGATGTGGTTGGCGAAATTGATCGGCAGGCTCACATCGAACTTCTCGACCTTCACCGGGATGGTGACGCGGTTGTCGCCGTAGCCAGCGGTGATTGTCGTGGCGCCGTTGGCCAGCGGGATGACGCGGCCGGAGTTTGTGATCTTCGCAATGGTGCTATCGGCGATCTTGTATTGCACGTGGCCGGTCAGGTCTTGCAACTTGCCAGCGGAAAGCACGCCGGTCAGCACCACCTGACGGGAGTCATCAGCGCCGATCAGGTCGATCGTTTTCGGCTGTACGTCCAGCGACTGCACCTCGGCGGGAGCAGGTAACGCGATCTCGCCCTTGGGCGTGCGCGTCGGTTCGTCCGCCGCCGCAAGATCCCGGGCGCCGGCGAGCAGCACAAGCACGATGAGCCAGCGAATGGAAGTCGTCATTGGGGTACTCCGGCGGGGGGACTCACAAATGATGTTACGAATGATGAATGATGAACGGCAAACGACACGTCCGCTCATCATTCATCATGCCGACTGCATCGTTGCAGCGAGCGGAAAGCCGAAGGCGACCAAGTCAGGAGGGAGGGGGAAAGGTCGTCTTCGGCTCCCCGCCAAACGATCGACGGATTACAGCAACTCGCGGACGACTTCACGGTCCTCGAGAAGGTGACGAGGCCGGCCGGTCGAATCCAGCACGGTCTGGCTGGGGTCGATGTCGATCGAGCGGTACAGCGTGCTCAGCAGCTGCGACGCGGTGTAGCGACGGTCGTGCGGTCGTTCGCCGCGGGCGGTGCTGGCGCCGATGGCCTGGCCCATGCGCATGCCGCCGCCGGCAACCATGGCGGACATGACCGGCGCCCAGTGGTCGCGGCCGGCGTTGTTGTTGACGCGCGGCGTGCGGCCGAATTCGCCCCACATGACCACGGCCACGTCGTTGGCCAGTCCGCGGGCGTGCAGGTCCGCAACGAGGTTGGAGACGCCCTTGTCGACCTGCGGCAGTTGACGGCGCAAGGTCTGGAAGTTCTGCCCGTGCGTGTCCCAGCCGCCAATCGACAGCGTCACGCAGCCGACACCCGCTTCCACCAGCCGCAACGCCGTCAGGAACTGCTCGACGCCGCGATAGCGCTCGCGAATGGTGTTCGGCTCACGGCCGTTGTCCAGCGCGTGACGGACGCCGCCGGACGCGATCATGTCGAAGGCGCGGGTCGTGAACGAATCGAGTCCGCCAATGGAACCGTTGGTGTCCAGCTCGCGGCGAATGCCGTCAAAGGCGCCCATCATCTGCCGGCGCTGATGCTGCCGGCCGGCATCGACCATCGACAGCGGCCGGAGGTTCTGCAGGCCGGGACCGCTTGGCGAGAAGGGGCGATGCGAGATGCCCAGGAAGCCTGGCTCGGTGCCACGCGACAGGCCACGCAGGCTGACGAACGACGGTACGTCGGAATTGGCGCCGCGCATCCGTGACACCACCGACCCGAACGATGGATGGTTGGCGGTCATGTTGGCACGCTGGCTGTAGCCGGTCATGACCAGCGAGTCGGAATGCTCATCGACGGAGACGATGGAGCGAACACAGGCGAACTTGTCCCACATGCGGGCCTGGAGCGGGAAGTGCTCGCAGATCTGCACGCCTGTGACATTGGTGTTGATCGGCCGGAACTCGCCGCGAAACTCGGCCGGCGCATTCGGCTTGAGGTCGTACATGTCCATGTGGGACGGCCCGCCCGGCAGGTAGATCATGATGGCCGACTTGGTGCGCGTCGTTTCGCCGCGTGCCGCTGCCGAGGCCCGCAGTCGCAGCATGTCCGCCAAGGTGAGGCCGGCGCCGAAGGCGCCAATTTGCAAGAAATTCCGCCGCGTCATTCCGTCGCAGAAGTGCTGCTTCGATCCCCAGACCGTGAACATTACCGTTCCCCCCTGTGTAGAAGTTCCTTTTCCCCCTCGGACGACGTTGTTCATCCTAATTGAGGACACGGGCGGCTTGCAATCGAAAAAGAGGATTTCTTGAAGATGGGAAGATGGAAGGAATTGAGTCCGACTGCCAGCTCTTGTTTACTACTTCAACATGCCGACGCGACGCGCATAAGGAAACAACCCGCCTGCTTCCAGGATGGGCGCCACTTCGCCCAGCGGCTTCAACCGCCACTGCTCCTTGGTGGTTAAGTTGTCGAGCCGGCTCTCGGCCAGGTCGATGCGCAACTCGTCACCGGTGCAGATGGCGTCGCAGAGACGGTCGCTGGATTCAAAAGGGATGAGGTAGCCGCCGTTGACGGAATTGCGGAAGAAGATGCGCGCGTAGAACTCGGCGATCACGGCCTCGATGCCGGCGGCGTTCAGGGCGATGGGCGCATGTTCGCGCGACGAACCGCAGCCGAAATTCTTGCCGGCCACGATGATCTTGTACGGCGACACGAACTCGTCCTCGGCGTGGAACGGCATGTGCCCCTTGGGCAGCCCGGCCTGCGCCGGCGGCACGCTGCTGAGCGCATACTTGCCGAACTGCCGGTATTCCTCCGGAATGGCCGGGTTGAACGTCAGATACTGCGCCGGAATGATCTGGTCGGTATCGACATTGTCGCCCAGCACGTAGGCTTGGCCGGTGATGGTTTTCTGCATGGGTTTCAGTGTTCAGTTTTCAGTGTTCAGTTTTCAGTGTTCAGAACTGAAAACTGACCACTTGGTTACAGCCCGAGTACATCGTTCATGGTGTAGCGGCCCGCGGGGCGGTTGGCGAGGAACCGGGCGGCCTGGAGGGCGCCGCGGGCGTAGCAGTCGCGGGCGTGGGCGCGGTGGCTCAGTTCCAGCGTCTCGCCCAGCGTGCTGAAGATGATGGTGTGCTCGCCGACGTTGTCGCCCACGCGGATGGCGTGAACGCCGATCTCATGGTGCGGCCGCTCGCCGACCAGCCCTTCGCGGCCATGCCGCACCTCGGTCTGCCCCATCGCTTCCTGGATGATGCGGGCGAAGTGTAACGCCGTGCCGCTGGGCGAATCCTTCTTGTAGCGATGGTGTCGTTCGAGAACCTCGACGTCGAAGTCGTGGTTGGTCAAGATGCCGGCCGCCTGTTGCACCAGTTTCATGAGCACGTTGACGGCCAGGCTCATGTTTGGGGCCATGAGGATCGCGGTGTGGTGGGCGGCCGCCTCGATCTCGGCCCGCTGCTCGGCGGTGTGCCCCGTCGTCGCCACCACCAGCGGAATCTTGCGCTCGCGGCACAGGGGCAGGACCGCCATCGTCCCGGCCGGCAGCGAAAAATCAATGATAGCGTCGATCCGGTGCTCAACCGGGATGGATGGCGCCACGCGCACGCCGATGGCGCCGATGCCGGCGATGTCGCCGATGTCGCGCCCCTGGTGCGGATGGCCCGCTGCCTCCAGGGCCGCGCCGATGGTCAACGCCCTGTCCTGATGGGCAAGCTGGATGATCCGCTGCCCCATGCGGCCACAGGCGCCGTTCATGCCGATGATGGTCTTCATGGGATCATTGTAGCGGCGGGCAAGACGCGGCAACCGGTTTACGTTTCGCGCTCGCACGGCGCCTTGCGAATGAGAATCCTGTGTTGCTATTTGGGACTCGACGAAAGCACTCCAAGACATGACGCAATCAGCAAGAAAAGCGGTATCGCACAGCCGAGATAGATATTGGCTTTCTTGCTGCCAATCCTGAGCCAGATCTCGTACAGAATGAATCCGGCCCCATAGCAAATGGCCTGTGCCGCCATCGCGAGCGGGTAGGTGGCCGCCAGATCGGTTTGATGGCAGATCATGCGACTGAGGATGCCAGCCGCAAAGCAGGCAAGACTGACAACCCACAGGCGAACACCCCACCAGCGCAGACGCGCCGATGTTTCCGCTCTGCTTGCTGCAGGCAGACTCGATGTCACAAGCTCACGGCACCGAGGGCAGTATTCAGTTCCTTCATCGATTTCAGCCTGGCAGACTGGGCAAACAGCCATGGGATGCACTCTGCGAACCGGTTTGCGCTATTTCATGCGCCACCGGTCCAGCCACTCATAGGCCACGCGGCGAACATCATCCGGGAAGTTGTGATCGCAGTCGGGATAGTTGGCAGCCAGCTTCTCCTCGGCGCCGAGCAACCGATACACCGGACGTGCAGCGGCGATGCACTCCTTGACGCCGTCGGCGTCGAAGTTGTGATCGCGGAGCGGAGCGCTGGCGAGGAAGGCACGCGGCGCCAGGGCGGCGGTGATCTCCGTGAAGTCGAATGGCACGTTCTCCGGCTTGAGGTCGTAGACGGTCCGCAGCTTCGGCATGTAGCCGTCGTGGGCCCAGCCGGCGATCTTGCCCTTCATGTACGTCTTGAAGCTGCAGAATCCGCAGTTGGAGACGATGCACTTGATGCGCTCGTCGAAGGCAGCCACGAACATGCTGTTGTGCCCACCCAGCGAATGGCCGATGACGCCGATCCGCTCCCTGTCAACCTCGGGCAGCGATTGCAGCAAATCGACGGCGATCATGTGGTTCCAGATCGCCTTCATGGTCGTGCTGGCGTAGCCGTGCTTGTAGGCATCGTAGCCGTAGCCGCCCATGTTGGGATAATCGGGCGCCAGCGTGACGTAGCCGCGCTCGGCCAGGTGCAGGGCGTAGCCGCGATCCGCCTTGGGGCCGAGGCCCGCGGCCACCTTCTTGCCGAGCTTGCGCTCTGTCGGATGCAGGCACAGCACCGCCGGCCGTTGCTTCTTCTCGCCGCGCGGCAAGAAAAGATATGCAGGCACGCGATCCTTGTCATCTACCGCATAGGTGAGCAACAGCCGCGTGTACTTGTCGGTCTCGATCTTCTCGGTGACGCTCACGTCGAGCGGGACCTTGCTCTTGGCGGAAGGCAACGGCCCCATGACAAGCTGCATGGCAGCAAGGATGTGCTCGCGGCGCTTGCGCCAGTCGTCGCGATCGCGGACGGGATGCTCGACGCCGGCAGCGTCGCGGAAGATCAGCAGCTTTGACTTGTCGGCGTAGATCGGGGACGGCCGATCGTCCGCCGGGGCACGCACTCCAGGAAGTGCAAGAATGGCGAAGAGGAAGACGCCAACTCGAAGCAGGAATGTGCCACTCATATTGAAGGACCGTGAAGAGATTGGCGAGCGTCGAGGCGTAAGCTCGACGTGTATTGCGCACTCACGTCGGGCTTACGCCTCGACGTTCGCCCTGTCAGCCGAACATCTCCATGATCGGTTGGCCGATGGAGACCGGCCGTGTGAAGCCGTCGCGGCCGAGGCGCTGGTCGAGCGGGATGCCCAGGGAGTGGAAGATGGTGGCGCCCAGGTCTTGCGGGCGGACGGGGCGGTCCTTGACGTAGGCAGCGATGCGATCGGATTCGCCGTAAACCATGCCGCCGCGGATGCCGCCGCCGGCGAGCATGGCGGAGTAGCAGGTCGGCCAGTGTTGCCGGCCGGGATTGGCGGTGCCGAGTGCGTTGATGTTCGGCGTGCGGCCGAACTCGCCGCTGACGACCACGAGGGTTCGCTCCAGCAGGCCGCGCTCTTCCAGGTCGATGAGCAAGGCGGACAGGGCCTCGTCGAGGCGCGGCAAGCAATGGCCCATGCCGTGGGAGCCGGTGCCGAAGGCGTTGCCCATGCCCATCTCGCCGCCGTGCATGTCCCAGCTGGAAGCGGGCGGACCGCCGCCGCCGTTGGGAGCCTGGCCAGTCCAGCCATTGACGGTGACGAAGCCGACGCCGGACTCGACCAGCCGCCGTGCCAGCAGCAGGTTCTGTCCGAGCGGATGCATGCCGTAGCGGTCGCGGACGGTGCGTGGCTCTCGTTCGAGGTCGAAGACTTCGCGGCCGCCGCGGCCACTCGTCAGGTCGAAGGCGCGCTGCTGCAGGTCCAGCCAGCCGCCGGCGTTCTCGGTGGATGTCACGGCATTGAGCAACCGGCGCCGTCCTTGCAAGCGTTCCGGTTCGACGGCAGCTTGCAGTTCGTCGGGGGCGCGGAAGGTCGGCATGGCCGGGTGATTGGCCGCGTTGCCGACGAACAGCGGCATGTACTGGGCGCCGAGATGCCCGCCGCTGCCGATGTTGGGAGCGCAAAAGACCGGATCGCCGACGCAGCGGATCAGCCAGACATAGGACGGGATATTGCCGCGGCTGGGCCGGGCCCGCGACACGATGGAGCCGAGGTACGGGGCATCGGCCGGCGCTCCCGCCTGCCCGCTCAGGCAGTGGTGCATAGCGTCGAAGTGGTTGCTGATGTTGCCGACGTGCGTCATCGAGCGGATCAGGCAGATGTGCCGCGTCAGCGCCGGCAGCCGCGTGTGCAGCTCGGAGATGCGCATGCCGGGCACGGCCGTCTGTACCGGACGATACGGCCCGCGGATTCCCTCCGGCGCTTCCGGCTTCAGGTCCCAGGTATCGAGATGGCTCGGTCCACCGCACAGCAGGATGAAGATGCACGAACGCTCGGCGGCGATGCCGCGCAAGCCCTGGTTTGCGTCCACGCGCGCGGCCACCATGCCGGGCAGCGCCATGTTCAGGGCGCCGAGACTGCCGGCTTGCAGGAGGCGGCGGCGGGTGAAGATCGAGGACTGCATCGTCATGGAATATCCCCTGCGGTCAAATGGCTTGCCGATGAACAGAGCTTACCTGATCGAAATGCCGCTGTCCATCCCCGCGGGCGTCGCGGACGTCGCCGGCACGAAACGATACATCATCCGCATGGACAGCATGGCTTTCCTCGAACGCATCGACCGGCTGCAGCCGTTGCCGCTGTACGTCGTGCATGGCGACGAGGACTTTCTGAAGCGCGAAGTCATCCGGGGCATCCGCAAGCGCGTGCTCGAAGGCGATGACATGGCGGCCTCAATTCATGAAGGCGACAAGGCTCAGCTCTCCGAGGTCTGCGATGAGCTGGAGACGGTGCCGTTCTTTGGCTCGCGGCGGCTGGTCATCGTCGAGGACGCCGATCCCTTCGTGACCAGGTTTCGCGCGGCCCTGGAAAAGAGGATCGCCAGGCTGCCGTCCAGCGGCGTCCTGGTTCTCGAATTGAAGTCCTTTCCGTCGAACACAAGACTGTACAAGCTCGTCGCGGATGCCTCGTCGATTGCCTGCAAGGCGCCGGCGGCGTTTCGTCTGCCGCAGTGGTGCGGGCAATGGTGCCCGGCTCGGCATGGCAAGCAGATCTCCAGTCAGGCGGCAGCGCTGCTGGTGGACCTGATTGGCGCGGAGATGGGACTGCTCGACCAGGAAATGGAGAAGCTGGCCATTTACATCGGCGAGCGCGGCCGGATCGATCCCGCGGACGTGGACAAGCTCGTCGGCCAGAGCCGGGCGGAGAATACCTGGAAGATCTTCGACGCCATCGGCGCCGGCAATGCCGCCGAGGCGCTTGGCATGCTCGACCGGCTTTTCGATCAAGGCGAAGAGCCGATGCGCCTGCTGGGCGCGTTCAGCATGCAACTGCGGCGGCTGGCGCAGGCGGCCCGGCTGGTGGTGCAGGGCAAGCCGATGGCTTCGGCGCTGCAGCGCGTCGGCGTGCCGCCGTTCGCCGCCCGGGGTGCCGAGCAGCAATTGAAGTTCCTCGGCCGCCGCCGCGCTCTGAAGCTTTATGACTGGCTGCTGGAGCTCGACCTGGGTTTCAAGGGCGGCAGCCCGCTGCCGCCGCGAACGCTGCTGGAACGATTTGTCGTGCAGCTGTCCCGGCCCGAGCCGCGAACTGCTACAATGGTCGGCACGAGGTAGATCGCCATGCCCGTTGCTTCCACCACCGAGTTTGTCGAGTTGCTGCAACCGCTCCTGAGCCCCGAGCAGTGCGAGGCGCTCGCCGGCCTGGAGGCGGGGTATGCCGACCCGAAAGCACTGGCCAGGGAACTGGTGCGGCGCGACTGGTTGACGCCGTTTCAGGTGAACCAGATTTTCCAGGGCCGCGCCCGTGAGTTGCTCCTCGGGCCGTATGTCTTGCTCGAGCGCCTCGGGCAAGGAGGCATGGGGCAGGTCTTCAAGGCGCGGCACCAGGTCATGAATCGGCTGGTGGCCTTGAAGGTCATGCGCGGCGAGCGGCTGGGCAACGCCGAGGCCATCGCGCGCTTTCGCCGCGAGATTCAGTCCGCGGCACAGGTCGCGCATCCGCATATCGTGCTCGCGCATGACGCCGGGCAAGTGGGCGATCAGCACTTTCTGGTCATGGAGTTCATCGAGGGCATGGACCTGGCCCGGCTCTCGAAGAAAGCGGGCCCGCTGCCCGTGGCCCAGGCCTGCGACTACGTCCGCCAGGCGGCCCTGGGATTGCAGCACGCACACGAGCGCGGCCTGGTGCATCGCGACGTCAAGCCGTCGAACCTGCTGGTCTCGACCGACGGAACGGTCAAGTTGCTGGACCTGGGCCTGGCCCGATCGTTGGCGCCGGCCGCGTCCGGCGGTCACGACATCACACGCTCCGGTGCCGTGGTCGGCTCGCCGGACTTTCTGGCGCCCGAGCAGGCACGCGATGCCCACGTCGTTGACATTCGTGCGGACATCTACAGTCTGGGATGCACGTTGTACTTCCTGCTCGCCGGACGTCCGCCGTTTCCCGAGAGTTCGCTCACGCAGAAGCTGCTCTGGCATCAGCAGACCGAGCCGACCAGCCTGAACACGCTGCGCGCCGACATCCCTGCCGAGGTGATCGGCATCATGCAGCGCATGCTCGCCAAGAATCCGGCAGACCGCTATGGAACGCCGGCGGAGGTCGCCGCAGCGCTGGCGCCTCACTGCCATGGAGCCAAGGTGCCCGTGCCGGCAGCGGCGGCCGCAGCGGCGCCTTCCGCTGCGCCTGCGTCGGGCCATTCGCTGCCGCCGCTTTCGCATGAGCGCGGCTGGACCCTGGCGGTTGCATCAGCGGACGAGGCGACGCCGCTTTCGGGCACGAGCGAGCACGGCTGGTCGCTGGCGGTTTCCGAATCACAGTCGGGACCGCCGCCGCTTTCCGCGTTGACGACCGACCATGTGGAACCGGGCTGGAACGTGCCTGCGGCGCAAGCAGGGCCGGCTTCCAGGCCTCCGGAGTTGCCGACAACAAGGCCCGCGCGGCGATTGTCTCAGCGCAGCTGGCTGCTGGCCGCGGCTGGTGCCGGGGCCCTGCTCATCCTGGCGGGTCTGCTTGTATGGGGCCCGTGGCGGAAAAACGTTGCCGAAGGAGAGCCGAGCAACCCCGTTGCTGCTGCCAAGAAGCTGGGCGACGACGGCAAGTCGCAGCCCAAACCGGAACCCAAGCCCGCCATAAAGCCCGACAACAAGGCCAAAGAAGTCATTGTCGAGCCGGAGCCCGAACCGCCGGTCGTCGTGGCACCCGAGTTCAAGGATCCCACCGATGATCCGACGAAACCCTGGGGCGAAGGGCCCGTCCGCGTGAATCTCACGAGCAAGCTGGGCGTGACGGCCAAGCTCGCCGGCGACGTCAGCACCGACTTCTCGCCGCTCGGCCCCGACTACGGCTACGGCTCGGTGTTCCGCGACTTCGTTTTTTATCCCAGGCGGGAACGCGGCATGAGTGGGCTTGGCAAGTTGCAGACCGCCTATTTCACCCTGGTGGTGGATCAGGGCCTGATCCTCATGATTCCCCTGGACCAGGTCAAGTCCGCGACCGTGAAAGGCAAGCGCCATGTGCTCGCCCTGCGCGACGGCAAGGAAATCACCGGTCAACCGCTCGGCTCGATCAAGGATTCGACAAGCGGCCAGATCTATCGCTTCCAGGACGCCAAAACCGTGTTCATTCACGAGGCGCCGGTGGTGACACCTGCCAAGCCGACAATGACGCGATACACCGCCACCGTCGGAGCACTTGGCAAGCGTACCTTCCGGCTAACGCCGTACCATCTGTATGCTTACACCGGTCGCTTTGAGAACTCGATTTCGATTCACGTGGCCGGCGAGGAAGTACGGGCGAATCTTGCCGATTTTCAGTCATTCACCATCACGCCGGATGAGAGGTCTCACAAGATCAGGCTACTGACGCCTCAAGGGGTCGAGTCCACCGGCCAGTACAAGTCGTTCATGACTTTCGTCGGCGAAACGACGAATAACTGGTTACTGTTGCAGTTTCCCCGCGCCGGGTTCACGAGCCTCGAGGTCAGCAGGATGCCGTTGCGCAAGATACCGTGAGACGGAGCGGGCCATGAATATCGGGCATGCCGGGAAAGCGACATGATCACCGTAATGGGACGTCCGCGTCGAACATGCGCCGGCTACACGCGCCGGCAGCTTCTCCAGGCCGGCGGTGCGGGGCTGTTCGGGTTGACTCTGCCGCGCGTGCTGTCGGCGGCAGCGACCCCCTCGCTGAACGCTCTGCCGGCCCGTGCTCGCGCCAGGTCCGTGCTGTTCGTTTTTCTCTACGGCGGACCGAGTCAGCTCGAGACATTCGACATGAAGCCGGACGCGCCCAGCAACATCCGCGGGCCGTATCGTCCCATCGCCGCACGCACGCCGGATCTGCGCATCTGCGAGCATCTGCCCCGGCTGGCAGCACGCTCGGATCGTTACTGCGTGATCCGCACCGTCAACCACCGGCAGAACGACCACAACGGAACGCACTACATCCAGACGGGCCATCCGCTGCCGCCGGCGCAGAGGGGCGCGGACAATGTCGATGCCACCGACCGGGACTGGCCGGCCTTCGGCTCGGTTGTCGAACATCTGGACGAGCGATTGCAACGTTCGCGCTCGTTTCCCGGCTACATCTACTTGCCGCGGCGGCTGGGGCACATGGCCG
This sequence comes from Planctomycetota bacterium, assembly GCA_016873095.1. Classification (GTDB taxonomy): domain Bacteria; phylum Planctomycetota; class Planctomycetia; order Gemmatales; family Gemmataceae; genus VGYC01. The sequence goes on along the minus strand of VGYC01000007.1, from coordinate 55,786 downwards.
GCTACAATATCAACGGCCAGTATGCCGGCTGGCTCGGCCGCGCCTACGACGGCATCGCCGCCAACATCGGCAAGCGCCACGCCACCGACAATCCCTTCTTCCGCGACTGCACGGACGACGAACTTGACTTTCGCCTGGCCGGGCTCGATCCGTATCCCGAAGTGACGCTGGAGCGTTTCGGCCGTCGCGATTCGTTGCGCGACCAGCTGGACGCACGGCGCCGGCAATTCGACCATTCGCCGGCGGTGCGTGACTTCACCGGGCAGCGCGCCCGCGCCGCCGGGCTGCTGGCTTCCGAGCGCGTCGCCGCCGCCTTCGACATCCGCCGTGAACCGGCACGCTTGCGCGATCAGTATGGCCGCAACCTCTTCGGTCAATCGCTGCTGATGGGCCGCCGGCTCATCGAAGCGGGCGCACGCTTCGTGACCGTCGCCTGGGACCTGGCGGTGCGCGGCGACGTGATGGGCAGCTGGGACATGCACGCCGGCCTCGAGCGCGTCATGAAGGACCATCTGCTCCCCGGCCTGGACTGGGGCCTATCCGCCGTGCTCGACGACCTGCAGGCGCGCGGCCTGCTGGACGAGACGCTGGTGATCGCCGTCGGCGAGATGGGCCGCACGCCGCGCTTCGAGAATCGCGGCCAGCAAGACGGTCGCGACCACTGGAGCTACTGCTACCCCTGCGTGCTCGCCGGCGCCGGCATCCGTGGCGGCATCGCCTACGGCCGGTCCGACAGTGACGCCGCCTGGCCCAGCGACCGCCCCGTCAGCCCCGAAGACCTGGCCTGCACCATCTATCATACGCTGGGCATCGATCCCCACGCTCACGCCTTGCACGACCGGCAAGGACGCCCCGTCGCACTCGTCGATGGCGGCGAGATCCTGACGGCACTGTTCGCGTGAGGCCTGGACTGCAATTGTGCGTGCCATGCTCACACGCTTGCGTGAGGATGGCTATTGCCACGCCGCGACATCCTTGCAAATCGAGCACCATCTCGCCATGCTCACGCAAGGCCGTGAGCATGGCACGCGGACTCGAGTCAATCGAGAACTCAAGTGGAATTCTTGCGAATTGCGCCACACGCTCGTGGTTCTGAGAATGATTCTGGTCTTAGAATAACCGTATGAGTCTGCCGCGACTGTTGTTGACGATGGGGGACGTGGCCGGCGTGGGTCCGGAGATCATTGCTCGTGCCTGGCCGGAACTGCTGGCGATCTGCCGACCGCTGGTGGTCGGCGATCCCGGCTGGCTGAGGCGCGGCCTGAGAATCGCGGGCATGAACGGCGACATTTGCGTCGTCACTCGACCCGATGAGGCGACAGCCTCCAGGGATGTCCTGCCCTGCCTGAGCGGCAGCCAGGAGGACCTCAGCGCGGTGCAAGCCGGCAAGGTCAGCGCGGCGTCGGGCAAGGCGGCCTACGACTTTCTGTGCACCGCCATCGACCTGACGCGCGCGGGCCAAGCCGACGGCATCGTCACCGCGCCGCTGCACAAGGAAGGGCTGAAGGAGGCGCGGCTGCCGTATCCCGGGCACACCGAGATCCTCGCCGAGCGGAGCGGCGTCTCTTCCTACGGCATGATGCTGTATGCGCGAGGCCCAGGCCTGCCGCGTGGCCTGGGCGTCGTGCATGTCACGTTGCACATGGCGTTGCACGACGTTTTCTGCCACCTGAGCGAGCGCAATGTGAGCGACAAGATTCGCCTGCTTGACGCGATGCTGCCGCGGCTGCAAGAAGGCCGCCGGCCGCGAATCGGCGTGGCGGCACTCAATCCACATGCCAGCGACGGCGGGCTATTCGGCGATCAGGAGGAACGCATCATTCAACCGGCCGTCGAGCAGGCCCGGCGCGCCGGCATCGACGCCAGCGGCCCCTGGCCCGCGGATGCTCTCTTCGTCCGTGCCCGCGACGGCGACTTCGACGGCATCGTCGCCATGTACCACGATCAGGGGCACATCCCGTTGAAACTGCTGGCTGGCAGAAGCGCGGTCAACATTACCGTCGGCCTACCCATCGTCCGCACCAGCGTGGCTCACGGCACGGCCTACGACATCGCCGGTCGTGGCGTTGCCGACGCCAGCAGCCTCATCGAGGCGGCCCGAACCGCGGCACTGCTGTGCAAGGGCGAAGCCGTGGTCACTGCCACTGCACAATGACGCCGAGGTATTGTTCCTTTCTTTTCAGCAGGCCGTCGTAGGCAGTGCCCAGTTCCGCCGGCGTGATCTGCTGGGTGATGAGACCGGCGAGGCTGAGGCGGCCGCTCGCGAGCGCCGCCAGAAGCCAGCGCTGCGCCTTGTGGATGTCCCAGTTGCCGGCGAGGCGGACGTGAGCCGGCTCGAAGAGCATGTTGCCGTGAGCGCCCGTGACCTCGATGTAACGGCGATGCAGGTCGTCGTAGAAGTTGACGTCCCTGGCCTTGCCGCGCGGGCTGCCCACGACGACAACCTGCCCGGCATCGCAGGCCAGCGCCATCGCCTGCGGCACGGCGTCCGGGATGCCGGTGGCGTCGGCGACAATCTCGACACCGCGTTTCCCAAGGAAGGCGTCGAGCTGGTCGCGCGTGTCGCCTGCTGCTGGGTCGATGACATGGCAGGCGCCCGCGTCAAGCGCAGCCTGCCGGCGCATGGCCACCGAATCGATGCCGATGACCGGGTTCGCTCCGGCCGCCAGCAGGCAGCGCAGCGCAAACTGGCCGATGACGCCGAGTCCGAGCACCGCGGCGGACCGCCCAAGCGTGATGCCGGCGCGAATCGAAGCGCCCAGGCCGTACCGGGCGATGCAGGCGACCGCTGCCGGCAGGAAGTCCAGGTTGTCGGGGAGCTTCCACCAGCGGCCGCGCTCGTGTCCCAGCGTGAGCAACTCTGCCGAGGCATGGTTGCCGGGATAGCTGATGCGGTCGCCGGGCTTCCAGCCCTTGACATCCGCGCCAACGGCGCGCACCACGCCGGCGGCGCTGTAGCCGGAACGGAACGGAAACTTCCAGTCCGGCAGATTTGGATCGCGCAGCCACTGATGCGTGCCGGTATAGACCGCCAGCTCCGTGCCGGGGCTGACCGCGCTGACGTGCGTCTCGACGAGAACCTGGTTGGCAGCCGGCGCCGGCAACTCCGCCTCGCGAACTTCCACCTGAAACGGCTCGCGGATGACCGCCTGTCGCACACGCATTAGAATCTCCGATGGCTGCTCCGGACAAGCGCGGGCTTGTCGCCGTTGCTTTTATATGGAAGGGAACATGGGACCCAAGCTGGGCGAACGGCTGGCGAACCTGCTCGCGCTCAATCGGACCGTGGCAGTGGTGCTGGCATCGGTCCTGCTCTTCGGCCTGGGCGAACAGCTCTGGAGCGACTTCATGCCGGAGCTGCTGCGCGTGCGCTCGTGGGGTGGGCAGCGTACATCGGGCGACTTGCCGCTCGACATCCTGTTGCTGGTCGGCACGTACACGTTTCTTCGCAATCTCTTCGAGGCGTTCTGCTACATTGGCGGCGGCACTGTCACGGCCCGCCTTGGCGACCGTGGCTCGCTGCTGCTCTTCGGCGTCCTGACCATTCTCGGCTATTCCCTGTTTCTGCTGGGAACTGCCACCTGGATGGCGGTGCTGGCGGCGCTCTTGATTCTCGGCTGGGAGCCGCTGTCCGTGCCAGTGACCTTCACCACGGTCGGCTCGACGGTCAGCGAGCGCGGGCGCGGCATGGCGTTCGCGCTGCAGTCCATCCAGAAACGGTTGCCGAAGATCATCGGACCGTTCGTGGGCGGTCTGCTGCTCGGCTGGGCCCGGCAGACCTGGGGTGAGGATGCCGGGCAGGTGCGGGGCATGAGTATCCTCGTCGGTACGGCGCTCGCCCTTGGCATGCTGTCTCTGGCCGTCCAGCTGCGCTTCATGCCGCATCGTCCAGCGCCGCCGCCCGGACCACCGGCCATTGCCATTGTGCGCTCGTTCCATCCCATTCTGCGCGGGCTCTGGCTTGCCGAGGTCTGCACGCGCTGGTGCGACTGGCTGGTGCGCGACTTCGTCGTGCTGTATTTGCTGCTGGTGGAGAACGTGCCCATCGCGGAGGTGGGAGCGCTCATCGCCCTGCAACATTTCACAGCGCTCTTGACGTATCTGCCCATCGGGCAGTTGACGCGTTCGCGTGGCTTGCGGCCGTTCATCGGCTTGACTTTCATCTTCTTCGCGCTCTTTCCGCTGGCGCTGGCAATCGCGCCGGGCGGCTACTGGCTGATCCCGGTGTTCATCATCTACGGATTGCGCGAGATCGGCGAGCCGGCCCGCAAGGCGCTCATCACGTCGTTGATTCCGGGAGAGGTCCGCGCCCGCGGCGTCGGCCTGTACTGGGGACTGCGCTTCTTCGCGACCTGCTGGTCGGCGCTGGTCGGCGCCGTCATCTGGCATCTCTGGGGGCCGCAGGTCTTGCTGCTGACTGCGTTCGCCATGGGCTGCATCGGCGCCGCAGTCTATTATTTTCTGTGTCCCAGCGACGCTTGAACTGTTCGGGGCTCAAGCGCGGTCGGCGATACTGCGCACCGCATGGTGCATTGCCGCCGCGATCCGCTCCAGCGATGCTGGCGACGTGCACAACGGCGGCAGCGCGTACAGCACGTTTCCCAACGGTCGCAGGAACACGTCATGCTGCAGACATAGTTGCCGCATCGATCGCCCGGCATCGGCGAGGTAGCCGCCCGGCACGTTCAGCTCCACGGCGGCGATGCAGCCACGAATGCGCACGTCGCGCACGTGTGGCAATTCCTGCAACGGCGTGAGGGATGCTTGCCAGAATTCCTCCATGCGCGCCGGGGCGAGCGACGGTTGCTCGGTCAGGATCCGCCAGCTGGCGACGGCGACCGCGCATGCCAGCGGGTGCGCCGTGAACGAGTGTCCGTGAAAGAACGTGCCGGAGGGCTCGGGCGAATCGAAGGCTGACACAATCATTGGTGAAACCAGCGTCGCCGCCAGCGGCATCATGCCGCCAGTCAGCGTCTTGCTCGAGCAGATGAGGTCGGGCACCACGCGCGCGGCCTGATGTGCCCACAGGGTTCCAGTGCGGCCGCCGCCGGTCATCACTTCATCGACGATGACCAGCACGTTGCTGGCACGCGCCGCCGCGACAATGTCGCGCAGCTCGTCTGGGGTGTGCATGCGCATGCCGCCGGCGCCTTGCACCAGTGGTTCGATGATGACGGCCGCCACCTCGCCGGGCCGTTTCCTGAGCGCCGCTTCAAGCCTGTCGGCACAGACCGGGACGATGTCCGCGTGGAACAGCAGCGGCTCGAAGCGACCGAAGAACACTGGATCGCGGCTGACCGACATGGCGCCGAAGGTGTCGCCGTGATAACCGGCCTCGAAACCGACGAAACGCGTCCGCCCCGGCTCGCCCTGCTGACACCAGTACTGGTAAGCCATCTTCAGCGCGACCTCGACGGCGGTGCTGCCGTTGTCGGAGTAGAACACGCGGCCGCCTCGCCAGGGTGTCGTTTGCAGCAATAACTCGGCCAGGTCGACCGCCCAGGGATGGGTGACACCGGCGAACAGGACATGATCGATTTGCGCCAGCGCGTCATGCAGCGCCTGCACCAGCGGCGGGTGCCGATGTCCATGCAGGATCGTCCACCACGACGAAATACCGTCGATCAGCCGTCGGCCGTCTGCCAGGATCAAAAACTCATCCTCGGCGCCGATGCACGGCAAGGGCAGGTCCGGCGCACACAGCGAGGTATACGGATGCCAGACGACACGCCGGTCACGGGCCTGCAAATCGGCAGACGCGGTTGGGCGAGATTCGAGTCTGGGAGTGCGAGGTCCGAGTTCGGGAGGGCGAGGCTCCTGCCGAGCCGTCCGACGGTCATGACTCTCGCGAGTTCGCGGCTCGGCGGGAGCCTCGCCCTCCCGAGGCAGCAAACCGCGCAGATCCTGAAGGGCGACGGATTGTTGCCGCGCCGAGTCCGCGATGGCCGCCGGTTCCCAGGCGGCGGGCAGTTTCAGCGAACCTACTGGAACGCGTCCATGCTTGCCGATCTGCTCGGCGGCGAATGCGTCCAAAGAACCGAGCAATACAACCGCCAGAGGCCGGATACCGGATCCAGCCAGGGCGTCGAGACATTGCAGTGTCCGTCCGATGGCGCCCAGAGCCGATGAAGACACGAGCACGGAGGGACAGGCCAGCGCCCGCACCAGCGCGATCTGCAAATCCGCTTCATCCAGTGGCGAGAAGGGCCCGCCAAAGGTTTCGATGAGCAAGCCACGACCGGGGGCCGCCGTCGGCCGAGCAGCAACGATCGTCGCGACGCAAGGCACCGTGTCGCCCGCTCGCCGCGCCGCGAGCAAGGGCGCCACCGGCTCCGTCAGCGCCTTCAAAGGCGCGTGAACCGACGCGCCGGGGACGAGCGCGCGGACGGTCGCCGTATCAGAATTGCCGGTCTCGACGGGCTTCCAGTATTCCCACTGTTCATGGAAGGCGGCCAGCCACTGCGAGCAGAAGGCCGTCTTGCCTGCGTCGGTGTCGGTGCCAAGGACAAGCAGGTCGGTCATGAGATACTCAGCGGGGTCGGCGTCAGAACATGGGCGATGGCGGCGGCGGCGAGCGTCAGCACGTCCATGTCGTGGTCGGCGTGAATGGACACGCGCAGCCGCGCCGTGCCGGCGGGGACCGATGGTGGACGAATCGCGCGAATGTCGAAGCCGAGCGCTTGCAGCCTGGCGGCCGCCGCCGTTGCTTCGGCATCCGCGCCGACGACGATGGGCACGATATAGCCCGTGCCGGCCGCGTCAACGCCGTGGCGGGCAAGCTCGCGGCGGAAGTGGCCGGCTACCTCGTGCAACCGGCGTCGGCCGTCGTCATCCGCGCGCGTCCGTGCCAGAGCATGCAGCCACCAGTCGCTCAGCGCCGCGGGTAGCGCCGTGGTGTAGATGAAATGCCGGCAGCGGTTGATGAGCAACTCGCGCAGCCGCGGCGAGCCGCATACGTAAGCCCCGGCCACGCCGAGCGCCTTGCCTCCGGTGTGCACGGTGGCGAGCACGTGCTGCCGCAAGCCGGCTTCGGCGATTCGACCGGCACCCTCCGGGCCGAAGCAACCCGTCGCGTGTGCCTCATCGACGATCAGGTGCGCCTGGAAGCGCTGGCAGATCTCGACGATCTCAGCGAGAGGTGTCAGATCGCCATCCATGCCGAAGAGCGACTCGGTGACAACGAATAGCTGCCGGCCGGCTGATTGCCGCTGGCGCGCCGCGAGAAGCCCATGCTTCAGGTGCTCGAGGTCGTTGTGGCGGAAGATGAACTTCTCAGCGCGGCCCAGACGAATGCCGTCCACAATCGAGGCATGGTTCAACTCATCGGACGCGACGAAGTCGCCCGGCTCGAGGATGGTCGCGAGCAAGCCCTCGTTGGCGACGTAGCCGCTGGTGAAGACCAGGGCCGCTTCACAGGCATGCCAGCCTGCCAGCTCGGATTCAACCTTGTCCCAGGTGGGATGCTGCCCATGAACCAGACGCGACGACAGGCCGCTGCCGGGCAACTTGCAATCAGGCGGCGGCTTGCGCCCGTGCCCCAGGTAGTCATTTGACGACAGGTCTAAACCGCGCGGCGCGTCGAGCCGGCGATACCGGCCGGCGGCACGAAGCTCCTCCAGAATCGTTGTCCAGCGATCGTCGAGGTTCATGCTCGTCAGAGATTCGCGACGCCTGTCTCACGTCAAGCCCATCGCCCGGAACAGCTCCGCGTCGTCGCCGGCGTCCGGGTTCGGCGCCGTGAGCAGCTTGTCGCCGAAGAAGATCGAATTGGCGCCGGCAAGAAAACAAAGCACCTGCAATTCCCGGCTCATGCGGTCCCGGCCGGCGCTGAGGCGCACACGCGCCTTCGGAAACACGATTCGCGCCGTGGCAATCAGCCGGACGAGCTGGATGGCATCGACGGGTTCGGCATTTTCCAGCGGCGTGCCGGTGATCGGCACCAGGCAGTTGATCGGGATGCTCTCCGGCACCGGATCCAGGCTCGCCAGCTCCGCCAGCAATTCGAGGCGATCATCCTCGGTCTCGCCCATGCCGATGATGCCGCCGCAGCAGACGGAGATGCCGGCCCGCTGAATCGACCTGAGCGTCTCCAGCCGCTCATCGTAGGACCGTGTACTGACGATCTGCGGATAATAGCGCCGCGAGGTATCGAGGTTATGGTTGTAGGCGGTCAGTCCCGCGTCCGCGAGCTTCCTGGCCTGTTCGTCAGTCAACATGCCGAGGGTGACACAGGCCTCCATCCCCAGGCCGCGAACGCAGCGGACCATGTCGAGGATACGGTCGAAGGCAAGGCCGTCCTTGACCTCGCGCCAGGCCGTGCCCATGCAAAAGCGCGTGGCGCCCAGTTCGCGGGCGCGGGTCGCCTTGTCGCGAACCTCGTCGAGCGACAGCAGCGGCGTGGCCGGCACTCCGGTCTTGAAATGGGCGCTCTGGGCGCAGTAGCCGCAATCTTCCGCACAGCCGCCGGTCTTGATGCTCAGCAGGGCACAGCGCTGGATGTCGCCGATCTCGTGATGCTCGCGGTGCACGCTGGCGGCGCGGAAGATCAGCTCCGGCAACGGCAATGCATAGATCGAGCGCAGCGCGGTCAGTCGTTCTCTCGGTGCGTCAATTGCTTGCGTCATCATGTCGGCATTGTATGAATCAGCGTCGCCAGCGCCTTCGCCAATCGCTCGGCCGCCAGGCGCGTGTTCTTGCCAAGCCGCCAGAGATCGCGCATGACGCGCGGCGAGCGGGCCACGGCTTTCAGGAGCGCCCAGGTCGACACCTGACCGTTGACGACAATGTTGTCGAGATGGTGTGAGAGCGGCGTGCGCGCGTCGTCGGAGATGACGCGCAAACAGCAGAACGGCACGCCATACTGCTGACACAATTCAGCGATGCAGGCCGATTCCATGTCCGCCGCCAGCGCGCCATGCCGTTGAGCGAGAGCACGTTTTTCCTCGGTGCGCGTGACGAAGCGATTTACAGTCAGCAAGGCCCCGCACCGGCAGGGGATCGCCGCCGGGCATGGCTGGGTCGCCGGCCAGCGCTGCCCCGACTCGGCGATGAATTCGGTGCCCAGCACGAGGTCGCCAACACTCAGTTCATGGCAAAGCGCGCCGGAGAAGCCGGCGCTGATTAGCAAGCGCGGACGGTACACCTCAGCGCCAATCCGTGGGTCGCCAATCCGTGGGTCGTTCAGGAGCCAGGCCAGCGCGGAACGCACGCAGGCGTCGCCGACACCGGTGAGAAGGACGCACACCGTGTGGCCGTCAGGAGCAGTCAAGCGGCGCAAGTCAGGAAGTCGCGAGAGGACTGTTTCGGCAGGGAAGAGCCGCGCAAACGAACGGCGCTCGCGCGCCAGCGAGAAAAGGATACATGGTTCATCGCGAGTCATGGAGGCCGGCCTGTCCGTCTCGCGTCAAGAGGTCTACTTGTTCGGATACGGCTTCTGCCAGAAGTTATCGCCGCACAGATTCATGTCGGGCTGTGTCTGGACTGAGCAGTCGCCGTTGACCTTGCACTGACAGGCGAGGCGCATTTCGCTTTCGAGGCCGATGCTGGAGAGCATGCGCCAGATGGTAAAGCGCTCGATGGCGGTCTTGGGGCTGAGGTTCTCGCCTCCCTTGGAGACCAGGACCTTGCAGGTGCCGCACTGGCCGTGGCCGAAACAGTTGAAGTAACGAGCCATGCCTGGATACAGTTCGATGCCGGCCTTGCGCGCCTCGTCACGCATGTTGGCGCCGGCCGGCACCTCAATCTCGCGCTTCTCGTTGACGAATACCACCTTGGGCATGTCGCGGACCCTTGCTCTGGAACGATCGGGCCAGATCGTAGAATGACGTTGAAAAGAATGCAACCCCGCAATTGTACGAAACCGACGGTATGGTGTCTGTGGAAAACGAGCGACAAGCGAGTTGCGGCACGGTCCGCCTGGCCCACCTGAGCGACATTCACGTGAGCGCGCCGCGGCTTGGCTGGCAGCGCGCGGACTGGTTCAACAAGCGGCTGGCGGCGTGGTTCAACTTCCGCTGCCTGGGCCGCCGCTTTCGCTTCCGCCACGGCGAAGAGGTGCTTGGCATCCTGGTCGAGGACCTGCGCACGCGCGGCATTGACCACGTCATCTTTTCGGGCGACGCCACGGCACTTGGCTTTGAGGAGGAGCTGCGCCGCGCCGTCGAGGAACTCCGGGTCGGCGACGTCGCCGGCGGGCTTGCCGTGCCGGGCAACCATGACTACTGCACCGTCCCGGCCGCCGCCTCAGGCATCTTCGAGCGGTATTTCGCACCGTGGCAGCGGGGCGAGCGCATCGATGGCGCAATCTATCCCTTCGCCCAGAAGGTGGGGCATGCCTGGCTGGTCGCGGTCAATTCCTGCACTGGAAATCGCTGGGCGTGGGACGCGGGCGGCAGCGTCGGCCGGGAACAGCTGGCGCGGCTCGAGCGACTGCTGGCCGAGCTGACGCCGGGCCCGCGCATCCTGGTCACGCACTATCCCGTGTGCCTCGCCAATGGCAAGCCGGAGCGACGCACGCACGGCCTGCGCGACCTCGACGACGTGGTCAGGATCGCCGCGGCCGGCGGCGTCAAGCTCTGGCTGCACGGTCATCGCCACGGGCCCTACTGCATCGACAAGCCGACGCTCGCCCCCTTTCCCGTCGTCTGCGCCGGCAGCGCCACGCAGACCGGCTGCTGGAGCTACTCGGAATACACGCTCGACGGCAATGCAATCGCGATCCTGCGACGGACGTTCGATCCCGAGTCTAGGAGCTTTCAGGATGTCGCGGAGACACGGCTGATGATGTGACTGCATTTTTTTGGCATATTGTCGATTCGAGGGCTGCTCATTCGACTAAGGAGTGTACCAGGTATTGTCACGCCCTGGTTCAAGCGACCGATGAGCGCCGGAAAACTGAACACTGACAACGAAAGGAGCCTTCGCCATGAGCCAATCCAAGCAACCGATCCCGCCCGGGCTGGACGGACTGATACCGCACCTGGTGTGCGACCCCTGCGCCGAAGCGATGGAGTTCTACAAGAAGGCCTTCGCCGCCGAGGAACTGGCCCGCATGCCGGCTCCTGATGGCCGGATCATGCATGCTGCCATTCGCATCGGCAACGCCACCGTGTTTCTCGTCGACGATTTCCCAGAGTATTGCGGCGGCAAGTCGCAATCGCCCAGGGCGCTGGGCGGCACGCCGGTGACGCTGCATCGCTACGTCACGGATTGCGACGCCGCCATCCAGCGCGCCGTCGATGCCGGGGCCACCATCCTCATGCCCGCGCAGGACATGTTCTGGGGAGACCGCTACGGCGTTGTCACCGACCCGTTCGGCCATAGCTGGTACCCCGGAGGAAATGATGGCCGGAATGAAGGAAGCGTTTTCCCAGAATTCATAGTCCTCTGGGTCCATGGCGTCTCCGCCGGCCGGCCGCGGGCGGATGAAAACCGACGAAGTTCTTCATCCGGAATTCGTTGCGCGACCAGGTGCTTTCAGCCTCGTTTCAAACGGGCCCAAAGTTCTCTGTCTCGCACCCAAACACCCTCCGTCAACGGCGGGCCTGAACCGCTTCGCGGCAAGCTCCGTATATCGCGATCCGCGCCGACCACCTCGTAATCGCCGATGCTTTTCAAGCTTTTGACAATGCCACGGAAGCGTCTATAATCGGCGTCACGTCAGAGTTGTGTCGCACAGCCCGCGGTTCCAGGCGAAGCAACCATGGCCAGTCGTCTCAAAGCCGAAGAAACTGCTTCGACGCCGGCACCAGCGCTTGAAGGCACACCGCCGGCAACGCGTCCGATCGATCTGCCAGCAAACCCATCCGAGGCGGAGGTGCCGTTCGAGAATCGGCCCACGGCCCTTCATCCAGGGTCGCTCCGCAAGGGAGTCGATCCGGCGCCGGCGGCCCTTGGCCGCTATGAGATTGTGGACGAAATTGCCCACGGCGGCATGGGGGTGGTCTATCGCGCCCGCGACAGCGTTCTGGGCCGCGTCGTCGCGCTCAAGGTCATCCGCGGCGGCGCACTCGCCCACAAGTGCGATGTGGAGCGCTTTCTCCGCGAAGCGCAAGCTGTTGCCCAGCTCAAGCATGTCAACATCATCCGGATTTATGATTTTGGCTACTCGCAGGGCCAGCCGTTTTTCACGATGGACCTGGCGGAAAACGGCAGCCTGCTGCAGCGCCTGCCTCGCCTGGTTGCCGACCCGCGCGCGACTGCGGCCCTGGTGAGCAACGTGGCGCGAGCGGTCCAGTACATCCATGAGCGCGGCATCGTGCATCGCGACCTCAAGCCAGGCAACATCCTCCTCGATCAGCAAGACCAGCCCTTGGTCAGCGATTTCGGACTGGCCAAGGCGCCGGAGGCGGACGGCGACCTGACCGGTTCCGGGCTTGCAGTTGGAACCCCCGCCTACATGGCGCCCGAGCAGGCCGCGGGACGAAATCAGCACATCGGTCCCACAACCGATATCTGGGCCTTGGGGGTGATCCTGTTCGAGTTGCTCACGGGCGCCAGGCCATTCATCGGTCCTGAACGGGAAGACGTCACGCGGGCGATCCTGGACAGCGAGCCGCGGCGTCCCCGGTCGCTGCAACCGCGCCTGGCCCGCGATCTGGAAACAATCATCCTGAAGTGCCTGGAGAAAGACCCGGGTTGCCGCTACGCCGCGGCCGCGGATTTGGCCGACGATCTCGATCGCTGGCAGCGCGGCGAGCCCATCCAGGCCAGGCCGCGATCGCGCCTCGTGCGACTGGGCCGCTGGCTCAAACGGCGGCCGGCGCTCCTGGCCGCGGGGCTATGTCTGCTTGTGCTCGCCACGATCCTGCCGCCGTCGTTGCGCTACTTCGATCCGGAACGCCACGGCAAGGCCCTCAATGCCCGGCTGCAGCGCGGTGAAAAGGTGGAACTCATCGGTACCGAGAACGCTCCGCTGGCGCAACGCTGGCGGCTGCCCGGCTCGGTGGGACCGCCAACCAAGGAAGAATGCTTCACCATCCAGTCCGGCCTGGTGGGCTTGCTGGAACTGCTGCCGGGGCCGCTGCCCGAGCGCTATCGCTTTCAGGCTGAGGTCAGGCACGAATTTGCCTACCTGACGGAAGAAGTGGGCATCTATGTCGGCTATTCTTCATCCCGGCCGGACAAGAACGAGATCCACTCCCTGGTACTGTTCAGCTTTGCCGACATGGGGCCCAAGGGGCCGCTCTGGAAGATCAACACGAAAATCCGCGCCCGGCTGTCGCTGGCCATGCTTTCGGAACCGCACCTGCACGAAAACATCACACACATGGCCTTGGTGGCGTTGAAGTCGTTCGCGCCGCCGCCGCCTCCCGACTGGCGCCGCCTGAGCGTGGAAGTCGAGCCGGCCGAGATGCGCTTCTTCTGGGAAGGCTTGCTGGTCGGACGCCTGAAGCAAGCCCAGCGCGAGGAATTCGCCCAACGCCTGCACAAGGACGCACAAGTTGCTGGCGAAATGCGACACCGCTTTTCTCCGGACGGGCCCCTGGGACTCTACGTGTCCAAGGGCGGAGCCGCTTTTCGAAATGTCTTCGTCGAGCCGCTCCACGCCGCCGGCGGCAAAGGCCCATCGTAGCACTTTTCCTGGAGGCATCATGCGCTGGCTTTGATGAGATCGATCCAAACCGAGCGCGGCGATCTGTCCGGCGCCTGATGTGCCGAGGGGGTGTATGTCTCATTCTGGACGAATAACTGGAAGAATCTCTTGATTGGCTGCGAAAGGGGGCTTTTCGGACAGCCTCTTACTTGCCGAGCGGCACCTGTTCCTTGCTGGCCAGGTAGGCCACCAGGTCGCGCAGCTCGGCGAAGGTAAGCTGCTCGAGCTGGCCTTCGGGCATCATCGAGATGGGCAGCACCTGACGCTCGTCGATGTCGGCTTTCGAGATGACCAGCTTCTCGTTGGCGGTCTGCATGGTGACGGCGCGATCGTTCTCCTCGACGACGATGCCGGCAATCAATCGGCCGTTCCTGGTGACGATGTTGGTGAGCTGATAGTCCCGGCCGATCACGGCGCTCGGGTCGATGATGTTTTCCAGGACGTAGTGCAGGTCGGCGCGGTTGGAGCCGGTGAGGTCCGGGCCGATCTTGTTCCCCTCGCCGAAGAGCGTGTGGCACTGGGCGCAAGTCTTCTTGTAGACGAGTCGGCCATGCGCGGCGTTGGCCTTCTTCAGCACATCCGGAGTCAGGAGCGCCTTGTGCTTGGCGATGAGCGCCTTCCTGTCGGCGGAACTCTGCCGGACCTGACCCCAGACCTTCGCAAGCCGCTCGGTCACTTCCTTGTCCTTCAAGTCCTGCATTTGCCGGGCAGTGAATGGGGAGATGTCGGTGCTCGGGATGCGCTTCTTCTCGACGGCGTCGAGCAGCGCCAGCGCAAATGGCTTGCGCGAGGCTAGCGTGCCGAGGGAGTCTTGTTTTTCACTGGCGCTTAGCGAGGGATAGAGTTCAAGGATCCGCGGCGGAACCTTGTCGTCGGCATGTCCAGCCAGGGCCCGCAGCGCTTGGCCGCGCATTGTGGGATCCGGCAGGAGGCCAAAGAGCAAAGGCAACATGTCGGTGTCGCGTGCTTCGACTAGGGCTTGCAAGGCGCCCTCGCGCTGCGAGCGCGCGCCGGCCTTGTCGCGCACCATGGCGCGCAGCCCGTCGCGGGCGCGCGGATCGCGGAACAGCAGCCCGAGCTGATGCGACGACAGGCGCACCTCTTCGGCCTCGCTAGCAGCCAAGCGTGGGAATGCCGTTTTCCAGCCGTAGGGCGTCGCCAGGTCGCGACGGCCGCGTAGCCCGTCGCGCAGCCCGGCAATGATGTCGCGCTGATAGTCCGTGTCCTCCCTGGCCGCCAGAACATCGAGAATCGGCTCCAGACGAGCGACATCTTTACCGGCGGCCTCGGCCAACCGTCGCACAATGAACTGGCGGACCTTCGGAATCCGACTGCGAGCGGCAAGCATGAGGGACTCTGCCGGCTTCTGCGTCGTCACATTCGGTTCAATGCCGTACCAGATCATTAGCGATTGCCACGGATCACTCGCGTCGTCCTCCTCGCGAATCAGAAACCCAGCAAACATTTGCCTCTGCAATGGGTGACTTATTCGTTGCAAGGCCGATGCCAGGTGCAATCGAACGAGGCGCGACTTTTCAGTTGCCATGATGGAGTGCAACTGCTGTGCAGCCTTTCCGTCGAGAGCGCCGCCATCGGAGAGCAACCGCACCGCCCAGGACCGAACGTGTTCATCTCGATGTTCAAGGTGCTTCACCTGCCAGTCGCGCGACGCCCCACCCGTTGTGTACAGCGCCCACATGGCCCGCAGTTTGCGCGTCACGTCCGGATTCTCGTCGAAGATCTTGCGCAGCGCGACATGGACCTTGTCCATCGGCCGCCCAGCATCGGCGCGCTCCGTCAAGATTCGCCGCGCTTGCCGCACGTACCACTCATTCTTGTGCAGTTGCAGCGCGACCAACTTCTCATCCGATTCCTTGGCCAGGTCGATGCCGGTGACCGGCTTCGGCTTGCCGTGCGTGACCTTGTAGATGCGGCCGCTCGACTTGTGCGTGCCGTCGTTGTCGTGGCATTCGCCGAAGTCGCACCAGTCGGAGACGAAGACGCCGCCGTCGGGACCATACGTCAGGTCGATGCCGCGGAACCACTGGTTGTCGGAGAGCAGGAAGTCGGGCGTGTGGCGGGCGACGTAGCCGTTGCCGTGGCGGTCGAGGCGATCGCAGTTGATGCGGTTGCCGTGGATGTTGCACGTGAAGAGGTGGTTGCGGAACTTGTCCGGCAGGTTGTCGCCGAGGTAGAGCATGGCGCCGACGTGAGCGTGGCCGCCGCCGGCCTCGCTGTGGGCGCCCTTACCGCTGCGCGAGTCGGTCCAGTGCCCGCCGCCCCAGTGCAGATGGTCCGACGTCGGCGGCAGGAGTTCATACGAGTACTTGTTGTAATCCTGCCCGTACATGCGCTGGTAGCGGGCGCCGGGGACAACGTGGAAGAGATGGCCGATGACGCAGTTGGTGATGAACGCCTCGCCATGCTCATCGAAATCCATCCCCCAGGGGTTGGTCGTGCCGTGGGCGACGACCTCATACTTTTTCTTGGTTGGATGGTAACGCCAGACGCCGCAGTTGATCGGCGGCCGCTTGTCCTTCGGCGTGCCCGGCGTGCCGGCGCGCGACTCGGCGATGATGCCGTGCCGGCCATAGATCCAGCCATCGGGCCCCCACAACAGGCCGTTGACGATGTTGTGTCGCGTCTCCAGGCTCCAGCCGTCGAGGACGATCTGTGGCTCGCCGGCCTTGTCGCCGCGGTTCGGGATGAACAGCAGGTGCGGGGCGCACAATGCCCAGACACCGCCATTGCCGGGGAGCACGCTGGTGAGGTTGTAGGCCCGGTTCCAGAAGACGGTGCGGCGGTCGAACTTGCCGTCGCCATCGGTGTCCTCGAAGATCAGGATGCGGTCGCGGCCCGTTTCCGGCTTCTTCGTCCAGCTGGGCGATGAGTAGCACTCGGCCACCCACAGCCGGCCGCGCTCATCGAACGCCATCGAGATGGGCTGCGCAACATCCGGCTCGCCGGCAAACAGGGTGACATTGAGGCCCTGGCCCGGCTTGAAGAGCCGGACGGCCTCGGCCGGCGACGGCGGAACATCCTTCGCATCCTGCGTGTTCTTGACGCCGGGGGGCAGGCCCGTGTCCTGGGCAAGCAGGCTGGACATGAACACCAGCAACGTTCCACATGCGATACTGCGCATGAATCGATTTCCCCAGAGTTAGACGCACTAAAGAACGAACCACGGAGCACACGGATAAAACGGATCAGGGCAGTAGGCAGCACACTCCCATGCCATCAGTGTAATCCGTGGTATCCAGGATGACAGGCTGTCTGTCACCAGCTTGCAGGTTTTGACATAATATATCGCGCGAAGCGCGAGCTCGCCCGAATGGCCATCGGCAGCCGGCTCGATGAGCTCGAATCTCTGCCCGGCTGCTGAACGTTGATCCAGTGCACGCGAGGCGGCGCTCGTGTTGCACGCTTCAGCGAAGTGTCAAGGCAACGGATTGTGCGAATCGCACCAGCTGTTGAGCAAGCCGCCAGCGCCAGCCGACCAGCAGTCCAGCGGCACAGAAGCAACCGACGACGGTCCACAGACGTGCGGTACGCCAGGCAGCGGCAGTCCACAGGACATCGCGCCAGGCGTCGGCCGATTCGCCCGCATCGACACCGGTCAGCCCTCGCAGAGCTGCCAGGGCCGTGTGACGATGTTCGGCGAAGTCGCTACGCGCGGCAAGCTTCTTGTGCAAGTCCTGCGCTTCATCCGAGTTGAGCACGCGTGTCCGGACCAGATAATCGAAGCGCTGCAGGGTTGGCCAGGGATCGGCGTGGGCGACGTGTTGCAGGAGCGAGAAGTCCTGCCGCAAGTACGTCACGTCGGCACGCACCAGCAAGTCGGGGAATTCGGTTGCGAACGGATCGTACCTGAAGTCGCGTATGGGCAAGCCTTCGCCGGGAACCGGCGTCTGGCCCGTCAAGGCGGCCACTTCACGATCGACAAACATGTTGCGATCATTGACGGGGCCGGGACGGACCACGTCGGGCGTGTTCGCGGGCGGATGACAAAGCAGGCAGTTTCTTTCATGATTGATGCGTACCAGTTCGCGCACCACGTGGACCGAGTTGCCGTCAACGGTTTCGCGTGACGGCGCACGCGGGTCGGCAGCGTCGAGCATGTCGGCAAGTTGGTAGCCGAGATCGTGGCGTGCCAGCACGACCACCGCATCGGCAGCGTTTCGCACGATCCCAGGCCACGGATAGCGCAGGCCCTTTTGAATGATGTCGCTGGCCTCGCTCGTATTGCGATTCCGCAAGATTGCCAGGGCGGCGCTGCGCTGCTGGTCGTCCGAGGAGAAGACGGCGAGGCGCATGAGCGCCCGCGTTGCCTCGCCGCTGCGATTGCGGTCGAGGATTTCGACAAGGCCCTCGCCTGAATGAGATGAGCTGCTCGGCGTCTGGACATGCGCCGCCGTCCAGAGCATCTGTGCGAGCGCTGCCGCCGCGGCAGGGTCGCGTGAGATCGGCACACGGCCGTCGGGAAATACCGCAAATCTCGGTCCTTGCAGTTGACGCACATCGGCAACCGCTCGTCCAAATTCGCGCCGTGCCGCGGGTGTTAGCCGGGCCGCTTCGCCGACGCTGAACGGCAGACCGGCCAGGTCTGCGCGCTGAACCTTCAGCATTGCAATGAATCGGTCGGTCCCGCGCTGGTTGATGTGGTTGATCTTGGCCAGCAAATGGGCGACGCTCTTCCGCGCCTCGCCCGTGGCATCGGTCGGACAGCATTCATCGTCGTATTCCGTCCGGAGCGGCCTGGTAGATTCTTGCATGAGAATCTCTGGCGCCTCGGACAGGTCATCAATCAGGACGTTGCGATCTGTTCGCGAAGCTGCAGGCGCGGCCGGAATTAGCAATCGAAGCAGCACACTACCGTCGAAATCAAACGCGAAGCGGGTCGCTTCCCTGGGCTCCGGATCGTAGCCGGCCTGCAACATGGGGAGGATGGCAAGCATGGCCAGCGCGACAACGCCTTGCACGAATCGAGCGATCACTTGCCTGGTGGTGCTCATGTTCCACCCCGAAGTTGTTGTGGCTTAGCACTGATGTGAATGAGGATGGAAATGAGTCTAATCGCGGCATGGGCGGATTGCAACAAGAAGCTGAAAGAATCCGAGAATCGCGAGCCTGTCCGCGCCCCTTCCGGATTCGTTGCCGGGGGTGGCAGGGAGGGGGTGGCAACGCAATGAATCCGAAGGAACCAGCCCGGACCAGGCCGAGCAGATATTCCGAATTTCGCTACGAGACGGCGCCAGCGGCGATGAAGCGCACACGACCCGACTTCCAGGTCATGTCGGGCGGCGCGTGCCCCGTCGCGGCGGCCAGCATGACGTCCGCCAGGTTGCCGCCGGCCAGCGCGCGCAGGCCGATGTATGACGTCGTCAGGCGTGGATTGATCTCGATGACGTGATCGCGGCTGCCGTCGGCGGCGTCGCCCAGGACCAGATCGACGCCAATGTAGCCACGCAGGCCGGGGACCATGCCCATAGCCGAGGCGGCAAGACGCTGGGCCCGCGCCGCCAGATCGTCTGACAGCGGGCATTCGCCACCCAGGTAATGGAACCGGCCATCGTCGCTGAGCCGTTGCCGGCACGGGGGCAATCCCATTCTCCAGTCGTCGCCGATGATGAACGCCGCGCTCACCGCCATCCCCGCGATGAACGGCTGCAAGATGAACTCGGCGTCGGGCACCTCGGCCTGCGCTCGCGCGAGAATTGGCGCTAGCTCGCTGCGTGAGGGAACCAGAAATGTTGCCTGCGAGCCGGCCCCGTCGCGCGGCTTGCAGATGAGCGGAAACGTCATGCTGGCCAGCGCGGTATCACCGGCGCGCTCTGCTCGAGGAATGAGGGGCCGAGCGCATGTTTGCGGGCGCGCAACGGCCACCCCCCTCTCCCCCGAAGTTCGGGAGAGCGGCGACCGAGTCGGGTCGCTCATGGCCAGCTTGTCGGCGGCAAGCTCGATGGCCTCCGGCGTCGAGCCCAGCAGTCTTCCGCCGGCGGCAAGCACCCAGCGGCTGCGTTCGGCGAGCACGCCGCCCGTCTCGGGAGCGATGACCAGCGTGAAATCGGCCCGCGCGGCCACGGCCCGAAATGCCTCCGCTTCGCGCTCCGGTGGCACGCGCAGGCACTCATCGCCGAGCGCTTCGCCGATGCGATCGTGCAGCAAGGTGATGACGCGTACCTCGCCGATGCGTGCAAAGTCCGCGACGACGGCGGCAAGCATCGCCCGTCCCTCGGCCTGGATTGACGGCGCCGCCTGCGGGCCGAGAAGCGCGGCGTATTCGTAGACAAAGACGCGCACAGATATCCTCAATGGTTGTGTGCCATGTGTGCCATGCCCACGGCTTTGCGTGGGCATGGCTGCGCCACGCAGCGTCATCGCTCAATGGAACGCGCTGGAACTGGGTTCGCCATGCTCACGCAAAGCCGTGAGCATGGCACGCAAGGTCCAATCACGGCCATGACGCTCGGAGAGCAAAGGGTCGTTTCCCTCTTGGCAAGCGCTTGCCCTCCAGTCACAATAGTGGCAGCGTCGCCCATCGCTTGCAACTCACTCAGGATGCCGCCATGAAAGCGATCCATGTCTTGCTCTGCGGGTTGCTGCTGCTCGGTTGCCTGAGCGCGAATACTTCAGGTCAGGAGCCGCGCCGCAAGGAACCGCTGGTCGACCAGGTCAAGCGCAGCATCGATCGCGGCGTGCGCTACCTTCGCAAGGTGCAGCGGGCCAACGGCAGCTGGGAGCTTTATGCGCTGCTGGCGCCGACGGAAGGCGGTCCGACCGCCCTGGCCATGATCGGCCTTTTGAATGCCGGTGTGCCAGTCAATGATCCGATGATTGTCCGTGGCTTGAAGTACCTGCGCGGCTTGCAGTCCGGCATGACGTACGTTCGCGCCTTGCAGACGATGGTTTTCGCCGAGGCCGGCCAGGCCGAGGACCGCGAGCGCATCGCCCAGAATGTCAAATGGCTCATCGACAAGCGCGTCATCCGCAACGGCGAGTTCCGCGGCTGGAACTACGGCAACAACCAGTCCAATTCCGGCGACAACTCGAACACGCAATATGCCCTCCTGGGCCTGCACGCCGGCAAGCAGGGGGGAGCCGTCATCAGCCGCGAGGTCTGGAAGATCATTCGCGACTACTACATTCAGACGCAGGAGAAGGATGGCAGCTACAACTATCAGCCGGGGGGCGCCGGCCCCGAGCGGCTCGGCTCGCTGACCATGACCGCCGCCGGGCTGAGCGGCCTGCTCATCGCCGGAATGGAACTCAACGCCGGCCGCGAAGGCCCGATCCAGGCCGACGGCTCGGCCGCCAACTGCGGCGAGTACGACGACAACAAGCCCGCCGTCCGCGCCCTGCACTGGGTCGCGACCAACTTTCAGCTCGATCTCAACAGTCGCGTCTTTTACAACATGTACGGCATCGAGCGTATCGGCCGGCTATCAGGGTTGCGCTTCATCGGCGGGCACGACTGGTATCGCGAAGGCTGCAAGTACCTGGTCGCCAACCAGCGCGACGACGGCTCGTGGGAAGGTCGCGGCTTCGATCAGTATCCCGCCGTCAGCACCGGCTTCGCGCTGCTGTTCCTGTCCAAGGGCCGCACTCCGGTCCTGATGAGCAAGCTGATGCACACCGATCAATGGCCGCGCGACCCCGGCGATCTCGACTGGAACAACGACCGCTACGACCTGCGGCACATGACCGAGTTCGCCAGCCGCGAGCTGTTCAAGAAGCAACCGCTGGCCTGGCAGATCTTCGACATGATGCGCGCCGCCGAGGCCATGCCGGAAGACGAAGTGCTGTCCGACATGCTGCAGGCGCCGATCGCGTATATCAACGGCCACAAGTCGCCGCGCCGGCGCTTCACCGCCAAGGAGAAGACGCTCCTGAAGCAGTATGTCGAGAACGGCGGCTTCATCCTGGCCGAAGCGTGCTGTGCCAGCCCGGCCTTCGACAACGGCTTCAAGCAGCTCGCCGCCGAGCTCTGGCCGGACAATCCGCTCGAAGAACTCTCCGGCAATCACCCGGTGTGGCAGGCGTTCCCCGGCTTCGAGACGGCGCCCGGCAGGCCGTACAAGCTCATGGGCGTGCAGATGGGCTGCAAGACGGTGGTCATCTACAGCCCGCAGGACCTTTCCTGCCAGTGGGAGTCGAACGAATACGACGGCCGGGCCCGGACGGCGTTTCGCCTCGGGGCCAACATCATCGCCTACGCCACGGGCCTGGAGTTGCCCAAGCCGCGGTTGACCGAGGTCGCGGTCGCCAGCGACAAGGACGACCAGCGCGACATCCCGCGCGGCTACTTCCGGGTCGCCCAGCTTAAGTTCCAGGGCGACTACAAGCCGGCCCCGCGGGCCATGCGCAACCTCATGGACCACATGCGCAAGTTCGCCGGCCTCGATGTCGTCCTCAAGACCGAGGAGATGCAGGTCTTCTCGCGCAACGTCCGCGACTTCAAGTTCCTGTACCTGCATGGCCGGGGCAAGTTCAAGTTTGGCGAGGAGGAACTGGACAACCTGCGCTTCAACCTCGAGAATGGCGGCCTGCTGCTCGCCGATGCCTGTTGCGGCCAGGAGACATTCGACAAATCGTTTCGCCAGTTCGTCAAGGAACTCTTTCCCAGGCACAAGCTCGAGCAGGTCCCGCTCGACGACATCCTCTTCAGCAAGGAACTGAACGGCGACGCCCTGACGGCCGAAACGATCCGCTGCCGGCAAGAGAAGAACGGCCAGCCGCGCAACATGCCGCCGTTCCTGGAAGGGATCAAGATCGACGGCCGCTGGGCCATCCTCTACAGCAAGTACGACATCGGCTGCGCCCTCGAGCGCCATCAATCGTCCGACTGCATCGGCTACGTGCCGGACAGCGCCCTGCGGATCGCGACGGCGGCCGTGCTGTACACGCTACGGCCGTGACGAGGGCGATTTTTTTTTCGAACATCTCCGCGTTGACCTTTGCAGCGGCGCCTTGATTGCGTCGCTTCAGTGGATGTTCGGCGACGCTGGCAGCGTCGCCTACGCGATCACGGACACGCCTCCCGCACGAACTTCGCCAGGTCGCGCTTGAGGCGCTCGTGCGAGGCGCGGTGGACGTACATCATGTGGCCGGCGGCGTAGTTCTCCATGGTGATGTTGCCGGTCAGCGACCGGTCGAGGCCGAGGTGATTGAACGTGTATTCCGTGGCGAAGTAGGGGGTCGCGAGATCGTAGTAGCCGTTGGCGACGAAGACCTTCAGGTGCGGGTTCTTGGTCATGGCGGCGCGCAGGCTGCCCGAGACATCGAGATAGCGGTTGGTCGCGGTCTCGAAATTCCACGGCTGCACGCGGCCGGTGAGGATCTCGTAAGGAGAATCGCTCTCGAACTTGAGGTCGTTGCGCAGGTACTGGTTCAGCGTGGCGGTGTACGTCCCCTGGATGGCCGCGTAGCTGGGGTCGTAGTCGGGCGACTCGCCGGCGGCGTCGCGATCGATGCCCTTGTAGCGGCTGTCGAAGCGGCCGACGCTGCGGCGCTCGCCGCGCAGCAGTTCCTTCGTGAAGCGGAAGATCGGCACGCGCAGGTTCGAGCGCAGCACGAAATCCGGCGACAGGCCCGTGAGCCGGGCGACCTTGCCGGCAATCTCCTTCGTCTCCGACGGTGTCAGCTTCGAACCCTTCATGAGGGCCAGCGTGTAGTCGGTCATGGCGAACTTCTCGGCCTCGTCGAGCGCCTTGCGGAAGTTGTCTTGCAGCTCCGTGCCGAGCTTCTTGTGATGCCAGGCCGTGGCCGTGTACGTCGGCAGATACAGGATATAGGGCAGGTCATTGCCCTCGTCGAAGCGGATGGTCATGAAGTTGAGAACCGCGGAGACGAGCATGATGCCGTTGAGGTTCATGCCGAGCTTGTCTTGCAAGTAGCCGGAGAGACCGGCGGCCCGGGTGGTGCCGTAGCTCTCGCCGGCCAGGAACTTCGGCGAATCCCAGCGGCGCTGGCGCGTCGTGTACAGCCGGATGAACTCGCCCACCGCCTTCACGTCTTCGTTGACGCCGTGAAAATCCTTGTGCTTCTCGCCGGGCGCAATCCGGCTGAAGCCCGTCGAAGGGGGATCGATGAACACCAGATCGGTCACGTCGAGGAGGGTCTCGTCATTGTCAACCAGCCGGTAGGGCGGCGGCAACGCTTCCCCCTTGTCGGTCATGAGCACGCGCTTGGGGCCAAAGGCGCCCAGGTGCAGCCAGACCGACGACGAGCCGGGGCCGCCGTTGAATGTGAAGGTCACGGGACGTTTCTTCATGTCCTTCACGCCATCTCGCGTGTAGGCGATGAAGAAGATGCTGGCCTTCACCTTGCCGTCCTCCTCCTTGAGGAGCAGGTTGCCGGCCGTCGCCGTGTAATCGAGCTTTCCCCCCTTGATGGCGATGCTGTGCTGCGTCGTAGCCTGCACTTCCTTCAGGTGCTCGGCCTTGGCGGCCGGCTTCTTGTCCTGGGTGAAGGCCCGGCCGTGGATGAGGAACGATGCGACGACGATGAGTGAGGTGCGTGTCAGCATGGATGCGGTTTCCGCAGGTTGAGGATCAACGAATACGTAGCGGAACTCGCAAGAGTTCCGCCGGGAGCATGCTCTCGGAAGAACGGTTCACACCGGGTCTTGCAGGGTCGGCAGGTGGCCGCCGGTGATGCTCAGTTGCCCGCCGGCGACCTTCCACGGGTAGCGATACAACCCTTCGGGGGGCGGGCCGGAAGCGCGGTTGCCGTCGGCGTAGTAGACGCCGCCGTGGCACGGGCACATGAACAACCCCGATTGCGGGAACCACGACACCGGGCAGCCCAGGTGCGTGCAGTTGACGGCAAAGACCTCGAACTGCTCGCCTTGCAGGCGGCGGACATAGACGGCGGTGTTGGCCGTCATGCCGTCCCACTGCTGCCGCAACGGATTGGCGAACGTGACCATTGTCGTTTCGCCCACGGGAAACTGCTCGACGGGTCCCAGCGTGATGTCCACGTCGGCCTTCGGTTTCACGAGCGCGCCGAGCAGATAGCCGACGATGGGGACACCGGCGAGGGCAGCGCCAATGCCTCCCAGCAGCACGCTCAGCCAGGCGAGCATGTTGCGGCGCGGCATCTTGGGTTCAGCGTTTGCTTCCATTTTTGCCTCCGTTGCCCGACGAGTTTCGCCAGGAGTTTAGCAGGCCGCCCAGGTCGCGGATGTCGTTGGCGGACATGTCGCCGGCGTTCTCCTGATAATTGGGCATGCCGAGGTCGGGCCGGCCGGTGATGATGATCCGCCGCAGGAGCTGATCGCTGACCAGGGAAAGGAACGCCGGCTGATTGATGGCGCCGGCGGATTTCGTGCCCTGGCCCTTGTCGCCATGACAGCTCGCGCATGCCTGGGCAAACACGGCCTTGCCATTGGCGAGGTCGGCGCCGGCCAGGTCTTTCTTGACGGCCGCGCCGTCGAGATAGCGCGGCAAGGCGCCATCCACCTTCGTGCCCCACGCCTTCCGCATTCCCTTGACGACGATGTCGATCTGCTTTTCGGTCAGCATGCCGGTGCCGATGATCGGACCTTTGGCTAGCCGCGCTTGCGAATCGCCATGCCGGCCGATGAAGCCGGGCATGAGCGTCCCCTTGCGGCCTTCGCGGATGACCTTGTGCAGCTCGGCATCGGGGACGATGGCAAGAAACAGCGCGTCATTGAGCGGCGGCGCCGGTCCCATCCTGCCGTCGGGACCGTGGCAGCCCTGGCAGTTCGTGTTGTAGAGCGTCGTGAAGTCGGTGATCGTTTCGGGACGCTGAAACCTGTCCTTGGGGTCCGGCTTGCCGCAACCGGCGGCCGCAACTGCGGCGCAAGACCAGAAGATGACGGTGAGTCGTGCCATGGTTCAAGCCGGTATCTGTTCAGTGCGTGCCACCACGATGGCGGCGGTGATGCCAAAGACAAACTGAGCGACGACGAACGACGGCCAATCGACGTGGTCGTGCAGGATCGGGTTGAGCACGCCCATGAAGCCGTAGCTGAAGCCTGTCCACAAGAGCGGCAGAACAATGCCGCCCCAGATGATGGGCCGGCCCGGCAGGGTCGGCAGCATCACACCGTACATGAGGCCCAGGCTTGCCGAAATCACCGCGTGGATCAGCACCGCGCCGATGAACAGACCCGGGTGAAATGCCGACAGGTACGCGACCTGCTCCGTCGCGGACAGGGTCTCGTCCACCAGTTGCGGCAGCACCACGCCGGCCAGGAGATTCACGGGGAACCAGATGCTGCGATAAGCGATCAGGCCGAAGATCAGCGCGGGAATGGGCATGAGGACGCCGCCGACCAGACCGCCCTTGAGCCCCGCCGAGTAGGGATGCATCTTCTCCGGCAAGCGGGCGCGGTAACCGGGCATGCCAGGTCGCAGCGCCTCCACGCGGCCGGCAATCCCTTCGATGGGCTTCGGCCCGGCGACCACCGGCTCCTCGATCTGGCCTTCCGGCGACGTCAACTGTCCGACCCAGCCGGAAATCCCCACGATCAGCAGCACGATGCCCGTCGCCGTCATCGCCCAGCTCAGCACCGGCCCGGCGAAGATCAGCACGATGCCGAGCGCCAGCACGAACGGCGACACCGTCGCGGCGGGCATTTCGACTTTTTGTCGTCCGTCGCCAGCCATGCTTCTCTCCGACGCTTCCCGTGCGCAAAACCGCAAGCGCTTGATTCAGCGGCCGAACACATACACCACGCTGAACACCACCACCCAGACGCCGTCCACGAAGTGCCAGTACCAGGAGACGACTTCCGCGAACACCTCGTGGCGGTGGATCGCGCGCGTCCGCCGGCTTAGCGCCAGCACCAACGTTAAGAGGATGATGCCGACCGTGACGTGGGCGGCATGAAAGCCCACCAGCGTGAAATACGAGCTGCCGAACAGGTTGGTGCTGATGTTGAAGCCGGCGTGGATCATGTCGCGCCATTCAACTGCCGTCCCGCCCAGGAAGACGATGCCGAGCGTGATCGTCGCCAGCCACAGCAGGCGAAAGGCGGCGTCCTTCTTTTGCGCCAGCATCTTGGCCGCATAATGCACCGTCACGCTGCTCAGGAGGAGACATATCGTCCCCGGCAGCGCCAGCGGCAGGTCCAGCATCTTGCCGGGAGTATAAGGTTCGCGCTCCGGCTCGAACGCCGTCCCCAGGTTGAAGAGGTAGACCATGATCAGCGTGCCGAAGAAAGCGCTCTCCGACGCCAGGAACGTGATCATCCCCGCCTTGACCGGGTCGAGGTTGCCTTCATGATGCGCCAGGCTATCGCTCGCGTGATTCATGTTTAGTTTTCAGTTTTCAGTGTTCAGTTTTCAGTAATGCAAGCCCTTCTTGCTGAACACTGAAAATTGAACATTGAAAACTATTCTTCATGCTTCCAGTCCGGGTCTTCCGGGTGCTTTTGGTCCCAGAGCGGGCGGCGGCTCTGCACCGTTGGGATCGTCTCGAAGTTGTATGACGGCGGCGGCGACGTGGTCGCCCATTCCAGCGTCCAGGCGTTCCATGGGTCGTCGCCGGCGATGTCGCCGTGCTTCAGCGACCACAGCACGTTCCAGACAAATATCAGGTAGCTCGGTGCCTGGATCAAGGCGCCGATGGTGGAAAGCTGGTTCCAGAATTCCCAGCCGCGGTCGGCCGGGTAGGTGAAGATGCGCCGCGGCATGCCCAGCATGCCGGAGATGTGCATCGGGCCGAACGTCAGGAAAAAGCCGATGAGCAGCAGCCAGAACTGCCAGCGTGCCAGTCTTTCATTGAGCATGCGGCCGGTCGCCTTGGGATACCAGAAGTGCAGGGCCGCGAACACGCCGAACAGTGTGCCGCCGATCAGCACCCAGTGAAAATGGCCGACGACGAAATAGGTGTCCGACACCTGGAAGTCGATGGGAGCGACGGCCAGCATGATGCCGGTCAAGCCACCGAGCACGAACATCGACATGAAGCCCACGACAAACAGCATCGGCGACGCCAGCCAGAGCTTGCCGCCCCACATGGTCGCCAGCCAGTTGAAGATCTTGACGCCCGTCGGGATGGCGATCAGGAGACTCGCCGCGCTGAAGTACATGTCCAGTGCACGCGGCATGCCCACCGTGAACATGTGATGCGCCCACACGCCGAAGGCGATGAAGGCGATGGCGACCGTCGAAAGCGCCACGAACTCGTAGCCGAAGATCACCTTGCGCGAGAACACCGGGATGATCTCGGAGATCATGCCGAAGGCCGGCAGGATGAGCACGTAGACTTCCGGATGGCCAAAGAACCAGAAAAGGTGTTGCCACAGATACGCCGAGCCGCCACTGTCTGGTTTGAAGAAGTGCGTGCCGAAGGTTCTGTCGAAGAGCAGCATGATGAGGGCGGCCGTCAGGGGCGGCAACACCGCCAGGATCTGCAGGTTCGCCCAGAAGGCCATCCAGGTGTAAAGCGGCAACCGCCGCAGGTACATGCCCGGCGCACGCAGGCACACCACGGTCACCACGAGGTTGATCGCCCCGGTTACCGAGCCAATGCCGGTGACCAGCAGACCAAGGATCCAGTAATCGACTCCTGGTCCCATGTTGAAGTTGCGTTGCGTGAGCGGCGCATAGGCGAACCAGCCGATGGCCGGCGGCGAGCCGGCGATGAAGCTGAAGTACGTCAGCAACCCGCCGAGAAGCGTCGCCCATAGACCCAGTGCATTGAGCCGCGGAAACGCCATGTCGCGGGCGCCGAGTTGCAACGGCACGACATAGTTGGCGATGCCCGCCAGGATCGGCATGCCGGCGAAGAACACCATCGTCGTGCCGTGCATGGTGAACAT
The DNA here is from genome assembly GCA_016873095.1 of Planctomycetota bacterium. Classification (GTDB taxonomy): domain Bacteria; phylum Planctomycetota; class Planctomycetia; order Gemmatales; family Gemmataceae; genus VGYC01. Next base: position 27,401 of record VGYC01000007.1, on the reverse strand, counting down.
CTGGTTGAACGTGTCCGGCCCAACGATGTCATTGCCGGCCCACCACAGCTGGCAGCGCATGATGAGTGCCTGCACGCCGGCCAGCACCAGAAAGAGCAGCGCCATGAGTATGTACATGATGCCGATCTTCTTGTGATCGACGGTGGTCAGCCAGTCGTGCAATACCGCCGTAAGCGGCGTGGCCGAGGGCGCGGAGGTCTCGGGTTGTTTCTCGACAATGGCCATACCAATATTTGGGTATGGTATCGCAAGGTGATCAGCAAGAGTGTTGCCGCTCATGTGGCCACCTCAGATTGGGCGCGCAACCGCAAGCGCTGATTCGACTCTCGAAAGGTCAGCGCTTCTTCGGCAGGAGCGGCAACTGCGTGATATCCAGGCCGTCGGGGCCGATGTGGTTGTCGAGCAGATCCAGCCGGCCATTCTGCCGCATGCGCGTGTACAGGCGCGTCATCTCGTCGTGCCAGATGCCGGCAAGGTGGTCGGGATTCTGCTTCTGCAGGGCGCGGAACTGTGTCAGACGTTTCTTGAAGTTGCCGGCCTCGGCCTGGGCGGCCAGATTCTGCTCGCGAGCATAAGCGCTGGCCAGTTTCTCCATGTTGTAGACCTCGGCGGCGGCGGCGCGCAGGTCCGAATCGGCCCGTTGCTCCGCCTGGTTCACGAGCGTGCGAATCTTGGTCTGGGCCTCGGCGACGGCGTCGAAATGTCTCTTCACCTCCGCCGGCGGAGACATGCTGACGCTGGCATTTTCGATCTGCACCCCCAGGTCGTAGGGGGCGATCCGCTTTGACAGTTCGTCCACCAGCCAGCCGGGGACCTCTGCCTTGCGAAGCAGGACATAATCCACGGACCGCCCGGCGACCCACTCGGCCAGAGCGGCGGCGCCCACGCGCGCGATCAACCGATCGGCCTGGTCCATCTGCAATGCGAACTTCTCGATCTGCGTCTCATCCACTCGGTAATCAATCTCCACCTGGACGTTGACCAGGTTATGGTCGCCGGTCAAGAGCTGGCCGTCAGGAATACGCGAATCCGCCAGCTCGTCTTCGGTTGTGGACAGTGCGCCGAGCGTGACGCGCCGCAGCCTCACAGGAATGCGGTCCACCCGATCCATGCCCCACGGCAGGCCGATGTACAGACCGGGACTGGGAGTGGCGACGATCCGGCCAAAGCGACGGACGACGGCGCGCTCATCCGCCTGCACGAAAGTAACCGCCGACGCCAGTGTGTTCACCAGCACGATGAGCAACAGCAGCAGCAGCAGCCGTTTCACTTCTCGCCTCCCTTCCGGCCGGAAGTCGAGCCCGCAGGCCCGATCACCGGCGGCGAGCCGTTGCCCATGCCGTTGGGCCGCGGCGGCTGAAACAGCAAATCGAACAATGGCCGGTGGCTTGACAGGAGCAGGACCGTCTTGTTGTCACCGAGGATGGTCTGCAGTTTCTCCAGCTTCTTCAGGAACGCGTAAAACTCCGGGTCCTGGCTGTGGGCCTCGTTGCGGATGCGCGCGGCGGCGGTGTCGGCCTCGCCCTTGAGCGTCTCTTCCTTGTAGCGGGCCTGGGCCAGCAGGTCGCGTCGCTTTTGCTCCGCCTCGCTGGCGATGTTTTTTTGCTGTTTCTCGCCCTCGCTCTGGTAGTAGGCCACCTTCTTTTGCCGTTCGCTGCGAATGCGCTGAAAGATCTCGTCGCGGACCTGGACCGGATGGTTGAAGCGGCGCAGCCGGATATCGACCAGGGCGATGCCGAATTTTTGGTCAAGGTCCTTTTGCAGGCTGGCCAGCAACCGCCCCTTCAAGGCGTCAAGAGTGTCATCAACCCGGGTCTTGCCCGGCTCCTGTCCGGGGTCGATGCTGATGATGTCGTCCATGCGCATCTGCCCCAGGGCGGCGCCAAGCTGGCTGTTGATCCGCTGGCCAATCAGCTCGCGAGCCCGTTCCGGCGTCCCCATGCTCTTGATGAAACGGTCCACCGCGTCAGCATTGGCAATACGCCAGACCACGGACGCCTCGACTGTCAACGTCTTGTCGATGGTCTTGCCTTCGGGATCATGGGTAAGAAACTCCGCGCTGGGCAGGTCGAACGCTTGCAACCGGCGATCGAGGCGCGTGTTTGCCTGGAAGGGATAGGGCCAGCCGAAGTGCAGGCCGGCTCCTTTGGCGTTGTCGCCGCCGTCCAGTGTCGCCACCGGCTTGCCCAGCCGTGTGACGTACACATACTCCGCTGCATCCACCGCGAAGAACGACATGCGAGCCAAGACCAGGATGACGACCGCCACAACGATATAGAAAACCGTTCGCATTCCAGACTCCTGACTGCTGATTTCCTGAATCGTGTCGCCTGACTCCTCACGGTCCCAGTTCATGTGCCGGCCGGCCCGGCGGGCGGCGGTCCATGATGATCGGGGCCGGTACGCGCAGCTGATCGGGGTCGAGCAGGAGCAGGCTTCGCCGGCCGGCGACCTTGTCCGCATCGATCAGCACCAGGTCCCGGCCGGTGAGGGCACGGGCCAGCATGTCCCAGAACAACCGAAAATCCGTCAATGTCGCCTGCTGCACGATCAGGTCTTGCTTCTTCTTCTGATAGCGTGCCTCGATTTCGGCGACGTTGCCACCCTTGAGCATGTCCTGCACCGATTGCATGTAGAGCGACAGCTCGATCTCGGGGGCGAGCGCCTTGCGAACAGCGCTGTGCTGCAGGAAGACATCGCGGCTGGCCTCGGCCTGCTTGACCGTCTCTTCCTTGGCGGCCGTCGCCTGCCGGATGATCCGCGTGCTGTCGGCCTCCGCGTCGCTGACGGTCATGATTGCCCTGGCCCGGGCCTCATTGATCGCGCGATCGTGGCCTTCCATTGCCTGCGTCACCCGGTAATAGTCGGGCACGACTTCGGGCGGCGGATGCAAGTCCTTCAACGTCAAGCTGTCGAGTTCGATGCCGAGTCCGGCAGCGCCATAGGCCTTGCAGGTCCTGTCGATCCGGGCCAGCACTTCCTTCTGAAAGGCGCCGCGATCGACCGTAAGCAGGCCGAAGAAGGGCCGGCTGACAACAACCTCGCGCAACGCTGTCTCGGCGGCGGCACGAATCAACTCGTCGGGATCGCGCACCCCGAAGAGAAACACGTATGGATCCTTTACCTTGAAATGCACGGCTGCAAGCATCTCCACCAGATTGCCGTCGCCGGTGATCATAACGGCCTCACCCGGACGACGCAGTTCCTCCGCATGCGGACTGGCCCATGAAAGCGCCCGCGCCGCCGTTTTCCCCGGCACGGTACGAAAGCCGATCTCGACGGTGCGCAAGCGCTGCGACACACGCACCGTGTTCTCGATGGGCCAGGGCCAGCGCCAGTGCCAGCCGGGCGACAGGTCATCCACCGGCCGGCCGAAGCGCTTGACCACGGCGACCTCGTCCGGCTGAATGACTGTCAGTCCGCTGACAGCGTAGATCGCCAGCACAACGCCGAGCACGGCTAGCGTGACGCGCTTCCAGCGATGCTCGACCCAGTGCACGGCCTCGCCGAGATCGAGGTACCTCTCCAGCCAATCGTCGAGCCGGCGCAGCGTCGCGCGCGTGCGGATGAGCGTGGGGCTTGTGGCCGACCGCTCGAACCACAACAAGCGCATCGAGTTCAGCAGCACCAGCAGCGAACCGAGCTGATGGTAAATGACCGCCGCCAGCGGCGAATGCCGCTGCCAGTCGTCCGGCGCGAACACCGGCCACAGCCAGGCCGTGATCAGGATGCCGACGGCGTTGACGCCGAAGGCGAAGACGATGATGTTCTGACGGATGATGCGCACCGTCTCGCGCGACAGCCGTAGCACCAACGGCAACGGCTTGAGCGGATCGCTCATGAAGACGACGTCGCCGGCCTCGGCGGCCACGTCGGTCCCGGTGCCGCCGATGGCCAGGCCGACGTCGGCGCGGGCCAGCGCGGGCGCGTCGTTGATGCCGTCGCCCACCATGGCCACGTGGCGAGCGCCCCTGTCCGTCTCCTTCAGCCGCGCAATGAAGTCCGCCTTTTGATCCGGCAACAACTCGGCGTGAACCTGCGTGAACGGCAGATCCACCGCGAACGCGCGGGCCACGGCGCCGCGATCACCCGTCAGCAACACCAGCTCATCGATGCCCAGAGCGCGAAGCTGCCCAAGGACCGGGCCGGCATCCTGCCGCACGCGGTCGCGGGCGCCGATGGCGCCCAGAATCTGCCCTGCGTGCGCGACCAGCAGCGCCGTCTCCCCGCGCGTGTCGAAATCCTCAAGCAGCGCGAGAGCCTCGGCCGACACGGCGATGCCCTGCTCCTCCACCAGCCGCCGCGTGCCGACGACGACCGGCCCGGCAGCCGTGCGTGCCGTGACGCCGGCGCCGGGATGCGCCTGGAAATCGTCCACCGGATCGACCGCAAGATTGCGGGCGGCTGCCTCTTGCACGATCAGCCTGGCGATGAGATGCTCGCTGCGCTGCTCGGCGCCGGCGGCGATGCGCAGCAGTTCGTCGGGGCTGGTAGCACCCAGGCCGCGGACGGCGCCCAGCTCGAGGCGGCCCTCGCTGAGGGTGCCGGTCTTGTCGAAGGCGAAGGCGCTGACGGCCGCGAGCCGTTCCAGCGCGGAGCCGCCCTTGATGAGGACGCCGGTCCCCGCCAGCCGGCCGAGAGCGGCGATGATGGCCGCCGGCGTTGCCAGGATCAGCGCGCACGGGCAGGCCACGACCAGCACCGACAGCGTCGGATACACGCTCAGCGTCACGATTTGCCGGAAGCTCGGCCGTGCCGCATCGGCTGCCCGGAACCACGACGTGCCGTGAAAGAACATCGCGCCCAGAAAGGTCACCACGGCAATGCCCAGCACCGCGGGCAGGAAGTACCGAGCCAGCCTGTCGGCGGTCCGCTCCAGTGCGGCCTTGTCCTTGAGAGCCCGCGCGGTCAGCTCGATGACCCGGCCGACGACCGTATGCTCTGCGACCCGTTTCGCCTCGATTGTCAGTGCGCCGAACTGATTGAGCGAGCCGGCCAGCACCTCATCGCCGGGGCCCTTGTCCGCGGGCAACGATTCGCCAGTGAGTGCACTCGTGTCCACCGCCGATCGGCCATCGGTGACGACTCCGTCCACCGGAACCTTGCCGCCCGGCTTGACGACCACACGGTCGCCGACCTGCAACTCGCTGGTCAGCACGCGGACTTCCTGGCCGTCGCGCAGCACCCAGCAGCGCCTGGGCGTGACCTCGACGATCTTGCGGATGGCGCTCTGCGTACGCGCAAAGGTGAAGCCTTCGAGACATTCGCCGACCAGGCCGATGAACACAATCTCGGCGGCGACCAGCGGCTCCTGGATGAGGATGGCGGCGATACAGGCGACGGCGAGGGCCAGGTCTGCGCCGATCTTCCCATCCATCAGGCCTTGCAGCGACGTGTACAACACGCGGGCGCCGCCGATGACAGCGGCGATGAGCGCGAACTCGAAGTTGTAGAACCGGGACGGCCACCACTCCGGCATCGGCAAGCCAAGCCAGCCTCCCGCCCTGGGCAGCAGGTCGAGGGCAATGAGCAAGCCCAGGAAACCGGTCATCAGATACAGGGACAGGTTTCGTTCCGTCGAGAAGGCCGTGTCGCTGTGAGAAATCTCGCGATGCATGTTCGTTCAGGCTAAATGGCACGACGCGCCGAGTCAAGTGGTGCGAACGTCTGCAGCTGCCTGGCTACCTGGGCGAATTGACAAGCATGAGGGCATGGTTCACAATCAGGGGATCATGAGCGATGTCACCCGGATCTTGAACGCCATCGACCAGGGGGATGCGCGCGCCGCCGGCGAGTTGCTGCCGCTGGTCTACGATGAATTGCGGCGGCTGGCGTCGCAGAAGCTGGCGCAAGAACAGCCGGGGCAGACCTTGCAGGCCACCGCCCTGGTGCACGAGGCCTATCTACGACTGGTGGCCAGCGGCCGCAAGGCCGGGGACCCCGAGCAGCGCTGGGATAGTCGCGGCCATTTTTTCGCGGCCGCCGCCGAGTCCATGCGCCGCATCCTGGTTGACAACGCGCGGAAGAAGCAACGGCACAAGCGCGGTGGCGACCGCCAGCGCCTCGACCTGGATCAGATCGAAGCCCAGTCGCCCGCTCCCGCCGCGGACCTGCTGGCCCTGGACGAGGCCCTGGACAACCTGGCTGCGGAGGATGCGCAAAAAGCCGAACTCGTCAAGCTTCGCTATTTCGCGGGCCTGTCGGTCGAGGAAGCGGCCCGCTGCCTGGGCATCTCGCGCGCCACGGCCGATCGTTACTGGGCCTACGCCCGCGCCTGGCTCTTCGAACGCCTGAGCCCGAAACGCTAGCGAGGCTCCGCTCAGACCGACGAGCGGTCGCTTTCGTAGCGACAAGCTGCCAGCTTGTCGCTTCCTTCGGCACGCAAGCTAGCAGCTTGCGGCCACGAGAATTTTTGCACGACTCTGAGGCGCGCAGCCGGCAAACGGCGCATTGTCTAGAAGACTACAACCACGACCAAGGTATCGCGCCATGCATCCCGACCCGAAACGTGTCGAAGCCCTTTTTGCCGCTGTCCTGGAAGAAACCACGCACGAGGAACGGCTGGCCCGGCTGGACGAAGCTTGCGCCGGCGATCCGCTGTTGCGACGGCGCGTCGAAGACTTGCTCGCGGCCCATGGCGAGGCAGGCAGCTTCCTGGAAAAGCCCTTCCTGGATAAGCCCTTGACGGATCTGGCCGGTGACAGGACAGACAGCCCGGCGGGTTCGCCGGCGGAAACCGAGCCGATCTGGGGCAGAGGTCATGCAACCGAGGCCGAAACAATCGGGCCCGCTGTTCCAAGGTCCTTCGCGTCTGAGGGCTCATTGGGGCAGGACTCCGCTCCTGCTGCTGCCGATTCCTTGATGGGCGCCACGATTCGCCACGTCGGCGACTATGAGCTTCTGGAAGAGATTGCCCGCGGCGGCATGGGTGTGGTCTACAGGGCCCGGCAAATCAGCCTCAACCGCATTGTGGCGCTGAAGATGATCCTGACCGGACAGCTCGCTTCCGCAAGCGACGTCGAGCGGTTTCGCACGGAGGCTCAGGCTGCCGGCGATCTCGGCCATCCCAACGTCGTCCCCGTCTACGAGGTCGGCGAGCACGAGGGGCAGCATTATTTCAGCATGAAGCTGATCGAAGGATACAGCCTGGCCAAGTGGATTGCAGATTCTAGATTGCAGATTTCAGATTTTCGGAGCCGTCAAGCCGATGCGATACGGTTGCTGTCCACGGTCGCACGAGCCGTCCACCATGCCCATCAGCGCGGCATCCTGCACCGCGACCTGAAACCGGCGAATATCCTCCTCGAGTCTGAACAATCGGCGATCTTCAATCTGCAATCTGCAATCCCCTTTGTCACCGACTTCGGCCTGGCCAAGCGCGTGGAGGGCGATAGCCAGCAGACGCGCAGCGGGGCCATCGTCGGCACGCCGAGCTACATGGCGCCCGAGCAGGCGCGGGCGGAGAAGCGGCTGACGACGGCGGTGGATGTGTACAGCCTGGGCGCCATCCTCTACGAGTTGCTGACGGGCCGGCCGCCGTTTCGCGCCGATTCAGTGCTCGATACGGTGCTGCAAGTCATCGAGCGCGAGCCGGAGCATCCGCGACGATTCAACGCCGAGGCCGATCCCGATTTGTCGGTGATCGCACTCAAGTGCCTCGAAAAGGACCCGGCGCGGCGCTACGCATCGGCGGCGGCGCTGGCCGACGATCTGGAGCGCTGGCTGCGCGGCGAGCCGATTCTGGCGCGGCCGACGAGCGCCTGGGAACGCACCATCAAGTGGGCCAGGCGACGGCCGGCCGTCGCGGCGCTCCTGGCCGCCATTGTCCTCATCACCACGCTGGGCATGGCGGGCATTACCTGGAAGTGGCAGGACGCCGTGGCGGCGGAATACAGCGCGGTTCAAGCCGAAAAGAAAGCCAACGACAAGGCCGAGGCCGAGATTCTGGCCAAGCAAGCCGCAGTCCGGGCCGAGCAAGAGGCGCGCAACAAGGCCGAGCTGGCCGAGAAAGCGCAGCGCGAGGAGGCGGAGGCACGCCGGCAAGAGGCCAAGGCCAAGGATGCCGCCATCGCCGCCCGGAAGAAGGAAGCACAGGCACGCGAGGCCGAGGCCAAGGCACGCAAGCAAGCCGAAAGCGATCGCGATGCCAAGAATCTGGCGTTGAGCCGCGCGGAAGGCCTGCGCCTGGCCGCCGAGGCCGATGCCGCCCGCCTCCGCGATCCGGGCCTCGCATTGCTGCTCGCCATCGAGGGCACGAAGCGAACGCCGCATCATCTTACCTTCAGCTCCCTGTATGCAGCCATGAGCGCATGCCGTGAAATTCGCGTCGTCAATCACGGCGACCGCTTCAGTCGGTTTCTCCCGGACGGCAAGCGGATCCTTACCGTGGCCGGCCCTTCGCTGCAGATTCATGACGTCGATTCTGGCAAGACGCTTCTCCAGTGGCCGGGCTACGGCTTGCCTGTGGAGACCGTGAATTTCAGTCCCGATGGCAGCAAGGTCATTGTCACCGGCAACGGCTATGCGACGGTCGTGCACTCCGACGGCAAGACGGACCGCTACACCGATCGTCTCGCCTTCGTCATCGATCTCACGACCGGCAAGGAGGTTCACCGTCTGCGTGGCTCGAAGGACAAGGTGATCGAAGGGCATTTCAGCCCGGACGGCAAGCGGATCGTCACGGCCTCCTGGGACGGCGCCGCCCGCGTCTATGATGCCGTGAGCGGCAAGCTGCTGCAAACTCTGCGTGCGAAGGCCAAAGCGGGGTTGTTCTCCTCCAAGCCGTCGTTGAAGCTCGCGCGCTTCACACCGGATAGCGGCAAGGTCCTGATGGTCGCGGCCGCAGCCGGGTGGTCCAGCAGTTATTCGGATTCCGATAAGGTCCCGATGGACCCGGAGTATGATGCGGATGCCAAGGCAGGTTCCGGCTCCGGGCACTCCCAGATGTCCATGTCCGTGGAAGTCACGGTCCATGGCCCGGCCGCATACCTGTCGCTGCTCGACGGTTCGCGGACCGCGGCCCATCTCTGGGACGTGGGAACTGGAAAAACGCTGGCGGGTTATTCCCATGTGCCGCCGGGGCTGAAACCCGGTCCGGTGGGAAGGCCACAGGCGGCAGACATCTCTGCAGATGGGCGACTGGTCGCCATCGGCTTTGAGTCCGAGGCGAGCGTCTACGATGCCGGCTCCGGCAAGTTCATCTGCACGATGACGGGACATGACGGCAAGATCGCGGCCATCGCGTTTCGTCCCGATGGCAAGCTCATCGCGACTGCTGCGGGCGACCGAACGGTGCGCCTCTGGGATGCGAAGACCGGCAAGGAGACGCTGCGCCTGCGCGGCCATGGAGACGCCGTGAGCGGCCTGCGCTTCGACCGCTCCGGGAAACTGCTGCTCACCCGGTCGCCCGACGCCACAGCCCGCGTCTGGGAAGTCGATAGCGGCATCGAAAAGGCCATCCTGCGTGGCCATGGTCAGGCGGTCGCGGATGTGGACATCAGCCCGGACGGCAAGCTGGCGGTGACCACCAGCGGCGGCCTGACGCGCATCTGGACGCTCGAAGCGCCCAGGATGCCGGAAACGGCACTGACCGGGCACACCGGCAATGTCACCGCGTTCGATTACAGTCCCGACGGCAAGCTGGCGGCGACCGCGTCGCTGGATGGGACCGTGCGTCTCTGGAATACCGCGACGGGCAAGGAGGTACGCGTCATCGGCCTCGGACGATACCTGGGCCCCGTCCGGATGGTCCGCTTCAGTCATGACGGCAAGCGCATCGTGACGGCCGCCGGCGTCAGCCGGGTCGAGAAGCAAGCCAAGCTCGCGCCCGCCTCGGTCCTGGTCTGGGACGTGGCCAGCGGCAAGGATTCGCTGGCGATCGACAGTCTGGAAACCGGCGCGAGCGCTGCTTTCTTCAGCCCGAACGGCAGGCACGTACTGACGATGGGCGACGGCCATCGCCGGCTCGCCGGAGGCAACATGCCGGCCAAAGACAAGAAGGACCCGAAGACCGGCAAGGAAATCGATTTGGGCATCGGCGTCAAGGTCGACATCAACGCGCACAGCACGGCCGAGCTGGGCCGGCTGCAGCTCTGGGACGCCGCCACCGGCAAGCTCGTCGGCGTCGTCCCCGGCCGCAAGAGCGACGGCTGGCGAAGCAGCGACGACGACTTCATTCCTCGCTTAGCTCCCGACGGCAAGCGCCTGATCAGCTACGATGTCGAAGCCCGCTTGCCCAAGCTCTACGACGCCACGACCGGCAAGGTGCTGGCGGAATATCGGTCCCCGCAAAGCTACGGCCGCGTCGCATTCGCATTCACACCGGACGGCCAGTGCGTCGTGGTGGCGAAGGGCAGTCAGATCACGATCCACGAAACGGCGACCGGCGGCCAGCTATTCCGCTTCAAGGGGTTCTCCGATCAGGTCGGCCAACTCGCCGTGAGCGGCGACGGCAAGCGCCTGGTCACCAGCGCGGGGAAGATCGCTCATGTCTGGGACCTGAGCTCGCGCCAGCTGCTGGCGACCTTGCGCGGCCATGAGAGCGGCATCAGCACGCTGGCCGTCAATCACGACGGCAGCCAGGTGCTGACCGGATCGCACGACGGCACGGCGGGACTCTGGGACAGCGCCACGGGCAAGATGAGCGCGCTCTATCGCGGACACACCGGCGCCGTCATCCAGGTGGCGTTCCGCGCCGATGGCAAGCAGGTCGCAACGGTGAGCCACGACCACACGGCCCGGCTGTGGCCGGTCGAGCTATGGAGCGTCGTCCTGCCGCGGCGCACGCGTGACCTGACTTACCAGGAACGCGAACGTTTCGAGCTGCTGGCGGCGAATCAACCTCGGCGCGACCCGCTGGCTGATCCGCCTCCAGGCGTTGCCGGCCCGGAGCCGTTCGCCTGGGGGAAACCATCTGCCGCCGTGTCCGCCGCGCTCAAGGCGGCCCGACGACAGGAACTTCGGCCCGGCCCACTGGCGAAGCTGGACGCCGCGCGAATCCCCGCCACAGAACGGATCATGGGGCAGCCCAGGGAACTGGTAGCCGTCCTCGGTGAACAGGCGCACAAGGAGTGGTACCCGATCGCCATGGTCGCGATCAGCGACAGCAAGCGCTTCATCGCTGCCGGCGATTACTGGCACAACGTGACGCGTCTCTGGGATGCCGGCAGCCTGCGCGCGCTGGCCGTGATGCCCGGCACGTTTCGCGGCTTCGTGCGCGGTCGCGACGAGGCCGTGGTCGAGGCCGAATCGGCGCTTCAGCTCTGGAGTCTCTCCGGCCTGCAACCAATCCGTGTCTTTTCCCAGCGGCTTGCCCAGGGCAAGTGGATCGCGCGCGTGAGTCCGGACGCAAGCGTCGCGCTCCTTCGCGATCGAGACGAGCTCTGGCTCCTGAAGGTCGGCGACAAGCTTGCCAGGCCGGTCTCCCTGGTCAAGGTGCCGGGCGGCCCCAACTCGGCGAGCAATGTTATCTTCAGCACGGACGGCAAGCGTGTCGGCGTGGTCATGCGCTTCGACAAGCACATTCATGTCTTCGACGTTGCAGGCGCCACGCCGCGCAGGCGGGCCGCCATCAAGATCGATTCGCCTCATCTCGAGCACCTGAGCTATGCCCTGCACGGCGATCTGCTCGCCGTTCCGCTCGACAAGACCGTTCGCTGTTGGGACATCGGTGGGCAGACCCCGGGCTTGCGCTTCGAGCTGAACATCGGCAGTCAAGTGACTTTCGCGCGCTTTGCCGCCGATGGCCGGACGTTATCGGTTGGCGGTTATGCGATGGCGACGCGGGACTTTGACCTGACCGTGAAGCCGGCGCGTGAGATGAAGCGTTTGCAGCTGCCGTGGAAAAGTGGATACGCTGCCGGCACGGCCGCCTCTGCCGACGGCAACCTGGTAGCCGCCGGCGACGGCGTAACATTGCGCGTCTGGGATCGCGTGGGCGATTCCTACGTCGAAAGAACCTCGCCGCGCGGTCATCGGGCAAACATTATCTCCCTGGATTTCAGCCGTGATGATCAGCGGCTCGCCTCGACCGACGGATCATCGACCCACGTATGGACCCTGTGTGCCGACAACGTGCTGCGGGCGACCGTCCTGCCCAGCGGAGCGGACACCGTTCACTTCCTCCCCGGCAGCACGGACCTGCTGCTCAGCCACGGTCACTTCACGCTCTGGGACATCAACGGCCCGAACGCCGCGCCGCGCTTCAAGCCCATCGACGGGCACAATCGCAACTGGGGCCACGTCAAGCAGAGCTTCAGCGCCGACGGCAAGGTCCTGGCACGCGGCGGCGTTGAACCGGACCTCAGCATCATCGATCTCGACGGTCCGCAACCAAGGATCCGCTTCACGGTCAAGAAGTTGATGTCCGACGGCCGCGTGGCGAGCCTGTCGCTGTCGCCGGACGGCCAGTTCCTGGTCGCCGCTCCTTCTGAGTCCTATGGCGACGATAACGTGGTCCAGGTGTGGCGGGTCACCGCCAACGGTCTGGTGCCAATGTCCTTCCCCGCCATCAAGGCCAACCGCGTCGCCCTCGCAGCGGACGGCCGGACGCTTGCCGTCGGCGATGGCAACACCGTCGTGCTCTGGGACCTGACCGGCAAGGTCCCGGTGGAAAGACTCAGGCTGACTGGTCTGCCGAGTTACGCGAACTTCCGCTTCGATGCCACGGGCAAACGCCTGGCAGCCTGGTATGCAACCAAGCTCGTCGTTTGCGACACCGTCAGCGGCAAGCAACTGCACCAGTGGGACTGGCCCGGCGGCATCAGCGCCATCGCCTTCGCCCACGACGGCCAGCATCTGGCCGTCGGCAATGCCAACGGCACCATCTACGTCTTGCGTCTGAGGACCGTTTCTCGACCTGGATGAGTTTGCAAAGACAGTCTCGTCAACGGTTCCGATGCTAGCGAAGAATCGGTCTGTACGGCCGGTTCTCCGTCGCCGCCCGCACATTTTGCCCGGCTTGCCAGTCGGCCGCTCGACCTTGCCTGATAGAATTGTCGAGTTCCTGCCATTGACATGCAATTGTCAGTAGCTGTGTCTGTGGTTTTGAGATAGCCGAGGACAGCATGGGTCGACGCCGTCGCATCGCCGGATCACGGGTATTGATCACCGGGGCCTCGCAGGGCATTGGCCGGGAGCTGGCGGAGCAGGCGGCCAACATGGGTGGCCGCGTGCTGGCTGTGGCCCGCTCCGTCGATCTGCTCGAGGAACTTGTTCAAAAGGTCCGAGGCCAGGGTGGGTTCATCGAAGGCGTGCAGGGAGACGTCACCGAGCCGGCCGACCGCCGTCGCATGGTGGAAGCGAGTAACCGCTACTTCGGCGGGCTCGACGTGCTTATCAACAACGCCGGCATCGGCGCCACCGGCCACTTCGCCGACGCCGCGCCGGATCGGCTCCGCAAGATCATGGAGGTCAACTTCTTCGGGCTGGCGGAAACCACGCGGGCCTTCCTGCCCGTCTTGAAACAGGGCAATCGTCCCGCCATCGTCAATATCTCCTCCATCGCCGGCAAGCGTGGCATCCCGGCGCGCAGCGACTACTCGGCCAGCAAGTTCGCCGTCCAGGGTTTCAGCGAAGCCCTGCGCGCCGAGGTCGCCAAGGACGGCATCGACGTGCTGCTCGTCTGCCCCGGCCTGACGCAGACCAACTTCTCGCAGAACATGCTGGAGCAGAAGGCCCTCATCCAGATGGACCATCTCCGCGGCATGACCGCCGAGCAGGTGGCCCGGCAAACGCTCCGCGCCATCGAACGCGGCAGCCACGAGACCTGCCTGTCCTTCAAGGGCAAGCTGCTGGTGCTGGTCAGCCGTTTCTTCCCCTGGCTCGCCGACCGCGTGTCGCGCCGCAAGGTACGCGAGCTGTTCGCGGAAGAACGAAACTCGCGACAGCAGCGGCGGCAGGAGACCATCGCCGCGCGCACGTGAGAGCAAAGAGTCGTTGCGTTGCCACCCCCCTCACTGCACCCCGGCAACGAATTGCCTTCGGACGGCCGGGTCCCAGGGCCCAGTTCCGCAACACTCGAGAAGCTTGACGGCTATGCGTGATGACCGACGAGCAACCACGCATGCCATGCGGTATAACTTGCGGCGAGAAGAAGCACGGCCAGCAAGAGAATACCGGAAAGAGCGGCCAGGCCGCGGGCGCGATCAGAAGAATCATCGCGCCCAAGAATCTGATACGTGACGACGAACCAGACGACTGGCACCAGCAAACAATACCAGCCGTGGTCAGCAATCTGCCGGATTGACAGCGGTTCGGTCAAACCATACCCGGTATGCCACCTGAAAACCAATGCGGCTGTGAGCGCCGTGGCGGAGACGGCGCCAAGCTGCAGCAAGGCCAGGATAGCGGCATTGCGAATCGTCAAGCAGTTCATGTCAATACATTGGTACACACATCATTCTGTGTTTGCCATGGCTGCGATTCGTGCGAGCTGAGGAAAGGGTGGCCACGACCGACGGGTGTGTGCAAAACTCGCGGGCGCAATGCAACCGACAACGAAGAAACAAGCATCAAGCCACGCATCCCCGCATCGGGCGCTCCGCCTCTGGCAATCGCCAAATGGATGAGTTAGATTAACGGCATGGCCACGCTCGTCACGCTGCAGGGGCCGGATGCGGGGCGGTCCTTTCCGCTGGACAAGGATCGCATCATCATGGGCCGGCAATATGACTCGACCGTCTGCCTCAACGGGCGGGCGGTGAGCCGGCATCATGCCCAGTTGTTGTTGCGCGACGGCCGCTACTTTCTCGAAGACCTGGAGAGCAGCAACGGCACCTATCTGAACGGCAAACGGCTGGCGCCGCGCGTGGCCGAGGCCGTCAATGAACGCGATGTCTTTCAGATCGGACCCTACCTCTTCGCTCTGCGCCCCGCGCCCACCGTGGCCAGCACCGAGTCGAGCCTGGTTGTCAGGCAGCAGGTCAATGCCACCATCCTCGACCAGAGCGTGTACACGCATGATCCGGCGCTGAAGCTCCAGGTCGTCCTCGAGATCGCACAGAACCTGGGGCGGACGCTCGACCTGGAACCTTTGCTGGAAAAGATGCTGGAACAATTGATCCGGCTGTTTCCGCAGGCAGACCGGGCCATGGTGCTGCTGTGCGAGGGAGAGCGGCTAGTGGTGCGCGGCCAGCGTTGCCGGCATGCCGAGGACGCGTCGGCCTACCCCTACAGCCGCACCATCGTTCGCCGCGCCCTCGATGAGGGCGTCGGCTTGCTCAGCGAGGACGCCGGCGCCGATGACCGTTTCAAATCGTCCGCGACCCTGACATCGCTGGATCTGCATTCCGTGCTGTGCGTGCCGCTGATCGGCCAGGGGGGCAAGCGGCTGGGCGTGGTGCAGGTGGACCGCTTTCGCCGCGGCCATCCGTTTCGCACCGAGGACTTGCAATTGCTGGCGACCATCTGCCTGCAGCTGGCGGTCGTGCTGGAGAACGCCGCCTTGCACGCCGAGCGCCTGCGTCAGCAGCGCCTGCAACAGGAACTGGCGCTGGCCCGCGAGATCCAGCAGGGCTATCTGCCGCACGAAGTCGAGGGCTTTCCCGGCGCGGGCTTCGAGATTCACGGCGAGGTCTTTCCGGCGCGGCAGGTGGCCGGAGACCTTTACGACTTCATGAAGGCGCCCGATGGCCGGCTGGGTTTTTACATCGGCGACGTGTCCGGCAAGGGCATGCCGGCAGCGCTGTTCATGGTCGCGGTTCACACGCTGTGCCGGCACCTGTCGTCGCTGAGCCGGCATCCCGGCCCCACGCTGAAGCAACTCAATGCCACGCTCTCCGAAGACAACCCCGGCGGCATGTTCGTGACGCTCAGCCATGGACTCTATGACCCTGGCACGGGCGAGGTCGTTCTGGCTTCCGGCGGGCATCCGGCGCCGCTCCTGCGCCGCGTCGACGGATCGGTCGAGGAACTGGACGTGCCCACCGGCCGGCTGCTGGGCTTCGAGGAAGGCAACTTCCAGTATCCGGAGACGCGCATCTTGCTGGCGCGCGGAGACACGCTTGTTTTCTTCACCGACGGCGCTGTCGAGGCGCACGAGCCGGCCGGCAAGTCGATGTTCGGTACGCGCCGGCTCTCGGATGTCGTGAAGCATTTCACTGCCGACAGGCCGCTGCCAGCCTGTGCCGAGCTGGCCAAGAACGCCGTCGAGAAGTTCACCGCCGCCAGGGAATTGCAGGACGACTTGACGCTATTGCTGCTGCGGCGAAGGTAAGCGGCGCGACACGGCAATGACGGGATTCCTCGAACGCCAGATGTAAATCATGCCATATCCGCTCTTCGATCGTCGCCGCCTCAAGATTCAGCCGCTGGCATCACGCAAGCACGATCTCGACCTGTCGGCGCTGCTGCCCCTCGAAGGACCCACGCCGCAGTTCGCGCACGCTGCGCTACCTGAACTTGGCAAGCGGCTGGTGCAAGCTCGCGACCAGGGCGCGTCGCGCATCCTGATGATGGGGGCACACGTGCTGCGCGCCGGCGTGTCGCGCTTCCTGATCGACTTGATGGAGCGCGGCCTGCTGACACACATCGCCATGAACGGCGCCGGGCCGATCCACGACTGGGAACTCGCCCTCATCGGCGCCACCACGGAAAGCGTTGCCCGCTACATCCAGACCGGCGAGTTCGGCCTCTGGCACGAGACCGGCCGCATGAACGATGTCATCCGCGACGGCGTCCGCGCCGGCCTGGGGCTTGGCGAGGCACTTGGCCGGGCGATCCTGGAGGGAGACTTTCCGAACAAGGACGTGAGCGTTCTCGCTGCGGGAGTCAGGCTTGGCGTGCCAGTCACGGTACATGTGGGCGTCGGCTACGACATCATTCACGAGCATCCCAATTGCGACGGCGCCGCCCTGGGACAAAGCAGTTATCACGACTTCCTCGTATTCACGGAAGGCGTGCGTCGGCTGGAAGGGGGCGTGCTGCTGAGCTTCGGCACGGCCGTCATGGGCCCCGAGGTCTACCTGAAGGCGTTGTCGATGGCTCGCAATGTCGCGCGTCAGGAAGGCCGTGAAATCCGCCGATTCGCCACGGGCGTCTTTGACCTGCTGCCGTTCGACGGCGACCTGGCCCACGAGGCCCCGAAAACCGACCCGCGCTATTACTACCGCCCCTGGAAGACGATCCTCGTCCGCACCGTCGCCGACGGCGGCGCCAGTTTCTACGTCCAGGGCGATCACCGACAGACCGTGCCGGCCCTGCATCAGGCGGCCCGGCATCAGGCGGCGCTGGCGGCGGAAAGCCCATGATCGCAATGGAGGATTCACGCCATGCCATTGCGCGATCCCTTTCGCCCGCCCCTCGATGAGCGGCGCCGCTGGGACTGCCGCGTGTTGCACCTACGGTAGCATCAAGAGAGGACTGGAGCGCAGCCGGCGACGTGGAGGTTGCCCAGCAGTTTCTCGGCGTTGCGGAAATAGACCTTGTCGAGCACCGCCATCGGCAGGCGCACGCCCGCCAGCGGCGGCGTCGGCTGCTCGGCCTGCTGCCAGTCCGGGTCGGCAATGGGGCTGGGACCTTGCCAGTCGCTTTCCCACAGGGTCCGCTGGCACCAGTAGCGGCTGACGTAGTGCTCGCGCGGCAGATGCTGACGGGTTACCAGGTCGCTGCCAAAGAGAAAGCGATCCGGATGCCGGCACATCAAGTCGCGGATGGCGGTCCGCCGCGGCGAGATTTCGCGGACCTGCCATTTCGTGGCGCTGGTGTCGAGATGCAAGTGCGGGTAGGTCTCAAGCAAGGCCTGCAGGTGATCGGGGTGCTCCGGATCGCCTCCCATGTGAGCGCCAATCCAGGCAGCCTCGGGAAACATCTCGAGCATGCGGCGCAGGCCGACGTATTGCTCGGCCTTGGTGCCGAACTTGCCGGCATCCGCGTAGACAGTGCCAAACCAGGCATCCGGGTCGGCGACGTGGACCATGAAGATGCGCACGCCGGCGGCAATGGCCCGGCGCGTCGTCTCGATACGCCATGGAGCATCGACGAACAGGCCACGCTCCCGACCGCGCGGCGCCGACCAGTACTTGATGATCGCGACTCCCTGTTCAAGGAAGCGCTCGAGCAGTCGAATGGCGGCATCGTCCGGATCGTCAACGGTCTTCTTCACTATTGAACCATTGAAACCGATGGCATCGCCAAAGCGCTGGCGCAGAACCGGAATGTCCTCGGGCGGACACATCGACACGCTCTTGACGATGCCGAACTCGCGGGCAACGTCGAGCATCACTGCCGCCTGTTCGGAGGTAGCGCCTGCTCGGTTCTCGGGAGGCGGTCCCGCCGGCGGATCGCCGGGTCGCGTCTGCGTCACGTGCGTGTGAATGTCGATGATCGGCCCGCGATAGCAAAAATGCTCGCGGCGTGCATAGTCGATGCCCGTGACGTTGTGTTCAGGGGCTGACGTCTGTGCTTGCGACATGGCATCGTTCCCGGATTGGCGAGGAGCCTGGCGCCCGGGGCGATAATGGTCGCCTGCCGGCTCCCAGCGAAACGCCATGATCAGAACAGCATGATCAGAACAGCACCGGCTTGCCGAGCTTGCGGCGGACCACGGTGAACTGTCCGGCGTGCATCAGCGTGTGGTTCGAGACCAGCAGGAACATCGCTCCCACGTTTGGCGCATAGGCGGCCATCGGGCCCGTTGTGGTCTTGTCAAGATCGGCGTCGCTGAGCTTCTGCAGATTGGCGACTGTGGCCTCCCGAACCTTTGCGAACAACGACAGGTAGTCCGCCTTCGTGGCAAATCCCTTGGGCGGTTCGACGGCCGACGTCTCCTTGCCGTGTTGCTTGTCGAATCCAGCCGGCATCTCTGGATAGACCGCCGTCGACACCTGCCCCTTGATGAGCTGTGCCTCGGAGGCGATCAGGTGGCCCAGCTGCCAGGCGATGTGATTGGCGGACGGCGCCGGCCGGACCAGAAAGTCCGCGTCCGAAAGGTCGCCCAGGTACATCGGCAACATGCCGCCGGTCCCCTGCAACGCAATGGTGATGGCTTCCCTGGCGTTCATCGGCTTTCTCCTGGTGAAGGTGACTCGTGACCTGCTGGCTATTGTAGGAAGCCGACATTGTCGCTTCCTTAATCGGTCTGAGATGAAACCTGATTTGTCAGGCGGCAATACCCGTCCTGCCAGTTTGGCAGAATTTCTGGCCCGGCGGCAGCATCGGAAGTAATGACATGATCGCTGGTTGCGGCAATTCCGTTATGTGGCACATGCCTTGCATACACGCGGTCGACCCTGCCAGTAGATACTCTATAGACTACGGCGGCCAGGAAACCGGCCGCGTCCGGCTGGATCTATCCGGGCAAGTTGCGAACTTGCCCTTCACGGTTGCAACGAAAGGAGATGCTTGGATGGGCGCGAAGCAACTTTCCTATAGCGACGAGGCTCGGCAGAAGCTGCTGGCCGGCGTGAGCAAGCTGGCCCGGGCGGTGCGGACCACCCTGGGGCCGCGCGGCCGCAACGCCGTCATCGACAAGGGCTGGGGCAGCCCCAACGTCACCAAGGACGGCGTGACCGTGGCCGAGGAGATCGAGCTGCAAGACCCCTACGAGAACATGGGTGCTCAACTGGTCAAGGAGGCCGCGAGCAAGACCAGCGACGTCGCCGGCGATGGCACCACCACCGCGACCATCCTGGCCGAGGCCATTTATCGCGAAGGACTCAAGAGCATCGCGTCCGGCGCCGATCCGATGGCCCTGACGCGCGGCATCCAGAAGGGTGTCGAGAAGATCGTCGACGAGTTGCACCGCCTCGCCGAGAAGATCGACGACAAGGACGACAAGGAGATCACTGAAGTCGCGACCATCGCCTCCAACAACAACCCCGAGATCGGCAAGAAGCTGGCCGAGGCCATGAAGCTGGTCGGCGCCTCCAACGGCGTCATCACCATCGAGGAAGGCAAGACCGCCGACACCGAGGTCGTGGTCGTGCAGGGCATGCAGTTCGACCGCGGTTACCTGTCGCCGCACTTTGTCACCAATCAGGACACCGTCACAGTCGAGCTGGAAAACCCGTACATCCTCATCTACGAAGAGAAGATCACCTCCGCGAAGTCGCTGATCCCGCTGCTCGAGACCATCTCGAAGAAGAAAGAGCCGTTGCTCATCATTGCCGAGGATCTCGAGGGCGATGCCCTGGCGACGCTGGTGGTCAACAAGCTGAAGGGCATCTTGCAGGTGTGTGCCGTCAAGGCTCCGGGCTACGGCGATCGCCGCAAGGCCATGCTCGAGGACATCGCCACGCTCACGGGCGGCAAGGCGATCTTCAAGGACCTGGGCATCCAGGTGGAGAACATCCAGCTTCGCGATCTGGGCCGGGCCAAGAAGGTCAAGATCGACGCCGAGAACACCACCATCACTGAGGGCATCGGCGACAAGAAGGCCGTCGAGGGCCGTTGCGAGATGATCCGCCGCGAGATCGGCACCACCGACAGCGAATACGATCGCGAGAAGCTGCAAGAACGGCTCGCCAAGCTGGCCGGCGGCGTGGCCCAGGTCAAGGTCGGTGCCGCCACCGAGACCGAGATGAAGGAACGCAAGGCACTCTACGAGGACGCCCTGCACGCCACGCGGGCGGCCATCGCCGAGGGCATCGTCCCCGGCGGCGGCACGGCCCTGATTCAGGCCAGCAAGGTTCTCGACAAGATGGACCTCGACGGCGACCAGGCGCTGGGCGTGCGGCTGCTGAAGAACGTGCTCGACATTCCCTGCCGCTGGATCGCCGACAACGCCGGGCTAGACGGCACCGTCGTCGCCGCCCACGTCCGCCGCAGCAAGGACAAGAACTACGGCTACAACGCCGAGAAGGGCGAGTACACCGACCTTCGCAAGGCCGGCATCGTGGACCCGGTGAAGGTCACGCGCAGCGCGCTGCAGAACGGCGCCAGCGTGGCCTGCCTGCTGCTCACGACCGAGTCGCTCGTCGCCGACATCCCCGAAGAGAAGAAGGACGACCACCACGACGACCATCACGGCGGTGGCATGGGCGGCATGGGTGGTATGGGTGGCATGGGAGGAATGGGCGGCATGGGCATGGGCGGCATGGGCGGTATGGGTGACATGGGAATGTAGTAATTTCCTAATTGCAGATTTTTGATTCTCAGGAGATTGAAGATGAGCAAGGAACTGAACCTGAAGGTCCGGCCGCTCGACGATCGCGTGGTGGTCGAGACGCTGGAGGCGGAAGAAGTGACCGCCGGCGGCATCCTGCTGCCCGACACGGCGCGCCAGAAGCCGCAGCGCGGCAAGATCTTGGCAGTCGGCCCCGGCAAGCTGCTTGACAACGGCCAGCGCGCCGCTCTCAATGTCGCCAAGGGGGATGAAGTTATTTTCGGCCGCTACGCCGGCAGCGACGTCGAGATCGACCGCCGCGAGATCAAGATTCTCCGCGAAAGCGACATCCTGGCGAAGGTGGTCAAGTAGACAAACGATTGCAGATTTGCGATTGCAGATTGCAGATTTGGTAACAATCTGCAATCTCAAATCTACACTCTGCAATCCATACAGAAACCAGAGTACCCAAGGGAGACCATAGATGGCGAAGCAACTTCTCTACACCGATGAGGCCCGCAAGAAGCTCCTGGCCGGGGCGGACAAGCTGGCACATGCGGTTGGCAGCACGCTCGGGCCCACCGGGCGGAACGTGATCATCGACAAGAGCTTTGGCGGGCCGAGCGTCACCAAGGACGGCGTCACCGTCAGCAAGGAGATCGACCTGCCGGACCCGTTCGAGAACATGGGAGCCAAGCTGGTCAATGCCGTGGCCCAGAAGACCTCTGATGTTGCCGGAGACGGCACGACCACTGCGACCATCCTGGCGCTGGCCATCTACCAGGAAGGCCTGCGAAACATCACCGCCGGGGCCAACCCGATGGCCGTCAAGCGCGGCATTGACAAGGGCGTCGAGGCCGCAGTCAAGTTCCTCGACGGCATGTCCAAGCAACTGAAGTCCAAGGAAGAGATGGAGCAGGTCGCCAGCATCAGCGCCAACAACGATCCGGAGATCGGCAAGCAGATGGCCGACGCCTTTGAGAAGGTCGGCAAGGACGGCGTCATCACCGTCGAGGAAGGCAAGACTTCGGACACCTCGCTCGAGTTTGTCGAGGGCATGCAGTTCGACAAGGGCTACATTTCACCGTACTTCGTCACGAATCCCACCGAGATGAAGTGCGAACTGGAAGATCCCTACATCCTCATCTACGAGAAGAAGCTGTCGAACGTCCGCGACATGCTGCCGCTGCTGGAAAAGGTGGCGCAGGCGGCCAAGCCGCTCCTGATCATTGCCGAGGACGTGGAGAGCGAGGCGCTGGCGGCCCTGGTCGTCAACCGCTTGCGCGGCGTGCTCAACGTGTGCGCCGTGAAGGCCCCCGGCTTCGGCGACCGCCGCAAGGCCATGCTCGGCGACATCGCCACCCTCACCGGCGGGCAGTTCATCAGCGAGGATCTCGGCCTCAAGCTGGAAAATGTCACGCTTGACCAGCTTGGCAAGGCCAGGACCGTCCGCGTCGAGAAGGAGAGCTGCACGATCATCAACGGCGCCGGCAAGAAAGACAACATCAAGAAGCGCATCGATCAGATCCGTGCCCAGATGGATCAGACCGAGAGCGAGTACGACAAGGAGAAGTTCAGCGAACGGCTGGCCAAGCTGACGGGCGGGGTGGCCATCATCCGCGTCGGCGCCGCCACCGAGGCGGACATGAAGCAGAAGAAGGGTCGCGTGGAAGACGCGCTGCATGCGACGCGTGCGGCCGTCGCCGAAGGCATTCTGCCGGGCGGCGGCGTGGCCCTGATCCGCGCCGTGGACGCCGTCGAGGCGGCCGCCAAGAAGCTCGAAGGCGACGAGAAGAGCGGGGCCGAGATCGTCGTCCGCGCTCTCGAGAAACCCGTCCGCACCATCGCTGCCAACTCCGGCATCGACGGCGCGGTTGTCGCCGACGAGATCCATCAGCGCGGCGAGAAGAACGCGAACATCGGCTTTAACGCCAACACCGGCGAATACGTCGACATGTTCAAGGCCGGCATCGTCGATCCGACCAAGGTCACGCGCTCGGCGTTGCAGAACGCCGCCAGCATCGCCGGCCTCATGCTCACGACCGAGGTCATGATCACGCGCATCGACGAGGACGAGCCCAAGAACAAGGTCGCCGGCGCCATCCGGTAACTTGAGATTGCAGATTTGAGATTGCAGATTGTAGATTAAGATTGCCTGGTTTACGTTTCGCGCTGGCAGGGCACGGTCGATGAGCTGAGCCTGCGAGCGCGAAACGTAAACCAAGAAATCAATCTGCAATCTGCAATCTTTTTTGAGAGTCCTCCAGATGGAGGAGTGAACGATATGGCCGACAAGCGGTGTTTCTACGATGTGCTCGGTGTGCCCAGGAACGCCAACGACGAGCAATTGAAGAAGGCCTATCGCTCACTGGCGATGAAGTATCATCCCGACCGCAACGTCGGCGACGAGGAGGCGGCGGTCCAGTTCAAGGAAGTCGCTGAAGCCTATGCCGTCCTGAGCGAACCGGACAAGCGCAACGTTTACGACCGTTACGGCCATGCCGGGCTCAACGGCATGGGCATGCCGGATTTCAACTCGTCGCAATCGATCTTCGACATGTTTGGCGACTTGCTGGGCGGCATATTCGGCGGCGGCCGGCAACGCGGTCCCCGGCCCGGGCAGGACCTCGGCTATGAGCTGGAGATCAACCTGCTCGAGGCAGCCAGGGGTTGCAAGAAGTCGATCAACATCGCGCGCGAGGAGAATTGCTCCGAGTGCGGCGGCCAGGGCTGCCGGCGCGGCACGCGTCCGGCCAAATGCAGGCAATGCGACGGTCATGGCGCGGTCCTCGTGAGCCAGGGATTCTTTCGCATCCAGCAGACGTGCCGCGCGTGCGGCGGATCGGGCGCCATCATCACCGATCCGTGCACGTCGTGCAACGGCCGCGGCAGGGTGTCCGCCCGGCGCAGCATCGAGGTCACGATTCCCGCGGGCGCTTACAATGGTCTGCAGTTCGTCATGCGCGGTGAAGGCGAGGCCGGCGCTCCCGGCGCGGCGCGCGGCGATCTCATCTGCCAGATTCGCGTCCGCGAGCACGATTTCTTCAAGCGCGACGGCGATCACTTGATCTGCCAGGTTCCCGTGACCTTCAGCCAGGCGGCGCTCGGCGGCGACATCCAGGTACCCACGCTCGATGGCCCGATCACGCATACGCTTCGTGCCGGCATGCAGAGCGGCGAGTACGTGCGCATTCAAGGCAAGGGCATGCCCAACCTGCGCAGCCAGCGCAAGGGAGACCTGGTTGTGGTGATCGCCGTGGAAACCCCGCGCAGCCTGACCAAGCGGCAAGAGGAACTCTTTCGTGAGCTGGCGGAGATTGACCACAAACAGGTGTCGCCGCAGCGCAAGAGCTTTTTCGCGAAACTGAAGGGACTGTTCACCACGGAGGAACCGGAGGAAAAAGTGGGTTGATCGGTTTCGTTTCGCGCTTGCGTGCCTCTTTCCGAAAGGTTGCACTCGAGCGCGAAACGTGAACAGGACGGGGCGAGATCATGAATGAAGCGGAACAATTGAAGGAAGAGCAACCGTCGGCGGAGGAACTGGCGCAGCTGCGTGCTCGCGCCCAGGAGCGCGACCAGTATCTGGACATGCTGCAACGCAATCGCGCCGAGTTCGAGAACTATCAGAAGCGCAATCAGAAAGATCGCGACCAGGAACGCCGCTACCTGACGAGCAACGTCTTCGTCGATCTGTTGCCGGTGCTGGACAACCTGGAGCGTGCCATGGCTGCCGCCAAGCAGGCCGACGAGAAGGGTCCGCTGGTGGATGGCGTGGCCATCGTGCTGAATCAGTTTCTCGACGTCTTCAAGCGCCACGGCGTGTCGCGCATCGAGGCCGAGGATCGGCCCTTCGATCCAAACGTCCACCAGGCGGTCATGCAGCAACCCGCCGCCGACAAGCCCGCGAACACCGTCATCCAGGTTCTGGAACATGGTTACACGATCCACGACCGCGTGCTGCGACCGGCGAAGGTCATCGTGTCCAAGGAGATTGCCTGAGCCTGGGACTGAGAAGCTGGGAAATCAGGGGGGGATCTTGCCATGCCGACTTATGAATATCAGTGTGATGCCTGCGAGCACAACTTTGACGAGTTCCAGAGCTTCACCGAGAAGCCGCTGAAGAAGTGCCCCAAGTGCGGCAAGTCGAAGCTGCGGCGCGTGTTCGGCACGGGGGCGGCCATCATCTTCAAGGGCTCCGGTTTCTACCAGACCGACTACCGCAGCGAGTCCTACAAGAGCGCCGCCAAGGCGGACGAGGCCGCGGCCAAGCCCGCCAGCGACGCCGCCAAAAGTGATTCATCCAAAAGTGATTCATCCAAGAGCGAAGCCAAATCCAGCGATACTTCCGGCACAACCGGCAAGTCCGCCAGTTCCAGCGGATCAAACGCCAGGTCTTCGCCGAAAAGCCAGAAGTCCGGGTCATGAGATTCCGATGAATAGCATACGTTGCCCGATTTGCGGGCGCGACATGCCGGCCGCGGGGCCTGGCGACTGGCCGGACAGGCCATTCTGCAGTTCCCGCTGCCGTCTGATCGACCTCGGCCGCTGGCTGGGCGGAGACTACTGTCTGCCCGCCGCTCCGTCCGACACGGAACCGGAGAGCGAGGCCGACGAGGCCGAGCGAAACTAGCCCCCCTATACCGGCCGTTCCTTCGGTCGTTCCCAATAGAGAAGAGGCGTAGGTCATCACTACGCCTCTCTTTTTTTGCGCCAGGCCCTGAGCCGCCCTGAGCAGACTACAATGCCCTGGTGACCAGTTTTCTCATCGATGGCTACAACCTGATCCATTTCGTGGGCTTGCTGGGCGGCAAGGCGGTGCCCGGCGACGTGGAGCGGTCGCGGCGTCGCCTGCTGGACCTCTTGCGAGCCGGCCTCAAGGGAAGGCCCGTGCATCTCACCGTCGTCTTCGATGCGTCGCGCGGCGCTGGCGCGATCTCCGTGGACGAGCATGGCATCACCAGCGTGTTCGCGCCGGCGGATCGCGAGGCGGACGACATCATCGAAGACCTGATCCGCGAAGCCGCCGTTCCCAGGCGGCTGACCGTGGTCTCCGACGATCATCGCCTGCAACAGGCGGCCCAGCGGCGCGGTGCGACCGCGATGAAATGCACGGCATTTCTCGACTGGCTCGAACTGCCCCTGACAGCCGGCCCGCCCAGTAGTCCCGAAGATGAAAAGCACCTCTCGCGCGGCGAGAACGACCGCCTGCTCCAGCACTTCAAGGACCT
Source organism: Planctomycetota bacterium (assembly GCA_016873095.1). GTDB lineage: Bacteria > Planctomycetota > Planctomycetia > Gemmatales > Gemmataceae > VGYC01. The sequence continues at coordinate 1,133 of VGYC01000007.1, read as the reverse complement.
CGATGATGAACTGCGTCAGTTCTTCGATCCCTATGATTTCACCGAGGAGAAGAAAAGGAATGGCGACCGGGGAGCATCATGAGACGCATCGGTTATGGCGTTATCGGTCTGGGCTTCTTCGGCGAGAAGCACGCCGAGGTGGCCGCTGCCTTGCCCACAGTGAACCTGCGAGCAATCTGCTCGCGGCAAGATCGACGGCGGCAGGAGATCAAGAAGCGGCTTGAAGTGTCCCATGAATATCGCGACTATCACGACTTGCTGGCCGATCCTGAGATCGAGGCTGTCAGCGTGGTGACGCACGTGGATGACCACGTCGAGCCGGCAGTGGCGGCGTTGCGTGCCGGCAAGCACGTCTTGCTGGAAAAGCCGATGGCACGGACACCGGCGCAGTGCGACAAGATCGTCGCTGCCGCTGACAAGGCGAATCGCATTTTGATGGTCGGCCACATTTGCCGGTTCAACCCACGCTATGCCATCGCCCGCGAGCGCATTCGCGCCGGCGAGATCGGGCAGATCGTGTCCATGCACGCCCGCCGCAACATCCCGGCGGCCCGCTCCGCGACCGTGCTCGAGAAGGTCGGCCCGCTACTGGGCGACGGCATCCACGACACCGACTTGATGCTGTGGATGTCAGCAGCCCGCATCGAGACCGTCTATGCGCTGACGCATCGCATTCGCAAGCTGCGCTTTCCGGACCTTGGCTGGGCGATGTATCGTTTCGACAGCGGCGCCATCGGCGTCATCGAAAACGTCTGGTGCCTGCCGGATGGGACACCATTCCGCATTCACGAAACACTGGAGATCATCGGCACGGCCGGCGCCCTGTATATTCACGGCGGCGACATGAACGTCTTCCTGCACGGCAAGTCCGGCACCGATTGTCCGGACACGCTTTACTGGCCGGAAGTGCATGGCCAGACAGGCGGGGCCTTGCGCGACGAGCTGGGCTACTTCGCGGCATGCGTGGGCGAGGGGAAACCGCCGTCGGTCGTCACGCCTGCGGCAGCGCGTGCTGCCGTCGCCGTGCTGGCGGCCGCGGAACGCTCGGCCGCCACGGGTAAGGTGGTGCGAGTGCCATGATGTCGACGCCCGATCACCGTCTGATTCGGCCGAGCCAGTTGCGTTGCTGGGCC